>NZ_RCHM01000044.1:0-301145 GCF_003671475.1 Ketobacter sp. GenoA1 | reverse complement strand
GCGAGAACAGATCCATCACCACCGCCAAATACAACCAACGATCCTTGACCCAGATATAGGTGATATCGGTCGTCCATTTCTCGTTTGGCTGGCAGGCAGAGAAGTCGCGCCACAGCAGGTTGTCCGATACATTATGCATCGTCAGGCTATGTCTAGGATACTTGAATCCCTTTCCATTCAAAGCCTTTATACCCTGCTCAAACATGATCTGAGCGACATAGTTGACGGAACAGGGATGACCAAGCTCCGTCAGTTCTTTCGCCAATCTTGGCGCTCCGTAAACCGCTTCAAAGGACTCGTAGGTGTCTTTGATTAGCGCCTCCATCTCTAATCGTCGCTGTGCCTGATCGCTAACAGGGCGTTCCATCCAGCGATAATAGCCGGACCTGGATACCCTCAGAACACGGCACATGAGCGCAACAGGATACTGATCAATGTACTCCCTGATTAAGGCGTACTTCACTTTTGGTCGTTCGCGAAGTACGCCGCTGCCTTTTTTAAAAATTCCAGCTCCTCTTTGAGCTTCTTGTTTTCCCGACGTAGTCTGCGCGTCTCCTCGCTCTCTTGCTTGGAATAATCAACACCATCTACCGTATTGAACTGCTTATCAGAAAGACGGGTGAACTGACGACGCCAGTTATAGATCTGCTGGGCACTCACTCCTAACTCTTTGGCAACCTGAGCAGTAGTAATGCCTTCTTTCGAGGCCCTGTTTACCGCTTCTCGGCGAAATTCTTCGGTATAAGCTTGGGTCTTCTTGCGTGCCATCTCGGACACCTCCATAGTGGTTAGTCTAACTATAAAGGATGTCTACTAATTGTGGGTAACACGGCGCTATAACGCCGCGCTCTGGGGCAAACTGGAGCGTAGCGTAAGTTTGTCCCAAGCAGCGCCTTGTTAACTGGCACGCGCGATAAACTATAAATTTTCTAGTACTTCCCTAAAGTCGTCAGGCTGAAGTGCCCACCGGAACGCAGGGTGGACCTCCCAGTCATAACCAAAATCGACAAACCTATTTGCAAGATATCGATTGTTTTCAAAGTACTTTCTGTCAATATGACCTCCGATATCCTTTCTCCCAGTCAGAAAGTTTACTTTGTATAGAAACGCAGCAAGGTCTTTAGTTGAGGCGTTTGCTCCAGATGAAAATTTAAATGCACCTTGAGACTGGATATCATTTATTTTCTTTAACAGCTGATCAGTTGTATACAAATAACTTAATGAAGCTTTTTTCTCCTTTTTGGATGGCTTCATCGCTAATAGAAGTCTCTCAATGTCAGGAAGTTCACTTCTATATTCATTCACAGTGTCTTGCAGCCGACCCTGAGAATACTCCTCAAATGAACCCTCAAGATCATCGGTATCGATTATGCTTCCGCGACGCCTTCTAGCATTTCGTGCTGCCAAGCTGCAGAGCTTAACCAAATCTCTTGGCCTCTGTCGAAGTAAAGATAGGATTACCTGGTGCATTGGAGCATTATTCCAGTGCCCCCTGCCCTGAAATCGCTCTTCGAATATGCCGTTTAACCTCCTGGCCAAAATATCTTGATTAGTCCCCATCAGAGTCAACTCATTAACTTCATTTCCAAAATACGTTTCGACTCTTTTAACTAGCATCACGAATATTTCATGGTTAGTCCATGAATACCAAATAACCGAACCTTCTATCTTATCTGTGGATTCATCTGATGTTCTAACTAAATAATAAACATCAGATCTCAATGAGATTTTAAAATTCAAGCCCGGATTTTCATTAGACAGATCTCTCACTGCATTTAATAGAGCAGATATTCTTCTGACTCCCTCTTTAGAGCCCTCCCATCCTCTATCCAAATCATCAATGTAAACTTGTATGGACTTTCTTTTGGAAAAACGATTAACTATCGATTCCCTAGCCGGACTAACATTCAATATTTCTGGATTATTAATACTATCCTGAAGAAAGTTTAATATTTTCCCTCCATACCCAGATAATCTCTCTTTCCACGATCCGTTTGTATTACCCAGTGAGCACAACGCCTTTTCAGCGATAATTTCGTTCAAACCATTCTTCCAGCTTCGGATTACTTTAAGAAAGTCTCTGTTCTCCTCGCCAAGATCAATTATGTCATCTGGTTTTATCAAAATTGACAGTTTATTTTGATCTTCATCCTCAGCCATTGACACCTGAAATAAAGCGGATTTCCCGATACCTTTATGGCCAACTAATATACGAAGGGGTAAGTCGGAATTTACTTCTTCGTAAGTTTTGCTTTTAAAGTAGTAAGAACGAAGTCTGTCGATGTTTTCATCTTCTGCCGCCTCGCTCCCGAAAACCTGTTGAATCTCTTGTTCCGAGAAAGATAATGACATTTTGTCTCCTTGAATATTTAGTCAATATTGGTTCGGCCAGTTAACGCTGAGGTAACCGGCCCAGCTGCGTTGTGCCGACATGTGGTAAAAGCGCAGCGACCACATGTTGGTGCGGCGTAGCTGGGTCCGCGTTGACCGGATAGTTAAAACGGTGCTGGAACCAACCTGCCAACAACCACGTTGTGGCGCGAGCGCGCCACCCTAAACTCAACGAACATGACAATTAGAATACCGTAATTGCCACCGCCAATGCACCCTACTACAACCTCGAAGAACGAGCAGTTTGATGGTCGACCTTCAACAGCCCGCCAGATCTATTAAGAACTACGCAATTTATGTCTCAGCGCCACTTGGATAATACGATTGCAACACTCGTTACTGGTAGAGTTCCACGAACGTGATCACTATCAGCCACTCAAATATTTGATACCACTACCCAAACTTATAGCGCTCCGGCGAAGCCGAATATCACTTAAAACGAATCAAACTACAGGGCACCATTTAACATTTATATCTATGTACCAAATTCACATATCCCCAGATATCACCATCATAACCATCCCTAGGTTGCCTATCTCTGGATCTAACGAACTCAGTAAACTTATCCCCAGAATTTACTTTGTTCATGCGTACTGAGCACCCTTATTTCCGAACTACATTTAAGTAAAGTGCCCGCGTATAAAAATGTGTCTACTGTTCTATCAATTTGTAAGGGGTCAGGATTGCAATAACGGTTTGTGATAATGAGCCACGCTTTTCCGACAGAAACATCTGGTCTCATTACCCCAATAGATGTCTGTCAGTATAAAGTCTGCTTAAAGATGCATCAAATACTTTACAATCCCCATCATTTTTACACGCCGCCCGTCTCTATAGTCGGAGCCCCGTTCCGGCCCCGGCTGCGTTTCCATCCTCCCGCGCCGGGGTGTTTTTTTCTAAATCCATAAACCAAAAGGACTTACATAATGAGTAGCACGGATTACGCTGCCAAGCTGGCGGCCATTGAGGCCATCAGCACGGATAGCATCAAAAAGCCTAACCTTCCTATCAAACACTACATTCAAGAGGCAGAGAACCTGTACCAGTGGGTGCAGCCGGATCAGGATGCGCCTGCGGCCTATGGGTTGCGTGATCAAATGTTGCGCACTATGCGCTATGCCTATCGCCATGATGAGGTGTTGTTGAAGCGGGTGGCGCAGATCGCTGAGGGTACGGGCCACGCCGATATGATTCAGGATTTGAATGATATTGCGATTCTGGGCCGCGCTCACCCTGAGCCGTTGCAGGTGGTGGGTGTGGGGGCCGAGCAGTTGCAGCAGGCTGCCACCACGGCGGATGCCATGGCCGAGTTGTTGGCCCAGGTGAATGGCGAGCGGGCAGGGGGCAACAGTGCCCGTGTGATTCGGGATCAGGCGTATATGCACCTGAAGGAGGCCGTGGATGAGATCCGCGCCTGTGGCCAGTTTGTGTTCTGGAATAGCGAGAGCCGTCAGGAGGGTTACCACAGCCGCTATCGGCGCTCCCAACGTCGCACCACCCCTTCCCCCGAGCCCATTACCGAAGAAACACCAGCGTAAGGGCTTCCCCGGGGCAAGTTGGTCGTCCCCCGTACAGCTTGGGCCTTCCCCCGGGGTGAATTGGTCGTCCCCCGTACAGCTTGGGCCTTCCCCCGGGGTAAGTTGGTTATCCCCCGTACAGTTCAGGGCTTCCCCCGGGGTTTTTACCCTTCCCACCACTGCCCCTGGGTATTCTTACTCTTGTCTTCACCAGTATTGGCGGTATACCTTGTGCGCTTACATTTTCTTTCCAAGGCAGGTTTCTTATGCAACTTCTCGGTCAAAACTATTGGGGCGGCGTCTGCGGCTTTGTGTCGGTGGTTCACGGTATTTTGTTGTCCAGCAGTGATAGCAATGCGCTGGATGGATTGAGTAAGAATGAGCTGGAATACAATTTGGGGTTGTCCGTTTTGGAGTTTTTGCGCTACGCCAAAGTGAGCAAGCCTGAGGTGGCCACTGAGATGGTGAATTTCACCCGGGCGTTTGGCGGCGCTCATGCAAATAAAACCATTGATTCACTGATTCAGGAATGCCAAACCGCCGTTCAGGCTATCAAGGGGGGCACGAATGGGAATAAGGCTACCGAGGCAGGTTGGGGTGTGGCGATGACCAAAAACGCCCTGAAGGAGTACATCAAATGGGTGGGTGGCACGGCCACGGAGGTGCCCCATACCGATGTGTGGAGCCAGCAGAATTTAAGAAATTTCAGGAATTGCGTGTGCGGTGTGGGTAATACAGCCCACAGGAACACGCAGTATCTGGGATTACGCCATTGGGTATACATCAATGAGGCGGGCCAGATGTACAACTGGGGGGCCACCACGGATCTGGCCAACAGCGCTGATCGCCCCTATCCCCGGGCTGATCACAACTATCTGGTGCATGTATTGAGCTTGGGGTAGGGGCCTTATTATGGCCATCGTTGATTACGTCCAACAGATGTGGAGCCTGGCCCGTGATGGGCAGGCTCAGGGCGTTTTCTTTTTTGCTGCGCTGTATGCGTTGGTCATGCTGTTGTATTCGCTGCGCTATCAAATCAAGGTGTCTTCCCGGCCCAGTGTAATGGGTGAATTGGTGGATGAGCGCATTAGGGAGTTTGGTTATGCCCATGCGCCCTCACAGAAGGATTATGTGGCCGCTGTATCGTACCGGTATGTTGTGGAAGGTAAGGAATATACCGGCAGCAAATTATCACCCTGGGTGTTTGTAACCAACAACAACGCCCGCTTTATTCTGAAAAAGCAGTTGCACTCAATGGGGCGGGATAGCAGCGGAAAGGTGGCGGTTTACTACGATCCGAAGCAGCCGCACAAGAGCTTTCTGGTTAAACCGGGGCGGTTCGGAAAACTCGTTACTGCCGTGTTGGCGGTGGTGCCGTGGGCGTTGTACTGGGTTCAATACTACCCATAGCCTGCTGAATAAAGCGGTATGGAAATTCGCGATACATTCATTCAAGTGGGCATAGGGCGGTGGATTTAGACTGGGATTCTATTTTATAGATGGAACCCTGTTATGAATAATCACCCTACCGGAACGGATAATCTGAAAAATCTCTGGCATCAATCCTGTACCCGCCTGATTAAGGGGGTAGGCCGTCGTTGGGCCGGGCTCGAGCGTAGATCGATCGAGCTTGAGCAGGGGCGCAAGTACGCCTATTACGATAATAATCGTCAGGGGAAAGACGTCGTTCTGCTGATTCATGGCTTCAATGCCGACAAGGATCATTGGATTCCTTTGGCTTCAAGGTTAAAACAATATCATATTATTGCACCGGATTTATGTGGCCATGGTGATTCCTGGTATGAGGAATCCTATACCCATGACATTCCCTTTTATGTCAACGAATTGAAGAATTTCGTTGATGCCTTGGGCTTGCAGCGATTCCATATGGTGGGCAATTCAATGGGCGGATGGATTACATCGCTCTTTTGTGTAGCCTACCCTGAAGATGTGCGTAGTGTGGTGTTGTTGAATTCGGTCGGCGTTAAGCCGCCAGTGGTTAGTCCGTTTTTTAAAGCGCTGTCTGAAGGTAAAAATCCGTTCTTTTTCTCCAATCAGGCGGAATTCGATCTGCTTTTGAAGATATCTGTGGCAGATGTTTCCGCAATTCCAAAGTCGATAAAACAGGTTTCCTATCAAGAGGGGCTTGAGCGTATGGACAGGGCCAGAAAACTCTTTGCCGATATTATGGATGAAGATGAACGGCTTACTCACCCGGATCAAATGGTGGATAGTGTGCTCGCGAATATCATGCAGCCTGCGCTGATTGTTTGGGGTGATAAGGATGGCATCATGGATTCATCAATGGCGGACGTGTTTCAGCGTGGGATTCCCAACAGTCAGGCCGTTATTATGAGTAATGTAGGGCATGTACCCATGCTGGAATGCCCAAAAGAAGCCGGGCGTTACATTAAGGGGTTTCTGGGTAGCCAGGTTCCACTGTCGGTGTCGTTGGCGGCGCAATGATGTGGGCGCGAATGGTTTTGTTGAACAGTGAGCTGGGGCCGATGCCCCACATGTTCTGAAAGGTTCTGGTGTAGTGAGCGGAGTCGGCGAATCCGGCGCTGTAGGCGGCATCTGTCAGGTTTTGGCCGCTGCTGATAAAAATCATGGATTCATACATACGATGCCATAGCCGGAGCCGGCGTATGGGCATCCCGGTTTGCTGTTTGAAGCGTCGCATCAGAGTGGGAACGGACATGCCAACCATGTTGGCCAATTCAGTGATTGGAATGTTGTCCTCGAATTGATTTTTGATGGCGGCAACCGCAACGGCAATTTCCTGGTCAGTCAGAATCAGGTCGCTCTGATTCCCAAACGTATAATCCAGTAGTGCCGTCAGTTGAGTGTAGGTGGGTGATGAATCAGAAGGTTGTTGGTATAGCTTGGTTAACAGTGCGCGAAAGTCCGCTTCTTCATTCAGATCGCAGTAGGCGCCATCCCTCGTATGCGCAGCGGAGAAATGATAGGTAAACATTTTATAGTCTTCACCTAATACATCCAGGTGGAAAACTGCAACCGCTTGGATGCCGGTGTTAATCGTAACCTCGGCATTAGGTGGGATGAGAAAGCTATATCCTTCCAGGGTTCTGTTCGCCAGCCTTGCTTGGATGGGCTTGCCCAGACTGATGATCAGTGTCGCTGCACCGTAAGCCACTTTGAGGGGGCGCGGCAGTTTGCCCAGAAAAAGCGTGCGCTTTTCCCAGGGGTACATATAAGCAGGTGGTTTTACCAAAGTGGTATTCATCAGTTGGTGATAGCCGTTTGCATCGGTGTATTTTTATTTAATCACACAGTGATTATTTTTTTAGATTGTTTTCTTATTTTATGTCAGTGTCGCAAACCCAGAGGTAATAACGATTATCGCTGTCGGTTTTACGTCACTATGGCCTGCGTCCAAATGATTGCGGCTATCCTGTTCGTTTTCAAGGAAAATTCACGGATGCTTTCGGTATCACTTTGCTGTTCTTTTGTTGCGGTTGCGGCAGATGATCGGTTTGTTCAATTTCATCGGATTTTGCTGTTTTATAATGTCAACCGGAGCCTCTCTTTCTTGGCGAAAAACCCATAAATAACAATGATTTGCTTGTTTGTTGAGCGTGTAGACCTCTGCTAGATTTTGATCTCAATGTAGGTGTGAAGTTCCGAACTTCACGCTTCATACGGTGCCGACGCAGTTGCGGTTCCTGTTGGTCATAGCGGAGTGATAAAGATGAAAAGACGGTTACTGGTTATATTTGCCCTTGGTTTGTTCGCCATGGGTGTTTTGTGCCGGTCGGCGTACGCCGATATGGATTTAGAGGAAAGGGTGCGGATATCCGGATTTGGTACGGTTGCTTTTGCGTTGAGCGATGATCAGGATTCTGACTACCGAGCCAATATTGAACAGAGTACCGGTGTTGGCAGCAGCAATAACCCTGATGGTGGCTTGGATAGCATCTTTGGTGCACAGGTTGATGTGGCTATTACGTCCAAGCTCACGGCCACCGCTCAGATTATTTCCCGCAGGCTCTCGGATTACAACAGCACTCAGCCTTACTTTGAATGGGCCAATCTCAAATACGATGTCAATGAACAGTTGTATCTGCGTGCCGGACGTTTTGTTGCGCCGACCTTTTTAGTGTCTGAATCGCGCATGGTGGGCTATGCGCAGCCCGCCGTGCGCCCCGTTGCTGAGGTGTATTTGCTAAGCCCCATCTCTTATATGAATGGCTTCGACACCGGTTATAAATTTCTATGGGGTGATTCGCTGGTTAAGTTGCGAGCCGGATTCGGCTCTTTAAATCAAGAGATTAATCAGGTCAACGGGACCCTGGATTTCACTTTCGACATTAAGTCATTCGATGCAACCTTTGAAAAGGGTGGCTCCAAGTTCAGGATTGGTTATCAAAATTTCAAAATGGACGTCAAGAACGATGCATTGGAATTATATGATGTGGCCATGGACATGTTGGAGGCCAACGGCGTAGCCAATGCAGCGTTGATTCATGACCGAATGCAGCGTCTGGATGTGCCGACCGATTTCATCAGTATCGGTTATATGTATGACGAGGGCGGGCTCTTCGTTCAAACTGAATATGCCCGCAGAGAGTTTGACTCCGATTTTGCCCAGAGCCTGGACGGGGTTTATTTTCTGGGAGGCTATCATTTCGGCAACGTATCCCCTTATTTCTCGGTTAGTAAGCTGATTCATCGCAATCAGGCCAAGTTCCCTGATCTTGATACCTCCTCAATAGATCCTGGTTTGGGTGGTTTGGTGAGTGCGGTCAATGCCGGTTCTGAATTTCTTATTGAGCGTGATGCGGTTGGTGCGGGTGTGCGCTGGGATATTTCCGGTGGCTATGCGCTGAAAGCCCAATGGGATTATGTGATGAAACCAAAGAACACTGCAGCAGAGTTTGTAAATTACACGCCGGAATTTTTTGCTCAATCCCGCGATATCAACATTATTTCAGTTGCACTGGATTTCATTTTTTAGGAGGACATGAATATGACACGCATACTTTCTTTTGTTAGTCCTCTTTTGCTGATGGTGATGCTCAATATAGCCCACGCTGATGTCGTGGTGGTGGTCAGCAAAGACAATCCCGTTTCGGAGCTGACGCAACAACAGGTGGAACGTATTTTTCTGGGTAAACTCATGCAGTTCCCCGATGGGCGCAGCGCCATTCCCCTGGATATGCCTCACAATGCACCGGTGCGTGATGATTTCTACGAGCGGACTACGGGCAAAACGGATGGCCAGGTACGTTCCTATTGGTCAAGATTGATTTTCACGGGTGGTGGTGTGCCCCCGAAGATGGCGATGTCCTCGGAGGATATGTTAAGACTGGTTGCGGATAACCCCAACACCGTTGGCTATGTTGCAGCCGGAGAGATTAATGATGCGGTAAAAGTGGTGTGGACACCTGAGTAATAGCAGGTTCATGGCGCGGGCCTGGTTGGGTGCAGGCCCGCATGCTTTATTTCGCAATGCTTTTTCCAAACCCCCACTGGAACGGCCGGTGAATGGCGCTCGGAAACAGGCGTTTCAGCCAATCCCCCAGATAGGAATCAAACCCCACCCGTACCTGCATTTTGTTTTTCTGCACCGCGTGCACCACTTTTTTTGCCAGCTTTTCCGGTGGCATTCCATAGCGTTCCATGAGGCCCGCCAGTTTGTTGGTGGTGGCCATGTTGCTACCGGATTTGCCGGCAGCGCTGCGTAAGATGTTGGTGCGAATGGTGCCGGGGTGAATGCTGGTAACGCCGATTTGGTAGTGGGCCAGTTCCACCCGCAGGGTTTCGCTCAGGGATTTCACCGCCGCTTTGGTAAGGCAGTAGGTGCTTTGGTTGGGCATGCCCAGATAGCCCGCCAGGCTGGAGGTGTTGATGATGTGGGCCTCATCCTGTTTTTTCAGGTAGGGCAGAAAATAATAGCAGCCATAGAGTACACCCCACAGGTTGATGCCCATGACAAAATCGATGTCCGCTTCGGTGTTCTGTTCAAAGGTTTTGTTGATGGTGACTCCGGCGTTGTTGAACAGCAGGTGAATGGCACCGTGCTGTTGTTCGATGGTTGCCGGTAAAGCTTTCATGGCCTCCCGATCCGCCACATCGCACAGGTGGGTGCTGATGCGTTTGTCGGTGATGCGGGCAAGGGTGTCGGCGGTTTCCTGCAGGGCTGCTGCGTTGACATCCACCAGCGCCAGATGACAGCCCTGTTCGGCAAAGGCGCACGCCAATGCACGACCGATGCCGCTGCCGGCACCGGTGATGACGGCCACTTTGTTGTGGAATGATTTCATAGCCTGTGTTGCCCGCGAGTCGTGTTGTTGTTTGCTCAAGACTATAAGCGAGGCCAGCCATTTATGCAATGCTATTGCATAAATGGCTGTGGGGTGTGTTCAAAGTGTTCCTGCAGGGCGGCGATATTCAGTGACACGATGCGGCGGCCATGAATCCGGCACAGCGCCAGGCGCTGAAAACGGGACAGGATCCGGCTCACGGTTTCCATGGCCAGGCCCAGATGGTTGGCCATATCGCGCCGTGACATGGGCAGCGAAAAATCCAGGATGGGCAGTTGCAGGCGGCGGCGATGCAAGGCGTACCGCAGCAGCAGATAGGCCACCCGCTGTTCTGCTGATTTGTGGTTGAGAATGGCCATGGTGTGCTGATTGCGTTCGATTTCCCTGGCCATCATGCGGAAAACGTGATGCTGCAGGCTGGGCACACTGCTGCTGAGTTTCTCCAATTGCGCAAATTCTATGGCGCAGACGCGGGCGTTGCCCAGTGCCAGGCAGGAGGTGGTGTAGTGGTGGGTGTTGATGCCGTCCAAACCGAACACATCCCCGGGAAAGAAAAAGCCGGTGATCTGTTCACAGCCGCCGGCGTCCAGTAATACGGTTTTGACCGCACCCGATTGCACGATGAAGACGGAATTGAAAACGTCGTCCTGGCGGAACAGGTACTCCCGCCGCAGCACGTGGATCTCCTGGTGGCGGATCAGGTTGCTCAATACGGAATCCCGCAACGACGCCGGTTGGCCGGAGAACAGGGCGGGTAAACAGTGCTCATTAAGGCCACAGGACCGGCACGGGTGTGATGGTGTGATGTGGGGTTGTCCTGGGGGGGGGTGCTGGCTGAGTGTTTGGCAATCAATGGTTTCGACGCTGGCGCTGCCGATTTTGGTTGCTCCGTTCATGAAGCGGCCTCCGAGTCCATTCGATTTTTATTTTACGATTCCCTCAGTGTAGACCCGCCTCTGTGTTTTTAAAGCGCCCGGGCCAATCTTGCCCGGCGGTCTAAGTCTGCGATTGGGCTATGGCCTGTTCCAGCAGGGGGATCAGCTCACGCTGGATCTCGTGCAGTGGTTGTACCGAGCGTTGGGCCCGGCACAGGGCGATGCTGCCTTCCACCGCGGCCACCACCAGGGTGCAGAGGGATTCTGCCCGGCGCGGGGTAACCCCCTCCCGTTGCAGTGCGTGTTTGAGCAAGTGGTGCCAGTCATTGAACACCTGATTGGTTTTCTCCCGCAGGCTGCCCAAGCCCGGAATAGGCTGATCCTCGCCATCGTAGGGTTCCACCGCCGCCACCAGAATCGGGCAACCGGCATCAAACTGGCTGTCCTCCAGCATTTTGCCCCACTGTGTCATAAAGCTGGCCAGCCCCCGCACGCTGCCCTGGGATTCCAATACCTGCCCCAGGGGCACCGAAACCTGCTCACCCGCAAATTGCACAGCCTCCACCAATAGCTGGTGTTTGCCACCGGGAAAATGGTGGGGAATGGCACCACGGGAGGCTTCCACATGGCCCACCACATCCCGCAGGCTGGTGGCGTTCAGCCCTTTGCGGCGGATCAGGTCGGCGGTTCCGGCCACCAGTCGCTTGCGGGTATTGGCGCGCTTTTTTGGTGGAATAGGATTGACTATGTCATCTGTCATAGTTAGTCTCTGATAAATTATGCCATTTGGCATAGTTTAATGGGTGCAAGGGGCATTGGCCAATAATCAGGCACGATGCCTGTGCATTGCCAATGCGCTGTGGGCCCATTCTACTGACTGATTTGCAAACTGCCATCGGAGAACGCCCATGACTGCTGACGTGACTGCCTGCATCCTGTGTTCCCGCAATTGCGGGCTCAGCGTGGAAACCGACGGCCGCCGTTTGGCCCGTATCAAAGGGGATCCGAATCATCCCCTGTCGAAAGGCTATGTTTGCCAGAAGGCGGCGCGCCTGGAGCATTATCAGAATAATGCGGATCGTCTGAGCCAGCCCTTGCAGCGGCAGGCCGATGGCCGTTTTGTGCCGGTGTCCTGGGATGAGGCGCTGACCGATATCGCCCAACGCCTGCAGGCCATTCGCAGCCGCCACGGGGGCCAGGCCTTTGCCACCGCCGGTGGTGGTGGCCAGGGCAATCATATGGGGGGCGCCTATCTGGCACAGATTCGTGCCGCCATGGGCAGTCACCAAAATTACAATTCCCTGGGCCAGGAAAAAACCGGTGATTTCTGGGTGAACGGGCGTCTGTTCGGGCGCCAGGATTGTCATACCACAGAAGATGTCGAGGAAAGTGATTATGTGATTTTTTTGGGCTGCAATCCGTACCAGTCCCACGGTATTCCCAATGCGCGGGATACCTTGAAGGCCATTAAAAAAGACCCTGCCCGCACCATGGTGGTGATTGATCCCCGGGTCACGGAAACCGCCAAACAGGCGGACATTCATTTGCAATTGAAGCCCAGCACCGATGCCTATCTGCTCAGTGCCATGCTGGCCATCATTGTGCGGGAGGGGCTGCACGATCAAGCCTTTATCGAGCAGCACTGTACCGGTTTTGAGGCAGTGGAGGCCATGCTGCTGTCGGTGCCGATTGATAACTACATTGCCCGCACCGGAGTGCCCGAGGCGGATGTCTATAGAGTGGCCCGGGGTTATGCCCGGGCCCGGGCCGGATGTATGCGGGTGGATTTGGGGATTCAGCATTCATTGCACACCACCCTGAACGGTTATCTGGAAAAGTTGTTTTACCTGCTGTGCGGGCACTTCGGTAAACCCGGCGGCAATAATCTCCACAGCAGCCTGATCCCGATACTGTCCCACACCGATGAACGCAATCCGCGTATCAAGAGCAGCGCCTATCATCAGATGTTTCCGGTGTCCGGCATTTTGCCGCCCAACATTCTGCCGGATGAGATTCTGCAGGCCGGTGAGGACCGTATTCGGGCGATGATCGTGGACAGTTGCAATCCGCTGTTGACCTGGGCGGATACCGCCCGCTATGAAGCGGCCTTTGGCGCCCTGGAACTGTTGGTGGTGGTGGATGTGGCGATGACCGAAACCGCGCGCCTGGCGCACTATGTGTTGCCGGCCGCATCGCAGTTTGAAAAATGGGAATTCACCGGTTTCAACCTGGAGTTTCCTGCCAACGCCTTTCACCTGCGGCACCCGCTGTTCAAGCCCTTTGCCAGTACTCTGCCGGAGCCGGAGATTTATACCCGGCTGCTGGAATACATGGGGGAGCTGCCCACCTCCCTGCCGTGGCTGTCACGGGTGGCGCGCCATGAACCCCGGGCCGGGTTGCACCTGGGGTACATGGCTGCGCTGGCGGCTACCCTGGCCCGTCAGCGTCATTGGGTGCCCTATGCCGCCTCGTTGCTGTATCGCACACTGGGGCCGCAGTTGCCACAGGGTGCCGCGGCGGCGGCGTTGTTGCTGCCCCTGTGCCTGGCTTACGCCAATCAGTTTCCCCAGGCGGTACGTCGGGCCGGTCACCGGGGCAACCGGCTGACGCTGGGAGCGCGTCTGTTTAAAACCATATTGGCGCAGCGCTCCGGTGTGGTGTTCAGTGTGCACCGGTTTGATGAGGTGTGATCGCTGGTGAAAACCAAAGACCGGAAAATTCATCTGCAGATTCCCGAGATGCTGGCGGAATGGGAGCGGCTTGGCCAATATGCAGACCCGGCCCTGGACTATCCCTTTATTCTGATGGCGGGGGAGCGGCGCAGCTACAACGCCAATCAGATTTTCCGCGACCCCGGATGGCGCAAGGTGGATCACGATGGTGCCTTGCGTCTGCATCCGGCGGATGCCCGCACCCTGGGTTTAAAAGCGGGGGATCGGGCGCGCTGTGAATCCGCCCATGGCCAGGTCGAGGTGGTGGTGAGCCTGGATGACAGCGTGCAGCCGGGGGTGGTGACGCTGCCCCACGGTTATGGTGCGCGCTTCAATAATGGTGACCCGCAGGGCCCGCAGTTGAATCGGCTGGTGTCGGGAACCCATTGTGATCCGTTTTCACGGACGCCCTACCACAAATTCATCCCGGTTCATGTCTATCCGCTGGATGCCGCTGACGCCGTGGGGTGAGGAGGGCCGGGGGAGTGCTGGCGGTGCCGCTACTGTTTCCTGCTCTTTTTCAGCTGTTTTTTGTTGTCGCTGATCTGGTGGGTCAGGGTGTTCAGGATCAAATCCATTTCGTTGGTGAAGGCACGGCGGCTGTCGTGCATGTCTTCCATCATGGCCTGGCCGCACATCAGTAACCAGGGGTAGGCTTCCACCGTGGACTGGGCGTTGCTGATGTCTTCCATATCCGGCACGGTGCCTTTTTTAATGGCTTGCCAGATGCTGGGGAACACGGTTTCGATGCCTTGCTCCCGCACCGGAATCAGAATGTTGCTGCCGGTGGCCAGTTCGGAAAGGGCCGCGTGGGCGGTGAGCGCCTGTTTGGGGGTGAGCCCGGCGTTGATCAGTACGCCCAGGGTTTCGTTCTGCCAACGCAATACGGCGGGGCCGAAACTGGTGGCGTGGGTCATGTACTGAATCATGTTGGGGGCGCTGGCGTAAGCATCCCACATGCGCAGAAACGAGGTGCGCAGCCATTGCTGCCAATCCTTGGGATCGATGTCGTCGGGCACCAGGCGGCTTTCCAGCATCACCTTGTCGATCACCGCGGCGGTCAGTTCATTTTTATCTTCAAAGTATTTGTAGATGGCCATGGGGGTCACTTTCAGAACCGTGGCGATCTTGCGCATGCTCAGGGCGTTCAGGGGATCCTTCATGGCCAGTTTGAAGGCAGCGTTGACGATCTTGTCCCGTGACAGGGCACTTTTACGAAGTTTATTGGCAGCCATTAGTGGGCGCGTCTCTACAGCAATGGGTTTTAATTACAGCTTTTTATCCGGGTCGCTGGGGGCACCTTTTTGGCAGGCGATACCGGCAATGGCATAGTGAATAATGGATTTAAAGTTCACATCCCGATCCAGATCCCGCTGGCTCAGGTTGACGGTGCTGAGGGTGGGCAGGCGATCGGGGTGGGCATCCAGATTCTGGAACAGCCGGCTGTAGTACGGCGCATAACCACTGCGTGCTTCTTCGATGGTCTGCAGCTCTTGTTGCACATAGCCGGTAATGGTGGTGATGAGAAAACTGTGGGCCAGCAGGGCGGCCCGGGGTTCAAAACCGAACTTCACCAGAATGCTGGCTTCCTGCTCCAGGTTGAGAAAATCCGGATCCAGTGCGGCCTGCACAAAATCCAGCAGATCCGGGTGCTGCAGCAGCGCCTGGCGGTAGTAATCCGCCAGAACTTTCAACCAGCTCTGCCAGGTGTGCCCCTTCGCGGGTGGCAGGGCCGGCAGGTCGCTGCGCGACAGCGATGCCCGAATCCGGCGCAGGCCGTCAATGCCGCCCACATGCCGATACAGGGTGGTGACGTTGACCCCCAGATAGTCCGCCACATCCTTCATGGAGATGTCTTCCATCTGGGCTCCCACCTCCCTGACCGCGTTTTCAATTTTTTCCATATCAATGGAGGGGGTGCGGCCACGGCGGGATTTACCCCGGCTGCCGGCTTGCATAAAGGTGTTGGTCTTGGTGACGCTCATGTAGGTTCCTGTATGTGGAATCAAACCTGTGTTTAGGATCAAACCGGGTGGCGGCTAACCACAGCGGCCTCGCTATTGTAGCGAAATTTGCAAAATGTCTGCAAAAAAGCCGCCATTTTTTATATCGAAACAGGCATTATGCCGTTGCCGTGGCCCCTTGCAGCGCACTGACCATGGCTTCACGCATCTTGAATTTCTGCACCTTGCCGGTCACCGTCATGGGGTATTCCTCCACAAAGCGGATGTGGCGGGGCACTTTGAAATGGGTGATCTGGTCGCGGCAAAAGTCTTTGATGTCTGCCTCGGTGAGCGTGGCACCCGGGCGGGTTTTGACCCAGGCACAGATTTCCTCGCCGTATTTGCTGTCGGGTATGCCGAATACCTGCACATCCTGTATGTCCGGGTGGGTATACAGAAACTCCTCCACCTCGCGGGGGTAAACGTTTTCCCCGCCCCGGATGATCATGTCCTTGATGCGGCCCACGATCCGTACGTAGCCTTCGTCATCCATGACCGCCAGATCGCCGGAGTGCAGCCACTGATCGGCATCGATGGTGTCCGCGGTTTTCTCCTCATCATCCCAGTAACCCTGCATCACCGAGTAGCCGCGGCAGCAGAGCTCGCCTTTCTCACCCAACGCCACGGTGTGGCCGTCGCTGTCGATGATTTTGACTTCCTGGTGGGGGCCCACTTTGCCGACGGTTTCGCAGCGTTTCTCCAATGGTGCGTCGATGGCGGTCATATGATTGACCGGGCTGGTTTCCGTCTGGCCATACATGATGGTGACATCCTGCATGTGCATGCGGGCGATGACCTTGCGCATGACCTCCGCCGGGCAGGGGCTGCCGGCCATGATGCCGGTGCGCAGGGAGGACAGATCGTATTGATCGAATCCGGGGCTGTCCAGCTCGGCGATGAACATGGTGGGTACTCCATGCAGCGCGGTGCAGCGTTCTGCCTGCACGGTATCCAGTACTGCCTGCGGTTCAAAGGCCTCACTGGGGAATACGGCCGTGGCGGCATGGGTGAGGCAGGCCAGGTTACCCATCACCATCCCGAAACAATGGTACAGGGGCACCGGAATGCATAAGCGATCCTGCGCGGTCAGGTGCATCCCCTGACCCACCTGATAGCCGTTGTTGAGGATATTGGAATGGGTGAGGGTGGCGCCTTTGGGGCTGCCGGTGGTGCCGCTGGTGAACTGGATATTGATGGCATCGGTGGGCTGCAATTGCTGGCTCAGGGCCTGCAGGCGGCTGTAGTCGGATTCGGTGCCGAGCCTGCATACCGCATCGAAGTTGTACATGCCGGGGCTTGCTGTGTCCCCCATTCGAATCACGGTGCTGAGGTGGGGCAGTTTGGCCGCGTTCAGCTGGCCCGGGGCGCAGTGCTGCAGCTCCGGAGCCAGTTGGTTGAGCATGGTCAGATACTCGCTGGTTTTAAAACGTTCTGCGCTGATGATGACATTGCAGGCCACCTTGTTCAGAGCGTACTCCAGTTCGTACAGGCGGTAGGCCGGGTTGATGCACACCATGATGGCGCCGATTTTGGCGCTGGCAAACTGGGTCAGGCACCACTCCACCCGGTTGGGGGACCAGATACCAATGCGGTCACCCGGTTTTACGCCCAGGTTCAGCAGGCCGGTGGCCAGCCGGTTGATTTCATGCAGGTATTCGGCATAGGTCCAGCGAATCCCCTGGTGGCGAACCACCAATGCTTCGTGATCCGGGTGCCCGGCGGTGATCCGGTCCAGGCACTGGCCGATGGTTTCGCTCAGCAGTGGCTGGTTGGCGGGCCCTTTTAAATAGCTGATTCCATTCGGTGTCATGCTCGACATTGTGTCCCCTGTCATGGCGGTGTCCTTGTTGTTGTTTTTGGATGATATGGCTATAGCAAATCAAATATACAATTAATTTGCAATATTATTGCATAAATGTTCTGAAAACTTATAATGAGCGCAACGGAGATAATAAAAACGCCAAAACAAGAGGTGAAAGCCCATGCCAGTCAGCGCCGTTGAATCACAGGATAACAGTCAATTTGATCAGGAGGTGGATGTTCTGGTGGTTGGCTCTGGAGCCGGTGCGTTGACGGCGGCGGTGGTGGCCCGGGTGGAAGGTTGTAAAGACGTGCTGGTGGTGGAAAAAAGCGCGCAGTATGGCGGTACCTCGGCCATGTCCGGGGGCGGTATCTGGATTCCCAACAGCCATTACGCCCGCGCCGAGGGGGTACAGGATTCTGCCAAAGAGGCGCTTACCTATCTAAAGGCGGTGATCGGCGATGAGGTGTCGGAGGCGCGCCTGCGTGCCTACGTGGAAAAAGCCCCCGAGATGCTGGAATACCTGGCGCGCCACAGCCGGGTGGCGTTCGAGCCGGTACCCTATTCGGATTACTATCCGGAGATGCCCGGTGGTAAAGAAGGCCACCGCACCCACCAACCCCTGCCGGTGAATGCCCGCCATCTGAAACAGGCGTTTCGCCAACTGCGGGAACCGCCACCCCAGGTGCTGGTGGCCGGCAAACTCACCATGACCATGAAAGAAGGGCGGGCGTTTCTGACCCAGGCCAAAGGCTGGATGTGGACCGCCGTGATGATGGCGTTGCGCTACTACCTGGATATCCCCGGCCGCCTGCAGGGCAAACGTTCCCGGCGCCTGACCATGGGCAACGCCCTTATCGGCCGCCTGCGCTGGTCCATGTTGGAGCAGGGCATCGCGCTGTGGTTGAACGCCCCCATGGCATCCCTGATCGAGGAAAACGGTGTGGTGTTGGGGGCCGTGATCAATAAAGAGGGGCGCCCGCTGCGGGTGCGAGCCCGCAAAGGGGTGGTGATCGGTGCCGGCGGTTTTGAGCATAACCTGGAAATGCGCAAGCAGTATCTGCCCCAGCCCACCAACCCGGAGTGGAGCGGATCGCAAACCAACAATACCGGCGACGGCATTCAGGCGGCCATGAAGATCGGTGCCCAAACCGATTTGATGGCACACGCCTGGTGGGCTCCCTCGGTAAAAATTCCAAAGTGGGATCGCCCCTATGTCATCTTTGCCGAACGCTCCCTGCCGGGTTTGGTGATCGTGAATAAAGCCGGTAAGCGTTTTCAGAATGAAGCGGCCCCTTATCTGGAATCGGGCCTTGCGTTCTATACCCAGAACAAACCGCAGGAACCGACGTTTCCTTCCTATGTGGTGTTTGATGCCACCTTCCGCAAGAAATTTCCCTTCGGCCCCATACCACCGGGCTATTCCATGCCGGATAACCGCATTGCCAAGCGGGTGTGGGACGTGCTGGTGAAAGCCGACAGCCTGCAGGCCCTGGCGGAAAAAATCGGAGTGGATGCTGCAGGATTGCAGGAAACGGTGCGCAAAAACAATGAATACGCCAAAAGCGGTGTTGATCCGGAGTTCCATCGCGGTGAAAGTTACTACGATCGCTACTACGGCGATGCCCGCACCCACCCCAATCCCTGCATTGCCCCCATCGCGGAGGCGCCGTTCTATGCCTTGCCCATTCACCCCGGTGACATCGGTACCAAGGGCGGCATACTGACCGACCCCAACGGTTGTGCCGTGGATGAATCCGGTGAGGTGATTCCCGGTTTGTACGTCATTGGTAACTCTGCCGCATCGGTGATGGGCAGCAAATACCCCGGCGCCGGTGCCACCCTGGGGCCCGCCATGACCTTCGGTTATCTGGCGGCCAGGCACGCGGCCAAGCAGCAGGATGTGGCGCAGATCAGCAGAGCCACCGCAGCGCCTGGTAAGTCGCCCCAGCCGGCGGTTCAGGTTTAACCAACACAGAGGATAGGGATATGACGCTCGCTCAGGAATTTGATCAAGGTGCCAGCCTGGTATTCGGCGGCAGCGGTGGCATTGGTGCCGCCATTGCCACCCGCATCGCCCAGGGTGGCAGCGACGTTGCCATTACCTACCGCTCCAACCGGGAGCGGGCGGAAGCGGCGGCGGCCACCATCGCCGAGTTGGGGGTGGCCTGCACCATTCATCAGGTGGATATTGCAGATAAGGCGCAAATTGTTCAGGCCATTACCGAGGCGGCACAGCGGCATAAGCGCCTGCACAGCGTGGTGGTGGCGGCCGGATCGGATATCAAGCAGCCGTTTCTGGCGGATGTCACCGATGCGCAGTGGGAAGAGGTGATTGCCGGGGATCTGAACGGTTTTTTCCGTATTGTAAAAAATATTATTCCGCATTTTCGTGCCCATGGCGGTGGTTCGCTGGTGCACATTTCATCGGCGGGGTTGGGCCGAACCCCGCCCCGTGATGTGTTGTCGGTGGCACCCAAAGCGGCCAATGAGGCGTTGGTGCAATACCTGGCGAAAGAGGAAGGTGTGCACGGCATCCGCGCCAACAGTGTGGCGGTGGGGGTGATTGAAACCGGCATATTCAAGCGGCTGGAAGCGGAAGGTGTGTTTGATGCAGCCTGGAAAGAGGCAGTGCTTTCCACCTTGCCCCTGAAACATTTCGGGCAGCCGGAGGACATCGCCGAAGCCGCCGCTTTTTTTGCCTCCAACCGTTCAAAATACGTGACCGGCCAACTGTTGTTTGTGGATGGCGGCTATGCTGTTTAGATCAGAACAGATTGCTGCCGTCACCGGAACGGTCTTGCCGGCGATTGCAAACCAATAACAAAATATTGGAGTAAGACAACAATGAAACGATATGAAGACAAGGTTGCCCTGGTAACGGGCTCCGCCTCCGGCATGGGGAAAGCAGCAGCGGTACGCCTGGCGGCCGAGGGCGCCAAAGTCATCCTGGGGGATGTGAATGAGGAAGGCAATCAGGCCACCGCAGCGGAAATCGATGCCGCCGGCGGTGTGTGTCGGGCGGTTACCTTCAACGCCATGGATGAGGCCTCCTGCAAGGCGCTGGTGCAAACAGCAGTGGATACTTTCGGCCAGATTGATGTGGTGGTGAACGCGGCGGGCATCGCCGGGTTTTATCATCTGGAAGAGCTGACCAGCGAGATCTTCAATCGCATCATGACCATCAATCTCAACTGCACCTTCATCATTTGCCGTGAAGCGATTCCGCATTTGCGCAAAACCAAAGGTAACATCATCAACTTTGCGTCACTGAATGCCAAGGTGATGACCGCGTATCAAACCGCCTACTGTGCCTCCAAAGCAGCGGTGGCAGCCATCACCAAATGCATGGCGCAGGAGTTTGAGGCCGACGGCATCCGCGCCAATATCATTTGCCCCGGTGGCATTGAAACACCACTGGTGGCCAATATCCGTTTCCCTGAAAACATCAACAAACGGCTGCTGGCGAATCTGCATCCCTTAAGCCGTCGCGGCACGCCGGAAGAAGTGGCGGCACTGGTGGCGTTCCTGGGTTCCAGTGAAGCCAGTTACATCAGTGGTGAAGATATCTTTATCGATGGCGGCTCCCGTTCAGCCATGTGACCCGTTCAGCCATGTGATGGTGATCAGCAGACGCAGGGCAGGCGGGGTGGAAGATCGCGCACCCCGCTCACTCTGCCGCTGGGGCGACTGTTTCCTCAGTAGCGATTTTCAGCTCCCCAATAAGCCCGCATGGATGCCACCTTGCCCTGGTCATCGAATTCGAACACGTCGATGACCTCCATGGTCACCGGTCCGATTTTGGCCTGGAAGGGAAACGCCGCCGCCTTGCCGGCGCAGCGAATGGCGCCGGTCAGTTCCAGTTTTACGCCCATGCCTTTCAGCGCACTATAGAATTTCATAATGGCATCAATGCCTTCGTGGGGTGGTGTACCCACCGGGTCTTCCACCGTGCCATTGTCGGCATAGATCTCACGGATCATGTCGAAATCTTCTGTGCTGATGGCTTTGATATAGTTTTCAACCGCTTGCTTCATGTGGGCCGAATCGGTCATGTGCTGTCCTCTTATGGAGCGTTGTTTTATCAGGCGTAGTTGTATCAGGTTTTGTTATTATAAAACTATATTTGCATTATGGTTGCAAAAATACAAGGGCGATAGTAGCGTGGACGGGAGAGAAGTTTTGCTTTTAAGTATACGCTGTATACTTAAGTGGGAAATGGCGCTATAGTGACGCCATCGATGAGCACATCACAATAAAAAAAGATCGACGCCCCGGAGGAGAGCATCATGAGCAAGTACGCGAGAATAGAAGCCGCCCCAGTTGAAGAACGTTACGCCCGTGGTTGGTATTGTTTGGGCAAGGCGGTGGATTACGGCAGTAAACCGGTTGCGCTGAATTACTTCGGCACCAAGCTGGTGGCCTACCGGGGTGAAGATAACCAGCTGATCGTACTCGATGGCTACTGCCCCCATATGGGCGCGGATCTGGCGCAGGGTTATGTGGAAGGCAATTCCATTCGCTGTGCCATGCATGCCTGGCGCTGGGGGGAGGATGGCGTGTGTGACGATATTCCCTATGCCAAAAAAATCCCGGCCAAAGCCTGCATCAAACCCTGGCCCACCCTGGAACGCAACGGCATGGCGTTTGTGTATCACGACCCTGAAAATAATCTGCCCATTGCCGAGCAGTTGCCACCGCTGATTGAAGAATGTGGTAATGGTGAGTGGTCGGATTGGGAGATGGTGCTGATCCCCATCGAGACCAACTGCCGTGAGCTGGTGGACAACATGGCCGACAAGGCTCACTTTGGCCCGGTGCATGCCTCGGCCGCGTTGAAATTTGAAAACACCTTTCACAAGCACATGTGTGTGCAACACATGGAAGGCAAAAGCCCGCGGTTGGCGGGGGATTCCATTCTCACCACCACGGCAACCTATTATGGCCCCGCCTATATGATTACCGAGATGAGCGGCGAGATGAACGGCGTGCCGGTACAGTCCAAATTACTGGTGAGCCATATTCCCACCTCCACCGAAAGTTTTGACTTGCGCTTCGGGGTGATGGTGAAACTGTTCCCCGGCATGAGCCAGGCCGATTGCGATGCCATGGTGAAAGGCTATGTGGAACTGACCCAGCAGGCATTTTTTGAAGACGTGGCGTTCTGGCATACCAAGAAGCGGGTGGATAATCCGGTGCTGTGTGATGGCGATGGCCCCATTCACAAGCTACGTCAGTGGTATAACCAGTTCTATGTGGATATTGCCGATGTGCCGGATACCTGGAATGAATCCAGAACCTATTCCGTCGACGCCTTTAACCCCATTCCCGAACAAAAAATGGCAGCACCGATGGCAGGTGAGGAATCGGCCAGCAATACCCACGCGGCGGCCCTGGAAGCATGACCGGCGGTGCCGCAGCCCCCGGGCTGAAAGTGTTTTCCAGTGTCTTGATCGGCTTGGGTGTGGCGTTGTGGGCAGTTTATCTGTTGTATTTGCCCATGCCGCAGTGGTTCCAGTCGGAGGCTGCATTGCAGCAGGCCGGTGTGGTGGATCCAGGCATGATCTTGTATAGCCTGGCCACGGCCGGTGCTGCCCTGGTAGTGTGGGGGCGTGTTCTGGCGTGCGCGGATGAGGCCGGTGTCGGCCGCGCGCAGTTACTGTCGGCATCGGCCCTGGGCATGTTGTTGCTGGGGCTGATGCGTGTTGGCACTGTGCTCTTTCCCCATGGGCCGTTTCGCGAGTGGTGGGTGTTACCCGTTACGGAGTGCATTGCTTTCTCGCTGCTGGCCTGGTTGTTGTTTCGTATGGCCAGATCATGACTGAAAATTTTGTATTCAATGCCCTGTTGGTGGCCGTGTTCGCCAGTGCGCTGATCACCGTGCTGCTGTTGTTGTTTGTTAATGCACCCTATGGCCGGCACCAGAGCAGCGGTTGGGGGCCAACCATTCCCGTGCGCTTGGGTTGGGTGTTGATGGAATCGCCCGCCAGCCTGGTGTTTTTCTATTTTTATTTTTCCGGTGCGCAGGCATGGCAGCCGGTACCACTGCTGCTGATGCTCATGTGGCAACTGCATTATGTGCATCGCTCGTTTATTTATCCGTTTCAGATCAGGGTGAAACCGGGTTCCCGCACCACTGCGCTGGTGATTGCGCTGGGCTCACTGTATTGCGGCATCAATGGCTATCTGAACGGCGCCTACATTTCTCACTATGCGGATCATCTGACGCAGGATTGGCTGACCGATCCACGCTTTATTGGCGGAGTGGTGTTATTTGCGTTCGGCTATTTTCTTAACAAGCAATCCGATCGCATACTGCGGGCATTGCGGCAGAACAACCCCGGTGAATATCAGATCCCCTATGGCCTTGGTTTCCGCTGGGTGTCCATGCCCAATTATCTGGGTGAAATCATTACCTGGAGCGGGTTTGCCCTGGCCAGTTGGTCGTTGGCGGGATTGTCGTTCGTGGTGTTCACTATGGCCAATCTGGTCCCCAGGGCGTTGGCCAATCATCGCTGGTATCAGGAAACCTTCAGCGATTACCCCAAAGATCGGCGGGCGGTGATTCCCTATATTCTGTAGGCGGCGCGACCAATTAACAGGTAGCCCCCAATCAACAGAGAGCCCCTGATCGAGAGAGAACGCTTACTGAATCAATCCCAGCTCGCGGCCCCGGGCCACGGCCTGGGTG
Source organism: Ketobacter sp. GenoA1 (assembly GCF_003671475.1). NCBI lineage: Bacteria > Pseudomonadati > Pseudomonadota > Gammaproteobacteria > Pseudomonadales > Ketobacteraceae > Ketobacter > Ketobacter sp. GenoA1. Next base: position 276,869 of record NZ_RCHM01000044.1, on the reverse strand, counting down.
CGGCTTTGCACGGCCATCTTCTCGTAAATGTGGCGGATGTGGGCTTTGGTGGTGGTGAGGGCGATGTGCAGCGAATCGGCAATGGCTTGATTGCGATGGCCAACGGCGATCAGGTTGAGCACTTCCAACTCCCGGTTGGTGAGGGGCTCCGGCAGAGGGTTTTCTGCTGCTGAGTTGACGATGGCCGCCTGCCACCAGCCCTGATGCCCTTGTTCCTGCAGGCGCAACAGGGCTGGTTGTAAAAAGGAATGCTCATCAAAGAACATCTGGTAGTACTGCGCCGTGGCGGCGCAACGGATGGCGTTGAGCAGGGCATCGGCCGCGGCGTCCCATTCCCGGTGATGACTGTGGACGATGGCAATGGTCAGTAATGCCCTGGTTTTGTTGATCAGTCGCCCCTGGCGGGTGGTCGCGTCGATTATCTGTTCCAGCAGCGTCAGCGCTTTATCCCGCTCGCCGTTCAGGGCGTAACAGCGCGCCAGAATGATGCGTTCTTCTTCGGTGGCAAAGCGCAGGTTGCCCTGCAGCCGCGCTTCGTTGTCCCGGGCCCATTGTAAGGCCTGCGCAATGTCGCCTTTTTGCAGGTGAAGAATGGCGCGAATCATCTCCGGATCAGGGGACATGGCGGACCAGTGGCTTTGATCCTGAGCCATCTGGTTTTCGCCCGCCGCGGTGCAGGCGAAAGCCTCTTCCCACCGGCCTTCACCGGCCAGAATCACAGCGTGCATCAGATTGATCAGCGCGCTATGGCCGTTTTCAGCCCCCTCCTGTTGCAACTGCAGCAGTGGGTGCAGGGCCTGTCGCGCTTTCGTCAGCTGCCGGGTTTCCCGATAGATGGTGACGTAAAGAATATTCTGCCAGTGATCCAGTTGTGCCTCGCATTGGCCGTGCTGCAACAGCCAGTGGCGGGTTTCTTCCAATACCGCCAGGGCTTTGGGGGTAAATCCACTTTGAAAGTACACATGGGCCAGCATGATCGACACCGACAGCGCGCAAAAATAGTTTTGTTCCTGGTAGGCGGCACTCAGGGCCTGCTCCATATACGTGCGTGTGTGGTGGGTTTGACCGTTCTGGTATTGCTCAAGCCCCATGGCAAACAGGGTGACGGCGTTGAGATCCTGCGCCTGGGCGGCGGATTGCTTCATGGCCAACGCAGACCAGTGTGCGGCGTTCTCTTCATCACCGCGGAAGCGGGCGATATGGGCACGAAACACCAGAATCTGGGTACGCAGTGCGGCGTGGTCGGTGCCTTGCAGCAGCTGGTCTGCCTGATTCAAGTACGGCTCGGCCTCGGTTACCCGTTCGGTGCAAAACAGGGTCCAGGCCTTGATCAGCGCCAGCTTGGGCCGTTGCGTTATGGTGTGCTCCGGCAAACGGTTCAGCCACCAGTTGAGGGATTCATTTTTGCCTGCCAGCATGCGCGATACGCCCAATTCCTCGATCAGGTCGGCGGCGTCATCCCATAATTGCGCCTGAATCAGGCAGTAGATGGCCTCCTCTGCATCACCGGCTGTCATAAACCAGTTGGCGGACTGGCGCAGGAACTGGCGCAGGGAATCCGGAATCAGTTTGCGCGCCAGGTTTTGGATGTTCTCGCGAAACAGGTCGTGAAAGCGGAACCAGACGCCGTCTTCATCCAGAGGGATGAGGAACAGGTTGTTCTGTTGCAGGTGCTGCAGACTCTCTTTCACCGGGCAGTCAGGCAGGTCGGAGAGGGCGAACTCACACAGTGGCAGGTTGAAGCGACGTACCTGGGTGACGTGCAGCAGAAACTGTTGAATGGAGCCCGGTTGGCTGGCCAACACTTCCTCCGCCAGATAGTCCATCATGGTTTGGTTGCGGCTGCGGGTCAGCCATTGCGCCTGTGCAGAATCGTCATCCTTGATGGACAACCCCGCCAATTGCAGCGCCGCTGCCCAGCCTTCGGTCTGATTGTGCAGCGCGTGGATGGTGTCGGCGGGCAGGTTCAGGCGCAGGGTTTGCTGCAGAAAACGCTCGGTTTCGGTGGACTGAAAACAGAGCTCCTGGGCAGCGATTTCAATCAGCTGATGGCGCACCCGGCGCCGGGGTACGTGAATCTGCGGTAAGCAGCGGGAGGTAATCACGATGTGCAGGTTGCGGGGCAGGCGGTCCAAGAACCAACTTACCTGTTCCATGAGGTGACTTTCCTGGATGCAGTGGAAGTCGTCCATGACCAGCACCTGCAGCGTTTTTGAGGCGCAATCTTGGCAATAATTAATGAGCTTGATGATGTGATCTTCTGCTGACTGGGCCTGTGCTTTATCCGCAATGTCCGGGCCCAGTGCCGCGCACACATAGCGCCAGAAGCGCTGGGGCTCGTTATCCTGCGGGTCCAGGGACAGCCAGTAATAGGGATTGCCCAGGGTGTCCAGCCATTGTTTTGCCAGGGTGGTCTTGCCATACCCGGCGGGGGCATGGATCAGGGTCACCTGGCCGGGTTGTGGCGATCCCAGGCGCTGCAACAGGCGCTGCCTGGGGATGGCATTGTCGCGGATAGGTGGTGCGTAGAATTTTGTCTTCAGTAACATAATCAGACGGTTGCAGCCTAGTTATTGTTTTTATTGCGATTTTGGTTTTGGGTAGCCGGTGGCGGCACACGGCTGGCCGGATCGAACAAAAATCCGGCCTATGGGAAGGATAACGGAAATGTTTGTGACGGTGTGAAATGATTTTTTACCGAGCTTGCCGGCCCCGCAGGGATTTCTAATCCTTGAATGACTCGATCAGGTCGGCAATCACGGTGGCGTTAACCATGTTGAGCATGTTGTCCATCAGATCCGTGGAGCTGGGTACCCAGGGTTTCATGCCGGTGAGGAATTCATTGCGCTCGGCCAGGTAGCGCTCAATGTCTTTCTCTGCCTGCTTCACATCCTCCCGTTCCAGGGCGTTAAAAATAGGCTCCAGTAATTCCAGCATAATTCTGCCGTACAAGGCGCTTTCACCGTAGTTGCGCATCGCATCCACCAAACCGCCTTTCAAGTCCAGCTCGGTCTGGAACTTGGACACTGATTTACGCGCCTGACGCCTCAGGCTCTCTGCGATTTCCAGGCTTTCCTTGTGATTCATACGCTGCGCTCCTGTGATTATCAACCGGCGGAGTGATCCGCCACTCCTCTCTACAGAATAGACCAATCCCGGGCAGACGCAGCAGCTGGCGCTTTGCCCAGCGTTGCTATACTCCAATAATGCAGCGTTAAAAAATAATAACCGAGGTTGTTGTCCATGAAGTCGCTTTTGGGGCCCGGTATCGCCCTGATCTCACGGGTTAGTTTCGCCAAGAAGTTCGTTATCATCAGTTTGTTGTTCTACGTACCTCTGCTGATCTTCAGCGCAATCATGGTGCGCGATTCCACCATCCAGGTTCAAAATGCAGAGCGGGAGAGAGAAGGGCTCACGCTGATTGCGGAGCTGATGGGGGTCAAGCGCCTGCTGGAACAGCAACGTGATATGCGGGTGGTATCCAATGTTCGTCGCCAACCGGATGCGCGCGACAAAGAGCAGGCGCTAACCCGCCAGGCGTTGTCGGCCATTGACCGGGTGCTGGCGCTGCCACAGCGTCTTGCCCGGGATGATGGCTTCCGGCAGCAGATGGCGCGCCTGCGGGAGCAGGTGGCGGGGCTCAGTGAGATCGCTGTCAACAATGAAGAGGGGCCGGAGTTTACCTACAGTGCCATGAACGGCCCGGTGACCACGCTGCAGGCCATCATCAAGTACCAGTTTGAACAAAGCCGCCTGAATCTGGAAAGTGATAAGGCGGTGGCGGGTATGTTGGATCTGGTCACACGGCACCTGGTCCGGCTCAGCGATCTGAACAGCCGCTTGCGGGCCATCGGTTCTTACGGCCTGACCTACGCCTATCTGGATGGTTTTACCCTGGAGGCGCTGGAAAAAAACCTGTTTGCACTGGAACGGTTCCAAAATGAATTTCCGGTTACCGTTGACAATATTCTGCCCGCGGAGAGCGCTGCAACGGTGGCCCCGGCGCTGGCCTCTCTGATAGAGCAGATTGCCGCAACCCGCAACTTTGTGGATGAAAAGGTGGTGATGGCGGCCAGGTTTGATATTGGTTGGCAGGCCTACTTTGATCGCATGACCCAGTCCATGGATCAGCAGATGGCATTCGGTGATCAGTTACTGACGCTGGCCGAGCAGAACATTGCCGCCAAAGAACAGGCTGTGGTGTACCGTACCGTGCAGTTGGTGGTGGGGCTGGTGTTTCTCCTGTTGCTGACCGCCTACGCCTACGCGTCGTTTTATGTGGCCTTGAACGATGCCATCGAGCAAGTGCGCAGTGGTGCTGCACGCATGGCGGAAGGGGATATGACCGTGCGTCTTGAGCAGCGCAGCAATGATGAAATGGGGCGCCTTATTATGCGCTTTAATCTCAGCACTGAGCGGGTACGCGAGCTGGTGACCCAGGTATCGGCCAGCGCCGATGAAGTGATGAACCTGGCGGAAAACGTGCGTGGGTACTCGCAACACAGCAGTGCCGGTATGCAGGCGCAGACGGATCGAACCCAACAGGTGGCGGCGGCCATCAGCGAGCTGACCAACACCGTGCAGGGGGTGGCGGATTACTCCAAGCGCGCCGAGGATGCGGTAACCACCACCAGTGGCAAAGCGCAACGTGGCAGTGAGCAGGTGGGTGCTTCCCTGCAACAGGTGAGTTCCCTGTCCGATGATATTCAGCTTACCAGTGCCACCATCAATGAACTGGCCCAGGACAGCCAGAAAATCGCCCAGGTCATTGACCAGATTAAATCCATCGCTGCCCAGACCAATCTGTTGGCGTTGAATGCCGCCATCGAGGCCGCCCGCGCTGGCGAGCAGGGGCGGGGCTTTGCGGTGGTGGCGGATGAAGTGCGTTCCCTGTCGCAGCGCACCCAGGATTCCACCGGCAACATCGAAGCCATCATCGATAATTTTCTGAAGAAGATCGACCAGGCGGTGACCGCCATGGAGCACAGCAGTGAGGTGGCGGCCAGTACCGTGGAGGATTCCCGTTCCGTGGGTGCCGTGTTTGATGAAATCCGGCAGGATCTTTCTGAGGTGGTGGAGATGACCAGCCAGATAGCGGTATCCGTCAGTCAGCAGGCCCAGGTGGCTCATGAAATCGACCAGAATATCCATGATATTCGGGATTCGGTGGATCAGGCATCACGCCAGGCGCAGGATACCGCCCAGGCCAGCCAGGACATGGCACAGGAGGCCACCCAGCTGAAATCCATCCTCGGCGCCTTTAAGGTCTAGGAAGGAGGAAAGTCTGGGGTTGCATACCCGAGCGGTGGTGCTGGGTGTTGCTGGGTGTTGCTAGAGGAACAGTTTGCCCAGCAGGGCGGGGAGTGCGGTTTCCACTTTCAGAATACGGGGGCCCAGGCCGATGGTGCGGAAGCCGGCGGCTGCCAGTTTCTCGACTTCGTACTGGATAAAGCCCCCCTCCGGCCCCACCGCCAGCAGGCAGGGCTCGTTGATTGTACTGGGGCAGGGGAGTGCGTCCGGCACCGGATGCGCGGTCCAGGCGGCCTTGCCGGCGGCGAGGGCAGGCAGTTCATCTTCCACAAACGGCTTGAAGCGCTTGCGCAGATGGATTCTGGGCAGGATGGTGTCGCGGGCCTGTTCCAGCCCCAGCAGCAGGGATTTTTGCACCGCCTCCGGTTCCAGAAACGGGGTTTGCCAATAGCTTTTTTCCACCCGATAACTGTTGATCAGGTAGATTTCCTTCACCCCCAGGGTGGCGCAGGCCTGCAGTGTCCGGCGCAAGACCTTGGGCCGTGGCAGCGCCAGCACCAACGTTACGGGTAATGCCGCAGGCGGCGGACTGGTGAAGGCCACATCCAGGGTGATGCTGTGCTCATCCACCGCCTGCACCAGGCCCATGCCCAGATGCCCTCCAAGCAGCCCCACCCGCAATTGATCACCCACCACCGGTTGCAGCACGGTGCGGATGTGCCGATGCCGTTCGCCGCCCAGTACAATCTGGCCGTGGGTGCTGTTGCTGCCCCATTCCCGGGGCTGGATGAGTATCACATTCATGGCGCGCATTATGGGGCTACAGGCCCCGAAAATACAAAGCTGAAAATGGCCAGCAACTATGGGATAATGGCCGACCTTTTTGTCCTGGGGGGCTTGGGGAGCGCAAAATGCCCGTAAATTCAATGGGGTATTGGCTGGCCCCAAAACCGCGTACCGACCACGAGCAGATTGGCATCAGTGTTGTTTTTCATCAGCCTGAATGAGCTAAACGGTAATTGACTCTGCGGTCAAGCAATTGAATAATGCAGCACCCTCAAGATACAGATTTTTTAATATCGGCACACAACTCGCTGATCTTAAATAGGTTTTTCTGCTATCCCGGTTTTGGCTTGAGGTGATCCCTCGCCCAAGACTGCTGAAAAGCCGCGAACAGTTCCAGCGATTCAACCAAAGAGCGTGTAACAGCATGGGAATACAGAAGAAGCTTGTTCCATCATTGGAAAACCCCTTTCACGAACCGGAAACCAAAGAATTTAAAATTCCAGGCGAGATCGTCCGGGAGCCCGGTATCTATGAAGAATCCCTGAAAGAAGGCTGGGAGATCATGCAGCGTCCAGAGACGGCTGCCGGGGTCAAAGCCATTGAAAAGCAGCATCTGAAAAAGCGCATGACCGTGTGGGAGCGGATTCGTGTTCTCACCGACAAAGACCCCATCGTGCTCTACCAGAACTGGGGCAAGAACCTGGATGGCGCTTCCATCGTCACCGCCATCGTCAATATAGAAGGCCGCGATGTGGCGCTGTACGGCCATGATTTTACCGTACGTGCCGGCTCCATGGACGCCACCAACGGCCGCAAGCTGGCCAGCCTGATCAAAATGGCCGGTGAGCGTGGCATTCCCCTGATCGGCATGAACGATTCCGCCGGCGCCTTTGTCCCGGCGGGTGTGGGCGGCCTGGATGGCTACGCCGAAGCCTTCACCGCCCTGCGTAAAATCAGCGGTGTGGTGCCCAGTATTATGTGTATGTTCGGCTACAACGCCGGGGGTGGCGCCTACCTGCCCCGTCAGGGCAGCTTTATGATCCAGCCCCAGGACACCTTCTTCGGCTTGACCGGCCCGGGGGTGGTGAAGTCGGTATTGGGTGAGGATGTCAGCGCCGATGAGCTGGGCGGGCCCGGTGTGCATGGCCAGTCCGGTGTGACTGATTTCGTGGTACCCGATGAGGTGTCTGCCTTGCGCAAAGCCAAAGAGCTGCTGCGCTACTTTCCGGATAATAACAGCACCATGGCACCGTATCTGGAAACCTCTGATCCACTGGATCGTAAAACCTGGGATGCGGATATTCTATTCAAGAAAGCATTCAATTCGTCTTCCGGTTACAACACGCCCATCGATATTCGTATCCTGATTCAGCAGATCTGCGATCACGGTGATTACACTGAATTCCAACCCGACCGTGCCCAGAACACCATCTGCGCCTTTGGCCGCATGGGCGGCAACGTCATTGGTGTGGTGGCCAACAACAGTGCTGTGTCCTCCGGCCAGATTGATATTGCGGCATCTTACAAAAATGCCCGCTTTATCCGCTTCTGTAACCTGTACAACATACCGGTTGTGTTCATCGAGGACACCACCGGCTTCCTGCCCGGCACGGATCAGGAACGTCACGGTATCGTCCAGGCCGGGCGCGCCATGCTCGATGCCATCATCGATCTGCGTACTCCCCGTATTCTGTTGATTGTGCGCAACGCCTTTGGTGGTGCTTACGCTGCGTTCAACAGTTATGCCACCGGTGCCGACGTGGTGCTGGCGTTGCCCACCACCCGCCTGGCGGTGATGGGGAATGCCGGTAAGGAGTTTGTCTTCAAGAAAGAACTGGCTGCGGTGCGTGCTGCTGTGAATGGCAAGATCGCTGAACGCACCAATCAGCTGCAGGCCGCCGGTGGATCGGAGGCCCAAGCCAGAGAGCAGGCTACAGCAGAAGTTGCCGAATGGGTTAAACAGCAAGAGGCCATGTACTCGGCTCAGTACGAGAAAGAGCTGATGAACCCGAAAGAGGCGCTGAGCCTGGGCTCCATCTCCCAGTTGGTCATGCCTTACGATCTGCGTTCAAGCCTGGCGCAAAATCTCAACTTCCTGTTGCGTCATTATGAAGCCAAGCCCATGGGCGGCGTGCAACGCGAATTCCATTAATCGGCATCCTGACCTGACAGGCAGTAGAGAAATTATAGGATTTAGAAGATGAGCAACGAAAACTACACCAACAACCCGCTGGTGAACAAAGACCGCCGCCGACAAGCTACCGATTCCCCGTGGGTGAGCCAGTTTGATTGCAGCGACATGAAACCGCTGATTATCTGTCGCGGCCCCATTCGTAAGGAAGTGATGGACGTTTGGGAAGAGATGGGCATCACCGATTACGGCATCCTGCTTTCCGAAAAAGATTCCATTACCTACAACAATGCGCTGGCACCGGAGTTGCGCCAGATTGCCAATCCCGATCGCGTGCACCGGGTACCCGATTACACCGGTGTGGATAAAGATGAGCGCACCCAGCGCATTCAGCAGATCATCAGTATTGCCAAGGAAAACGGCCACGATTCCGTGTTTGCCGGTTACGGCTTCATGGCAGAGGATGAAGCGCTGGTGAGCGCACTGGAGAACGCCGGCCTGAATTTTATCGGCCCCTGTTCCGCCACTGTGCGGGGCGCTGGTGCCAAGGATGAAGCCAAGCGCACGGCCCTGCTGAATGATGTCTCCACCACACCCGGTATCGATAACCTCACCAGCCTGACTCTGATTCGCAAGGTGGGTGACCGTGCCGGCCTGCGGGCGCTGGCCGAAGAAAAAGGCTTGACTGTTGACGCCTCCAATTGGGAAGAAAGCGTTGCCCTGGAAGATGCTGCCGACGCCGTGCTGAACGCATCCTACGCCAGGTCCATGGACATCATCAGCACCGATGAGATTTGTGCCGAAGCCATCGTGCGGGTGGCCGAAGTGTTTGGTCGTTATCCGGAAAACCGGGTGCGCCTGAAAGCCATCGGCGGTGGTGGCGGTAAGGGCCAGCGTATTCTGCAATCCCCGTCGGCCTTCGATGGCGAGCTGGATGATCGCATCAGGCAAGCCTCGGAGAAGGCGGCTGAAAAGCTGATCGAAATTCTACAGGAAGTTAAAACCACCGGTGTGGGCGACAATAAGAACGTGCTCATCGAATTGAACATCGAAACCACCCGTCACCAGGAAATTCAGGTAATTGGTAACGGCGAATGGTGTACGACTCTGGGCGCCCGTGACTGCTCTCTGCAGATGCATGAACAGAAACTGCTGGAAATTTCCAACACCAGTGAAATGCTGGAAGAAGCCATTGCCCGCGCGGAAGCGGCCGGTAAAAGCGCAGAAGCAGAGGCCCTGAAAACCGATCTGGTGATCCTGCAGAAAATGGAACAGGAATCCGAGCGTTTCGGGGCGGCGGTAGGCCTGGATTCCGTGTCAACATTTGAGTGTATCGTTGACAAAGACAGCCACTTCTTTATGGAAATGAACACCCGGATTCAGGTGGAGCATCGGGTATCCGAGCTGTGTTACACCTTGAAGTTTGCCAACCCCGAAGACCCCAACGACTATCTGTTGGTGGATTCTCTGGTGGAAGCCATGACCCTGCTGGCACGTCATGGCAAGAAGCTACCCAAGCCGGAGCGTATTCCCCGGGAGCGTGCATCCGTGGAAGCCCGCTTGAACGCCACCAATGCGGCGTTGAAGCCCCATGCCGGCGGGGTTATTGAGTACTGGTCCAGCCCCATTGCCAATGAGATCCGCGATGATCAGGGCATCAGTGCCCGCAACCCGGACACCAATCAGTTCATCAAGTATCACCTGGCGGGTGCCTATGACAGTAACATCGCCTTGTTGCTGTCCGTGGGCAGCAACCGTGTGGACAGCTACAACGCCATGGCCGAGTTATTGCGCCGCACCAAAATGAGCGGTGAGAACCTGTCCACCAACCTGCAGTTCCACTACGGGCTGGTGCATTGGTTCCTGGCAGAAAACGTACACGCCAAGTCCACCACCAAGTTCGTCATGCCTTATCTGACGTTGGTGGGTCTGGTGAAAGAAGCCAATGCCGATTTCGATCTGGAATATGCCTTCAACCATGCCAAGGCCATCTACAAGAAACAGGTGGCCGAAGCCCATGGTACCGGTGACAGTTTGCAGGCTGCCATGCAGGCTATCGATGCAGCCATGGAGCGCAAACACACCCTGTTGCTGCGGGCGCTGGATATTCTGACCCGGAATCCCCACGTGTTCTCCGGCTGGTTGAGCTTGAACAAGGCCAATGTGCAGTTCGATGGTGACAAGGTGGTCTGGACCCGCAACCCCATTCAGGTGCTGGATGAAACCTATCACTACCTGAATATGGACTACCGCGCTGATCTGCCTGCTGCCGAGTGTATCTGGAAGCACGACAACGACGTGCTGCAAAAAGGGTTGCAGTTCTATGGTGAGCTGGAAGAAAAACTGGGGGAATCCGATTGGTTGAAGCTCAATGCATTGCTGGCGGAAGACGCACCCCAGGGCGGCGTGGATGAGGCCACCTGGACTCAAATCCAGTCTGCTCACGTGGGTTTCCAGGCCGGGATGGAAGTGGTAAGTGCGCTGCCCAAACTGGCTAACGAAGTCGGTTTCTACGATTTGAAAGTGAACGAGGATCTGACTGTCTACATTCCTGAGTCACTGCACGATGAGGAACTGCAAGCACGCATGATGAAAGTGCTGGTGCCGCCTCCGGCCACCAAAGCGGATGAAATTGTGGCGGTGAGCGGCGGTATGTTCTACGGCCGTGAAGTGCCCGGCGCACCGCCGTTTGTGGAGGAAGGCACCCATGTGGAAGCCGGTCAGCCCATCTACATCATCGAAGTAATGAAGATGTTCAACAAGGTGGTGGCACCCTTTGCCTGCACCATCGATAAACTGCTGCTGGAGAACATCGACGGCGCCATCGTCAAACAGGGGCAGCCCCTGTTTAAGGTGACGCCGGATGAAAAAGTGGTGGAGGTGGATCCGGTGGCGGTGGCCAAGCGCCGCCGTGAGCGCACCGACGCTTTGTTGAATGGCTTGATCTGACGGGGCGGGTGTAATGAACAAGCTTGATCACGTCCGCGCCAAGCTCAAGGAGCAGGTGCCCCTGATCACCCATATGGGGATTGACGTGATTTCCTGGGATGGCTCCACCGTGGTGGTGGAGGCCCCCCTGGAGCCCAATCTTAATACTCATGGCACAGCCTTTGGTGGCAGTCTCTACTGCGTGGGTGCCATGACGGGCTGGAGTGCATTACACCTTACCCTAATGGATGCCGGGCATCTGCCCAGTGTGTGGTTGGCCAAGGGTGAGGTGGCCTACCTGAAACCGGTGCGAGGAACCTTACGGGCCCGCACCACCATTACTGATGAGCAGCGTCACCAGATTCTGACCGGTTATGAGCAGAACGGGCGCGTGAAAACCAGTATTGATATTACCATTAAAGAGGGCGATGATGATGCAGTCAGCATGTCTGCGCTCTACGCCGCCATGCGGCAGGATCCTGAATAAATAAAAATATTTAGCAGAAATACAACACTATCATTTTATTGGGGTTTTCTTATGTCGGGTGATTCTTTCAAGCTCAGGCTGTTGCTGCCTGCGTGTTTTGCTGCGCTGTTGTTGGGATGTATGGCCACGGCCGCGCAATGGATGGCCTATGTTGCCGTTGATCCGGATAATCTGAATCAGGTGCTGCTGGATGCAACCGGCAACGTTGTGCATGTGTCCGAGCAAAGCGACGGGTTGCACATTGCCACCTATGATGCAGACGGCATGGTGGTTCAGGAAACCACACTGGTGCTTGCCCTCACCGGAACGGAACGGGCTTTGGATCTGCCGGGTGGACAGCTGTTGCTGGTGGGTGACACCCTGGCCGGTGCCATGATCGTGGATGCCAACCTGCATCAGATCACCCCGCTGCCGGGCAGCATGCTGCCACTGGAAGCGCAAACACGCCTGTTGGTGGATGTGGTGCCGGTGTTGGGCCAGAAACTGGCCGCCTTCGGTGCTGTGAATGATGAGGGCTGGGTGTTGCTGATGGACTTCAGCACGGGTGCCAGTGAACTGTTGACATTGCCGTCGGCCACCTCCGTGACGGGCGCCTATGGATACACCGCACTGATGCTGGAAGTGGAATCCGCTGCCGGCCGTGAGGTGGTGGCCTTTGATGAATTGCGCAATGAAGTGTCCCGCTTCAGTTTACCCGCAAATGAAGATCTGATTGGCGTATCTTTGAATCGCCCCGCGTTGTTCAACCGCAGCAACCAGAATGTGCGGGTCACCGATTTGGCGGGCAATACCCAGTGGGAATTCGAAAATACCGAGTACGAGTTTATCGACGGCCAGTCCGTTGGCCCGGATGGCAGTATTCTGTTGTGGGGGGATAACGCCAGCCTGAATCTGCTGGGGGTGAAGCTCGACAGCGCGCATTTTCTGATGATCAGTGCCGACGGACTGTTGCAGTATCATCATCTGGGTGGCAAGGATATGGTGAACATTCGCTATACCCACCGCAAACAGTTTGCCAACGGCTTGTTGCAGGTAAGCTACCAGGGCATGACCGGGCAAGTCAGCGGTCTGGTGGTGGGCTCCTCCAGTCTGGGTGTACCCTTTACCGTGACCCGCCAGGTATTCCACGATTTTGTCACGCCCATGGGCACCAAAACCCGCTTTATGAAAGAACCGAAACGGGTGGAAACCTATACCCAGCAATGTGACTTTTTGTGCCTGCCCATTTTGATGAGTCAGTCCGAAGGCCATTGTGACAACCTGGATGTGTTCAACGTCAGTACCGATTCCCTGATCAGTGTCAGCCAGGTGTGTGGCGCCACCGGTGACACTGGGTTGCTGTTGCCCAACACGGTCAAGGTGAGTCTGTATTGATTTGCCCTTGACCCGGGCTCACCGAAACGGACAACCGGCTGCGCTATTTCGTCATTAAGGGCGGGCGTAATCGATGATAGGTTTACCCATGCAGTAACAACAGGCTATATGGCCACAATAAAAAACATCATGAGGTGAACCATCATGTCCGGATCCGCTTCCAGCCCGTTTCAGCCCAACCTTCTGGCCGGTAAAACCGCGCTCATCACCGGTGCCGGCAGTGGCATCAATAAAGGCATTGCCCTGCATTTTGCCCGTCACGGTGCCAATCTGGTGCTGGTGGGCCGTCGCCAGGAAAAACTCGATGCAACCGCCGCTGAGATTGCCGCAATGGGCGGCAAAGCACTGGGTTGTTCCGCCGACGTGCGGGATTACGATGCCCTGGCAACCGCCGCAGCCAAAGGTGCGAATACCTTCGGCCCCTATGACATCGTGATCGCCGGGGCCGCCGGTAATTTTATTGCCCCGGCCAGTCAGCTCAGCGCCAACGGGTTTGGGGCGGTGATTGATATTGATCTGAAAGGTACCTTCAACACGTTTCGCGCCGGCAGCGAACATTTTGCCGCAGCCGATGTCAGCCTGATCGCCATATCCGCACCACAGGCGGTCAATCCCATGCCCCTGCAATCCCACGCCTGTTCTGCCAAGGCCGGCATCGAAATGCTGATAAAAACGCTGGCACTTGAATGGGGGCCCAAGGGTGTGCGGGTGAATGGCCTGTCACCGGGATATGTGGCGGATACCGTGGGTGGTAACCTGTTTATGGGCGGTGACGGCGGCGCAACCTTGAAACAACGTATTCCCCTGCAGCGGGTCACCAACGTGCAGGAAATGGCAGAGATGGCATTGATGTTGTGTTCCCCGGTCAGCGCCTATATGACCGGTCATGTGATTGCATTGGATGGCGGTGTGTCTCTGGTGGGAGCGGGTGCCTGGCAGGGCTAGTGCCGATCATTCTGAGACAGTTGATTTGTGAGAGAAGTCACAGCTTGATGCTGGTTGTTGCTGCACAAACCACTGTCTTTTGACTAGTCTTTAATAAATAAATTGTATTTTTGGACGGCCCATACGCCATGATACCGAGTAAGCTCCAGGAGTACCTGTCTGCATTAATCGAAGCACAGATTAAATTGAGTGTCATGATTTGGGGGGCACCGGGTATAGGAAAATCCAGCATCGTGGAAAGTTGCTGCAAGCAGAGTGATTTGCGTTTTATTGATTTAAGGCTCAGTCAGCTGGCCCCCACTGATTTGCGCGGCCTGCCGGTTCCGAAGGATCAGCAATCCACTTGGTTGCCGCCAGAATTTTTGCCCCAGGATGGCAGCGGCATTCTTTTCCTGGACGAGATCAACATGGCACCTCCTGCGATGCAGGGCGTGGCACAACAACTGATTCTGGATCGTAAGGTGGGGAATTACCGATTGCCGGATGGCTGGTTTGTCTGGGCCGCGGGTAATCGAAAAGAAGATCGCTCCGCCGTATTCGATATGCCCAGCCCACTGGCTAACCGGTTTATTCATCTGCATGTGGAAGCGTCCATTGACGACTTCAGATCCTATGCCTTTGCCAATGAGTTCAGTGATCAACTCATTGCTTTCGTTGCGTTCCGTCAGGATCTGCTGCATAAACTGAATGAAAGCGAAAACGCATGGCCATCACCCCGCAGCTGGGAAATGGCCAATGTGCTGTTTGCTGCCGGACTGGATATCGCACCCGCCGTTGGGATTGGACCGGCATCGGAGTTTTATGCGTTTATGGAGATTCTGGATAAGACGCCCGATCTGGACCAGGTCATAAAAGGCAACACCCGTATTGAATTTCCCGGCGAGCCCTCACTGCGTTATGCCAGCATAATGGGATTGGTCGGCCGGGCCAAAAAGACTGAGGATGTGGTAAACAGTTTTAACTGGTTGGTAGAGAGAGCGCCGGCCGAGTGGGTACAGTTATATGCAACGGATCTGTTTCCATTGCTGCGTGGGCGTGGAGAGTTGGCCCCTGTGCATGCCGCATTGATGGAGCAACCGAACCTGAAAGCCTTTCTTATGGAATTCACCCGGCTTATGTCGGAGTAGGGGTTCATGGATCAGCTCATCAGTGCGTATCTGATCAAGTTGCGTCGGGAACATCCTTTTTTCGCAACGTTGTCGCTGTATATGCGCTATGAATTTGATGATCGAATCCGCCAATTTACCACCGATGGCCGTACGGCCAGGTTGAATCCCCGTTATTTTTCCAATTTAAAAGCCACAGAACGGGTCGGTACACTGCTTCATCTCACATTGCATTGCGCGTTAAACCATCCCCGGCGTTGTGGCTCGCGTATTGCTGAAATCTGGAACATTGCGGCGGATATCGTGGTGAACCAGATTATCGTGGAGAGTCACTTTGAAGCGCCGCCAAACACCGCGATTGATCCACGCTATGGCGATTGCAGCGTGGAGTTTGTTTATTCCAAACTGTTGAGCCGGGCCAGGAATATGGCCGCTCAGGGAGTCACTGCGGTTGCCCAGGGAGCTGAGTCCGACTCAGCGGCAACAGACTGTTCCCGGCACCAGGCCAATCAGGATCAAGCTGTCACCGATTCCACTGGCAGCCACAATCCATCCAGTGCGGTTGATACGCTGCAGGTGATATACCCCGGCGTCAGTGATCTGCTGGTAGCGGACGGGCAGCAACATCCCATGTCACAGGCGCAACAGCATCAAAACTCTGCCTATTGGGAGCGCGCCCTGCGACAGGCGTTGGTGGTGAATAGGATGAGCCATCAGCAGCAGGGATTTATTCCTGCAGGGCTGGAGCGCGCTATTGATGAAGTGCTGGATCCCCAGCTTGATTGGCGGACGGTGTTGTGGCGCTATATGAGTAGAACGCCTTGCGATTACTCAGGTTTCGACCGTCGTTTCATTCATCAGGGGTTGTATCTGGATGAACTGCAAAGTGAGTCCCTTAACGTGCATGTGGTGATGGATACAAGCGGCTCCATCGGGGACGATCAGTTGGCCCGGTTTCGTGCTGAAGTGGAATCCATAGCGCGTTGTTATCACGCCATTCAGGGTCATTTGTATTTTGTGGATGCACAGGTTTATGGGCCATTTGCACTGGATGCGAGTATCCGTGTTGGTGTTGCAGAAGGTGGCGGCGGGACGGATTTTACCTGCTTCTTTTCCCACTTGGAGAAACATCGCGATCCGTTTGAGCAGGCCCTGTGTATTTATTTGACCGATGGCTACGGTACCTTTCCTGACAAAGCACCGGATATTCCGGTTCTATGGGTGGCCACCGATGACGCCGTTGACCATTTTCCTTTTGGGGATGTCACACGTTTGAATTAGGAGAAACGATGTACCAGAGACAACCGGAATATGAGCAGGACTTAGTACTGGCGAAAGATCCAAACACCGCTTCAGACACCTTGCGGGTGTTACTGGCCAAACATCATGGTGAAAGGGAGATGGCTGAAACCATCGCCCGAAATCCCGCCTGTGACTATCTGCTGTTCCTGCAATTCTGGAAATTTCTGCCGGAGATCGCTGCCACCAATCCTGCGTTAAGCGAGTATCAGGCCCAGGAACATTGGCAGGATCAGAGCAGCGTACAACCCAGGTTATCCTATTCGAAGTGGAGCGGTGAGATTTCTGCCGCCAAACCGGAAATCCATAAAGCTGAGTACATTATGCAGCACGGAAACGGCGCTTATCAAAGGTATATCATGTCGCTGGGGCCGATTCCGGAATATCTGATTCGAGATTACCTTGAATCCAAAAGTGCACCATTGCGCAAGGTGATTGCGGGGCGTACTGATCTGCCGGCAGATATCCAGGAAAAATTAGCAGCCGATAGCGCGAAAACCGTACGCAAGGTGTTGGCCGAAAACGCTTCGGCAACCGGAAGTGCCTTGGCCACTTTAGCCATGGACGATGATCAGGAGATTGCCGGGCTTGCTCAGCAACATCCGAATTGCCCGGACGACGTGATTGTTCAGGCCCGCACGCAGGCCAGTGCAGCGCCCGGTTTGGCCGATACCGCAATCGAAGCGCTGAATTTTGCACAGCTGGCTGCATTGGCGTCGGATGTTGATACACCCGAGGATAAACTGATGGCGTTGGGGCAGCATGATGATCCCTGTATTCGCTTTCTTGCGGGAATCCACGCCCACGCCCCGGCAGCGTTATTGACCGGACTGGCCGAAGATCAATTGAAATGGGTGCGTGCGGCACCGGCATTGAATACCAGAACCCCGGTTTCGGTAATAGATAAATTGTTAAAGCAAAAAATATCAGATATCCAGGTGGCCCTGGCCAGCAATTCGTCTTTAAGCGAGGAACAACAGTTGCAATTGGCTCTGGTGGCCGGTGACAGGGCCGCTTACGAACTGGCCAATATGACCCAGTATGATTCTGTCCGTGAGCGTTTGGTTGCGGATTTGCCCACGGGCAAGGCGGGGGCCAAAAAGACCTGGCGCTACTACCTTAGAGAAGCGTTGGCCGCCAGGAAAACAGGTAAGTTTACCAGTCTGCAACAGGGCGCAAAGAGCCGCCATTTATTCGTCTCCAGGATTGCCGCGCGCGCGGAGTCCTGCCCGGACAACCTGATAGTGCATTACGCGTATTACTGCTTTGAGGATTATAGTCAGAACCCGTTGGCGGCGTTGGCTTTGCTGGAGGGAAAAAGCCATGTTAAGCCCATCCCCTACCGGGAATGGAAAATTGATAAGTGGTTGACGGAGAAAGCCGCGCCCGGTTTTATTGCGCGTTATTACATCCGCGGTGACGACCCTAAACGCCGGGCGCAGGCCGTGAGTTCCTGGACCACGCCGTTGCTGGATTTGCTGCCCTTTGCTCTGGATGCAGATACCAACACCCGCAAGCGGCTTGCGGAGCGGGGTGATTTGATCCAGTTTCTCTATGAAATGCTCGCCCGGGATGAAAAGTCCGGTGTGCGGGAGCAAATCGCCAAGAATAAAAAAGTACCGAAGTCGGTGCTGGAACAGTTTAGTAACGACAAGGCCACCACCGTGCGAACCCAAACCTCAATGCGTTTGTCCGGGGGCGACGGGCCAGCGGTGGCTCAACCCCTGGTGAATCAGGGGTCTGCTACGGAACGGGCAAGGTTGGCTAAAAAAACGGACGATAAACGGATTCTGGCAGAGCTGTCAGGTGATCGGGCAGCCAGCGTCAGGCTTAGCGTCGCCAAAAACAGTTATACCGAGAGTGAGATCCTGAATCGTCTGGCCGGTGATTCGGAGGCAAAGATTCGTGCCGTAGTGGCCGCCAGAATGAAAGATGAAAGCATCCGTCGAACTATGTTGATGGATGAAGATAAGACGGTGCGGATTGCCGCTGCGAGAAATGGTCGTTGGTACCGGAGGGAGAACAATGTCAGAACCTGTGATGCCCCGTTTATCGAATTGATCTGTCATGCTGACGATGAAGAGCTCAGGGCGATTGCCGCTGAATACACCGATAACCCTGCTTTGATGAAACAATATATGTCAGATTCCGAAACGGTCACCATCGGACTTGCCCGCAATGGGAATTTGACTGAGGAACTCAAGATTGAGTTTGCCAAACGCTGTGATTCGCAAATCGCATTGGCGGCACTGGTCAGAAACACAGAAAGCGAACAGTTGTTTCTGATCGTGGCCGATAAAATCAGCAGTCGTAAAGCTGATGATCCGATTCGGTGTCATGGGGAGATGCTGTCACGCCCGGCGGTGCAGGACCGGTTGTGTACCCATATTTTAACGTCTGTCCGCTTGGCGCTTGCGAGGCAGAAGGTGCTGACCGACCATGCCAGGGCGACGTTGTCTCAGGATAACGATAAATGGGTCAGGGCAGAGTTGCGTTAAGTGCAGAATGCCCCTGCTTTTGGCCTTTTTCTACAAGTGTTGCCCTGGCGCTGGTGCAAGAATTAACGTCTTGCTACCTCACACCAACGCCTACAAGGGAATGAATATGAGTAAAGGATTAAAGGGGCTTGCTGTAAAAGCGCTGTTAATGTTTTCTGTTGTTTTGGTCAGTGCCTGCGGCGCCAAGGATGCAGGGCTGAACCTGACGATCATTGGTGAAGGGTCAGTTACTTCCCCGTCCGGTGTGGATTGCTCTGAATCCTGTGCCGCGACGGTAAAACTGAGCCCGCCGACCATCGGTAACAAGTTGGTAGAAATCACGGCAACCCCGGCGCCAGGCTATACATTCCTGGGTTGGAATAATCAATATTGCACCCCGGATGACGTGTGCGACCTGAAATATACGGGGCTGTGTGCCGATCAACTTTTGTGTCTGACCGGGTTTATTTATTCGGGGCAGAGAGTCGAGGCGGTGTTTGTGGATTCGTCCTTACTGGTGGACAGCGGTTGGAGCGAGCTTGCCGTTTGTGCAATTTTAGGTGATGGCGAGGTCCGGTGCTGGTCAGCATCGCAAGATGAAGTGGAACAGGTTCCAGCGCTGAATAACCCCCAGCAAGTGGCGGTGAGTGATTACGCTGCCTGTGCACTTGTCGATGAGGGTATAAGTTGTTGGGGCAAGCCCAACTTCCTGCCGGAGGACGGGCCGACTGTGTATCCACCCCTGGAAATGGAAATGCTGAGAGGTGAAATTTGTGTGCTGGATCAGGAGGGGGTGAAATGTTGGTCCGCCTATGGCCCACCTGAGATCCCGGAATTCGTCAATCCGACCAACCTGCGCAAGCGAAGTGTCGAAACCCCGGAATTCATTGGCAAAGAGTTCTGTGTGGATGATGAAGGCGCTGAGGTCTGTTGGTGACGGTCAGGGGTGATTACGCCGCTCACTGAATCCGGCGTTAACCAGCAGCAGCAACAACAGGAATCCAACCCCTACAACCGCCTTCCAGCCCAGGGCGCTGTAGGCAAACCCGGCCACGGTGATGCCCGCCCATCCGCCCACATAATAGAACAGTACGTATAGGGCATTGGCACGGCCCTGGCCACCGGACAGTTTGCGATTGATGGCGCCCACCGCAGCGGCGTGCACGCAGAAAAATCCCGCGCACATCAGAACCAGGCCAAGTACCACCGCCCACACGGATACAATCAGCAGACATGCCAGTGAAGCCGCCAGAGTGGCGGTGCCGATCAGCAGGGTCGTACCGCTGCCCAGCCGGTTGCCGATACGCCCGGCCAGCGGCCCCATGAAGATACCCATGATGTACACCAGGTACACCAGGGTGATCTGCTGGGTGCTGAAGCCGAACGCCGGTTCGCTCAGGCGAAACGGCAGAAAATTAAAGGTAGAGGAAAACAGCGCAAAACCACCACCACCGCAGAGAAACAGCGCCAGCAGATCCTTGCGCCGTAGCAGCTCCCCAAATCCGGTTTTTACCTGTGCCTCTGTACGGATGGCGTGACGGGGCAGGGTGCGCAAGGCAAGCAGGCAGGCCAGCAACAGAAACACCCCGGCGGAGATGAAAGCGTAGCGCCAGTGCAGGGGCGGATGCAGCCAGCCTCCCAGCAGGCGTCCGCCCAGCCCACCCACCACGGTGGCGGAAACGTAATAGCCCATCACCACATTGAGGCGCTCTGGGGGCAGGGATTTGGCCAGGTATGCCGCCAGGCAAGTGGTGAGGGCGGGCACAAACAAGCCTTGCAGAAAGCGGCCACTGATCAACACCCACAGATCGTCGGTGAGTACGCAAATAAGGCCTCCCACCAGCATGGCACCGACCCCCACTGCAATGATGGGCCGAATAGGCAGTTTGTCGGCCAGTACGCCAAACGGCAGGTTGGCCAGGGCAATGCCCAGCACCACCGCAGAGATCGTAAAGGAAACCGTTGTGCTGCTGGCGTTGAATTCCTGCTGTAACACCGGCAGAACCGGTTGCGTGATGTAGATATTGGTAAAGCACGCTGATACCAGCGCGAATACGGCCAGCTGCAATCGCAGCAGAGCGGTATCGGTCATGGTTAATCCTCTTCGGCTGGCGGACTTCCGCTGGCGCCAGGGCGGGCTTATCCTAGCGCAGATTCGCGGTGGGGGAAATCAGGCCACCGCTAAGCGCTTGATTTATACCGCTTCTGCTTTCAGCGTGCGACGGTTTAGGCTACAGTTACTGGATGTCCGGTTGGAGTGAGTTGAATGCAGGTACTGTACCCAGAAATAAAGCCCTATAAAGAACACAGTATCATCGTTGATATGCCCCACCGTATTTACATTGAAGAGTGCGGCAACCCGGATGGCCTGCCCGTGGTGTTCCTGCATGGTGGGCCGGGGTCCGGTTGTGAGCCCTTTCACCGCCGTTTTTTCGATCCGGAAAAATACCGCATCGTCCTGTTTGACCAACGGGGCTGTGGCCGCTCGTCGCCCCACGCCAGTCTGAAAAACAATTGCACCCAAGATCTCATCAATGACATGGAAACCATCCGTGAAACCCTGGGCATTGATCAGTGGGTGCTGTTCGGTGGTTCCTGGGGCTCTACGCTGGGGTTGTTGTATGCCCAGACCCATCCGCAACGGGTGTTGGGTATGATTCTGCGGGGCATCTTTCTGTGCCGAGACAAAGACATCGGCTGGTTCTATCGGGAAGGGGCCAATCGCATTTTTCCCGATCAGTGGCAGGAGCTGCTGCGTCCTCTAAAAGGCATGCAATATGATGATGTGCTGGCGGGATACAGTACGTTGCTCAACAGTGAAAATGAACTCAAACGCATGGGGGCAGCCAAGGCCTGGTCGGCGTGGGAAGGCGGCTGTGCAACCCTGCGGCCCAATCCCAGCGTGATGGGGCAGTTTACCGATGGCCATACCGCATTGAGTTTGTCCAAAATCGAAGTGCACTACTTTATTAATCACGGCTTTATTGAAGAGAACCAGATACTCAACAACATGGATGCGATCCAGGACATCCCCGGCATCATCGTGCACGGCCGTTACGACATGATCTGCCCCATGGATCAGGCAATCTCACTGCACCAGAGTTGGGAGAATTCAGAGTTGAACATCATCCGCGACGCCGGCCATTCCAGCATGGAACCGGGCATTGTCAATGCCCTGATCAAAGCCACCGACGAAATGGCCCGCAAGCAAAACAGCCGCGCCTGATCCTCTACCCGGCTGTCTGCGGGCACCCACCACCTTTGCACTGATAACTCAATCACACTGTCGTGCATTCGCATTGCGGGATCCCCGTGTGCGGCCTTTACTGATCGTTAAGGGAGTTCGGTTCAGCTAGACAAATTAATATTGGCCAAGTATTTGCTAGTTGCTCTGTAAATGTGCAGTTTTGAAGTAAAGGATGTTACCCATGCCTCGTAATACGATCTTATCCACCGTTGTTGCTTTATTTTTGTGTGTTTTTTCAGTGCAGGCTTTCGCTGAAGTGCTCACTATGGGGTCAGCCTTGAACAAGGCGGGCCGTCAACGCATGCTTACCCAAAACATCATGAAAAACTATCTGGCTCTGGGGCTGGAGGTGGATGTGGTGCGAGCCCGGGATGAGTTGGACCGCAGTGTGGCCCTGTTCGAAGAGCAATTCCAGGAACTCACTGAATACGCACCTTCGCAAACAATCAGTGCGTCCCTGTCCAAGGTGGAAGATCTTTGGTTCGAATACCGCGCCTTGGCCATTGGTAAGGTGAGCAAGGAAAATGCCGCGAAAATCCTGGACCGCAACAACGCCATTCTGGCGGCCTGCCACCAGGTGGTACTGGATCTGGAAGCCCATGCCGGGCGTACCTCTGCCAAGATGGTGAACACCTCGGGTCGTCAGCGCATGTTGTCCCAGCGCATTGCAGCCTACTATTTTGCCCATGCCTGGGGCTTCCGGGATGCGGAGTCTGTGGCGGCCTTTGAGAAAGCCAAGGCGGAATACGGCGCGGGCCTGACGACTTTGATGGCCTTCGATAAGAACACCGTTGACATACGCGCATCGCTGAAGAAAGTGGAAGCCCAGTGGCAGTTTTCCAATACCGGGTTTGAGCAGTTGGAGGATGGCAACTACGTACCCCATGTGATTTCCGTGACCACCAACGGTATGCTCAAGCGCATGGATGCCATTACCCATCTGTATGAAGATCTGGATGTGAGCCTGTCTGCCGGCGCGGTGGCCGCTAATGTGGAGCATTGAACGCCTGGCTCTGAACCTGCTTGATTGTTGACAGGGCAATATAACGGAATGAAAACAAAAGCACCTATGTCCTAGGTGCTTTTGTTTTGGCCAGATCCTCTGCAGCGGGTGTTGTTAGTTGAATTTTTCCAGGGTTGATTTCGTGAGATCCTGTTATATTCAGATCATCTGATATCTCCATAAGTATTGCTGGACGGGCTTCTAATACATATTGAGTATCTTCTTCCATTATTTTAATTACGGCAGTTAGCATGTATGCATTATCATCATCACTTGAAGGGAAAGCGATGTAACTGCCGACTACTGGCAGGGGCGTTGTTGCGGGGAGTATGAATTCATACAAGCTGATCTCTTCGTTGTAGTATGGAAGGGGCCAGCCTTCTTCGTCGGAGAAAAAAATGCTGATGTCTTCTCGTATTGATGGGGTATCCATTGGAGTTACAGTGCGGGATATGCTGGCCGTGCTTTGGTTTAGGGACTCATCAATAGCGACAATTGCCGCAAAGTACTCTGTGCCTGGGCTGGCATTGGGCTTGCTAACGTAGAGTGGTTCGTTCCCCATTACTTGGTATGCGAGGTTCGAATCATTCAGCAGGTTCTCCCGTGACTCGGCTATATATATGTTGTAAGTGAGTTGAGACTGGCCGGTTATGTCGTCACTCGATTCTTCCCAGGCAATTGAAATCTCAGAGGAGTCTACAGCATTTAATAGACCGATCGGCTCAGATGGCGGGGTAATGTCTGTGCCTGAGACAACAAATGAAGCTCCTACGGCATGCGCTCCAGTGATATTAATAGTGCAACTATCAATCCCTGAGCAGTCTCCGCTCCAACCACTAAAAATATAACCATCACTTGCTTGGGCGTATAGGGTGATGCTTTCGTTTTGGTCAAATTCAGCGGAGCAGGACTCGAAGTTACCACCGCACTCGATTCCAGTGAGGCTAGAGGTGACTATTCCTGCACCAATGGTCGTGATGCTAAGCTTAGTAGACCCTGAGCTACAGCCAAACAATAAAATCAATCCTGACAGTATTAAAGGCGCTTTCAGTTCACTTTTGTGCATGTTCTTATTTGCCGAGGTGAGACTTACGTCTAGACAGCCGATGGAATCCAAGTTTCAAAACAAGTAGACACATTGTTCGCAAATATATGGTGTTTTGAATATTTTTTTAAGTCAGAAGAGTGAAGTTGCTCTTGATAGAGAGAATGTGGCAAGGGTTGCCGGCTAGGGTTGCCTGTCTTTTATGCGCTTCTGTCTATAGCGCTGAACGAGCCTGAAGTCATGTAACCCGCAGTAAACCTGATGAGCTTGGTCACTTACTTCCACGGCATCTCTGTTCGAAAGCGGTTAGGCCGACCAGATCCTTGGTGCTCATGACCATTGCCGCCCCGCTTGATTATTGTCTCTTTATTCTTATACGCTCTGCATCCAGATCTAAATCCCTGGATGGATGCCAAATCAATGAAACTGATTGCCCGAACCCTGTTGTGTTTATTGTTGATTCCATTGTGGACGGTTGGCTCGTTCGCCAATCAACCTGGCTGGGATCATGTCACCTTCACCAAGCCTGATGACGTGGTGGCGTATTTTCACAGCATTAATTATTCCGTTGCCAATTGGCAGCAGGGGGATCGCAGTGTGCCCCGTGTGTATCTGACCCATATTCCGGACCATTGGCGCGATCATTACGCCGGAGCGGTCTCCACCGAAAACAAAAAGAAATATTTCTTCTTTATGCTGACGCCCATGGTGCTGCGGGCCAATGAGACCATCGCCCGTCAGCGTGCGTTTGTGGAGGCCATGCAGCAAACCCGGGCCTGGGCAGAACAGGATAGGAAGCACCTGCAGGATATCGCCGCGGAATACGCTGTGACGGCACCCCAATCCGCTGGGGATGCGGCTGCGTTTAACACGTTGCTGCGGCGGGTGGATGTGGTACCGGCCTCGCTGGCCATGGCCCAGGCGGCCATTGAAAGTGGTTGGGGTACCTCGCGTTTTGCCAGCGAAGGCAACGCTCTGTTTGGTCAGTGGACCTGGGGTGACGACGCCATCGCTCCGCAGCGGGTGCGCACAGAACTGGGCAACTATGGTATTCGCAGTTTCAAAACCCCCTTTGAATCCATCGCGGCCTATATGCATAACCTGAATACACATCCTGCCTACAAGGCCTTGCGCCGGATGCGGGCACAGGCGCGTCAACAGCAGCAGCCGTTGTCCGGTAAAGCGCTGGCGGCCGGTTTGGAGAAGTATTCGGAACGGGGCGAGGCGTATGTGAAGGAAATCCGCAGGTTGATTCGGGTGAACCGCCTGACGGAAGTGGATAAGGCCTATTTGCGTGATGGCCGGGCCACGGTGCTGCAGCCGGTGGAGGAAGGCCTGTGAAAGGATTAATTCAGCGGGTCAGTTCCGCGTCGGTGGCGGTGGCCGGCGACATCGTTGGTGAAATTGATGCCGGTATACTGTTGTTGCTGGGGGTGGAAAGCACCGATGGGCGGGCCAGTGCCGACAAGTTACTGCATAAGGTGGTGAACTATCGAATCTTTGCCGACGCGGAAGGCAGAATGAACCGCTCCCTGCTGGACTGCGGTGGCGGGTTGTTGGTGGTGTCGCAGTTCACCCTGGTGGCGGACACCGCCAAGGGCATGCGCCCGGGGTTTTCCGCCGGTGCCTCACCGCAATTGGGGCGCGAATTGTACGAGTATTTTGTGGCGCAGGCCGTGACCAAACTGCCCCGGGTTGAATGCGGGCAGTTTGGCGCGGACATGCAGGTGAGCCTGGTGAACGATGGCCCGGTTACGTTTTTACTGCAGGTGTAGTGTCTTCCTGCCCCTGCTGTTGCCCAAGGCCATGGCTGATCACCAGATACAGAAGGGCAACGATGGCCAGGCACCAGACGATCATGGGGGCGGCGGGTAGATCCCAAAGCAGAGACGCGAACAGGCCAAGTCCGTAGGCCAGCGCACCCAGCATAAGCGCAATGGTCATACCTAAGCGGGGGCTGCCTACGGTTGCCAGTGCGGGGATTACCAGGCTCGCGAACACCAGATAAACCCCCACCAGTTGCACACTGGCGGTAATGATGACGGCAAACAGGAGGTAAAATACCTGCTTGTTGTAACGCTTCTTCAGTGTCAGCCACAGCAAGGTTGCGGGAACCAATACCAGCGCGGAGGTGAGCGCCTGCCCGTAGGTAACCCATAGGATCTGGCCGGAGAGCAGTTCTTGCAGCGCTTCACCACCATGGGGATCCCCCGCCAGCAGCAACAATCCCAGCGAGGCAGCCAACACAAACAGCACGCCTATTAAGGGTTCCTGGTAGCGACCCAGTCGTTGCTCTGTGAAGGTCAGTAGCAAGGCGCCGCCAATGGCGGTGCCGGCGGCGACAAGTTGCTGTCCGATGGGGCTTGCGATATCCAGGAGTTGAGCCAGCAGCAGGCCGACGCCGGCGATCTGGGCGATTGCGAGGTCGATGAAAATAATACCGCGCTTCACCACCTCGGTGCCCAATGGTACATGACTGAACACCACGATGAGCCCGGCCACAAAGGCCGGGCCAATGAGGGCTATATCCTGCCACTGCATGGTTCAGTGATCCGCTGTCTGTGCATGGGCCTGCAGCAGCAGGGACAGGGTACGATCAAACAACGCCGGCAGGGTAGCGCTGTGTTCATCAGCCCCCACGGTGAATGGGAGTACCACCACCGGAACCTGCAGCTTATCTGCCAGCCAACGGGCGGCTTTATCGTTCTGATAGGCCGACAGCATGATCAGTTGCGGAGGTTGTTGAGACAACGTGTTCAGCAATCGCTTCTGGTCAGCGGCACTGGGGGGAATGCCCGGCTTGGGTTCAATGGTGGCCACCTGGTTTAGTGCCAGCCAATCGTTAAAGTAAATCCAGTCTTCGTGTTGCACCACCACCTGTGCTCCCTGCAATGGGGTAGCCCTGGATTCCCACGCGGCCATTCTCCTTTGCCATTCGCTTGCAAAGGCGTCGATTCGATCCCGGTATTGGGGCTCGCCCTCCGGGTCCAGCTCCATGAGGCGTTGGGCCAGGGCCCGGGCGATGGTAAGCAAGCGTCTTGGATCAAGGTGTACATGTGGGTTGCCGGCGGCGTGCACGTCCCCTTGAGTGCGATCCAGGGTGGTGGGGATGGCCAATCTTTCCACCACCATGGCGGCTTCAAAATAACCCGGTTGATTGGTTTGTACCTTGGGGTTGCCCGAGCGTCGTAACAACAATGGTAGCCAGCCGACTTCCAGTTCAGCTCCGGTGCATACCACCAGGTCTGCATTGCGCATCCTGGCGATCAACGAGGGCCTGGCTTCAATGTGATGGGGGGCCTGCAGCGCATTGGTTGCTGCAAATACGCTTACTCTGCTGCCGCCCAGTTGCCTGGTGAGTTCAGCCCACTCAGGCTCACAGGCAAACACCGCCAGTTCGGCGCGGCACAGTAGCGGGAACAATAGTGCTATCAGGAATGTGAGTGTTTTCATTTTGCTCTCCTTAATAGCGGTGGGCGCCGTGGCTGCCCAGGCTCATGGTATATTGCAACACCCAGAGATCATCGCGCCCTTCATCCCAATCCCGGTGATTGTATTGCAGACGAATACGGGAGAACTCACTGGGGCTGTAGGCCAGCATGGCACTGTTGCGGGTTATGGTTGCATCGCTGCCCAACTCGGTTTCTTCCAGGAACTCCTCCATGTCAATGCCGGTGGCTTCCAGTTCAGTGAAGTCATTGTCCGGTTTCACCTCGTCATAGCGCAGCCCGGTTTGCCATTGGCGATGAAAGCGATATACCGCCTGCACATAGTAACCGGATTGCTTGCCTTCGTAGTCGGCTATCAGGCTGTTGGTATCTTCGATAAAGTTGCTGGTGGCCGACTCTTTACGTTGCAAGTACTCGGCGCTCAGCACCAGCTGCTGGTGCCGGGGCTGTCCTGCGGGCGCCCATTTGAATACGGCATCCATACCGACGATATCGACGTCGCCGTCTTCCATGATCAGCTCGGCACTGTCTGTACTTTCTTCTTCATGGGCATGTCCTTCGCTGCTGCGCTCGGCAAAGCGGGTACTGTAAGCGGAAGCACCCAGTTGCCA
This sequence comes from Ketobacter sp. GenoA1, assembly GCF_003671475.1. Lineage (NCBI taxonomy): Bacteria > Pseudomonadati > Pseudomonadota > Gammaproteobacteria > Pseudomonadales > Ketobacteraceae > Ketobacter > Ketobacter sp. GenoA1. The sequence continues at coordinate 248,731 of NZ_RCHM01000044.1, read as the reverse complement.
GCTGGCGGTGGTGCCCAGATCATCCCCCAATTTGATGAACAGGGATTTACCCTCGTTGCCGTCATTTTCGCCCCCGGGGAAGCGGGCGCCACGGGTCCACTCCACTCCAAGTTCCAGAAAAATTCGGGTGGGTGCCAGCCAGCGGGCCTGCACACCGTCGTCGTAGAGAGTCTTGCCGAACAGTGCGGTATAGATCAGCGGTGCATCATAGAAGGACCAGGCATGTTCATGCTGGCTGTTGAGATAACCAATACTGGAGAGGAAGCGCCCGAATTTGACGGTGGCACCGTACCCCAGGCCCAGGGTTTCCAGGTAGGCTTCTTCCAGTTCCACTTCGGTGTCGCCATCGTGTTCGGCGATGGCGACACTGGCACTCCCGTAAAATTGATCGTCTACGTTAGCGCTCAGGGTCAGCTCCGAATGACCCAGGCTGAATCCTTCGGCGGGCAGTTCTGATTCCGGCCCCATCTGGAAGCCGGGCAATTCAAACGTATCGTGATACTGGGCATAGCGGCCATCCAGGATCAGGCTGATGGCGGGGTTGAATTCATTGCCACTGACGTAACCGGTTTGGGCGGAAACCAGCGGGCAGGTAAGTACAGGTGCCAATACCAACAGGCAGGCACGACGACAGGTGAGCATAATTTACTCCTGATTAAATATAAGAATGTGGTAGAGAATGTAAGGTGGACTAATCAGGCGTAGGGCGGGGCTCGGGCCAACTGCGGGCGATGGTTGCTGGCAAACCATGGCACCAGCGCCGGTGGGAAAAACTCCAGAGAGGGGGGAGCAATGGATGGAACGATCTGAAGGGCCGCCACCAGGGCGGGACTGTGGTGTGCCAGTTGCAGGTCATCACACAGCTGAGTGCCGTCGTGAAGCCAATGGGTTGCTTCGTGCGCAATGACCTGTAGCTGACTCAACTGGAGCCAGCCCAACAGGATCAGCAGGGCGGAATTGCGCAGTAATTTAATCAGCATGCAATACAGTGACAATAACCGGTTGGTGTTTACGAAATTGACGTTATGGTAACGCGGGGCCGTCGCGGCAACAACACTTAAGAATCGCTTTTGTCCAGTTGCCCGGTGGTAGCTGCCTCTGTTTCTTTTGGGCCGCGCTTGATCAGGCGCCCAATCAACAATCCCATCTCAAACAGCAGCCACATGGGCACTGCCAGCATGGATTGAGAGAACGGATCCGGTGGAGTCAGCAACATGCCGAAAACAAAACAGAAGAGAATCACGTAAGGCCGCTTGGAGGCCAGATCCTTCACCGTGGTAACCCCGGACAGGATCAACAGCATGGTTGCAATGGGGATTTCAAAGGCCAGGCCGAATGCAAAGAACAGTTTCAGGGCGATGGTCAGGTACTGGGCGATATCCGGTGTAACGGTGACGTTCTCCGGGCTGGCCATGACAAAGAAATTCATAATCAGGGGGAAGATAACGAAGTGCGCGAAGGCAATACCGGAGTAGAACAGCAACACGCTGAGCACCAGTAAGGGCAGAGCGAATTTGCGCTCATGGGCATACAGGCCGGGGGCGATGAAACGCCAGATCTGCCCCAGAATCACCGGCATGGCCAGAAAGAACGCCACCACCAGCGTTAATTTGAATGGCGCAAAGAAGGTAGAGGTAACGTCGGTGGCGATCATGGTGGTGCCTTCGGGTAATTGATCCCGAATGGGTTTGGCCACCAGCTCGTAAATGTCGTTGGCGAAGTAAATCAGGCTCATAAACACGATCAGAATAGCCAGCAGCGATTTCATAACCCGATCCCGCAGTTCGACCAAATGGCCGATCAGGGTCAGGTTGGCTTCCGGTTCTGCACTGGGTTTCTGTCTGCTCATGCTTTGGGGGATTCTTTGTTGGCCGCAGGTTCAGGGGAAGATTCAGGGGCAGGGTCCGGCATGGGCTCTGCTTCGTTTTCCGGTACAGTGGGATTGTGCCGGGTATCCGGATCGTCGTCTTCCCGGGCAGGCAGGCTGCCGCCGATACTGTTGTCCATAGGCTGGCTGCTGGTTGCCGGGGTCGGATCCGGATTTTCTACCTGTTGCTTGAGATCCTGCAACGATTGGCGGGCATCATCCAGGCCGGTTTCCTCCATCTGTTGCTTGAGGCGCTCTTGCATTTCATGCAGGTTCACCTCGCGCTCGAACTCTTCCCGCACGCTGGTAACCGCCCGCCGAATTTTACCCAGATAGGCACTGCCCATTCGGACCGCGTGGGGCAGGCGTTCAGGGCCCAACACCAACAGGCCGACAATACCCAGCAGAACCAGCTCAAAAAAGCCTATGTCGAACATGCGTTTTCCTCAGGGACGATCAGGCCTGGTCTTTCTTTTTCTCAGCGGTTGAGTCGATGACGTCGCCTTCTTTTTGCTGCTCGTTGAGTTTGGCTTGTTCTTCTTTTTTCTCTTCTTCACTCATGGCTTTTTTGAAGCCCTTGATGGCGCCACCCAGGTCACCACCCAGATTGCGCAGTCGCTTGGTGCCGAAGATCAAAAGGATGATCGCCAGGACGATTAACAGTTGCCAGATTCCAATACCACCAAAACCCATTGGGTTACTCCCGTTTTATTTGTTTCTGTTCGCTTTTTCCACCAGCCCTGACAAATCAAAGCGGCGTTCCAATTCTTGTAAAACATCAGCCGAGGACAGGTCCAGCTTGTGCAGCATCACCAGCGTGTGAAACCAAAGGTCGGCGGTTTCGTAGATGACGTCATCATAGTGTTTGCTGGATTCCGCATCTTTGGCCGCCAGCAGGGTTTCCGTCGCCTCTTCGCCCACTTTCTCCAGAATCTTGTTCAGGCCCTTGTGGTAGAGGCTGGCCACATAGGAGCTGTCTGCCTGGGCCTGCTTGCGTTCGGTGAGCACCTTGTCCAGTGCGGCTAATGTGTCATTCATAAAACATTATATGAGAACAATGTGACAAGCATGCAACTTGTTCCTCATCCTGGTTAAAAATTATCAGTTATTTCCGTGGCCACGCAAACGGGTCAAAAGCAGGGTTACACCAATGGTGCCGCTGATCCAGGCCCCTGCCGGTATGTGCTGCCAGTCCGGCAGCCACTGCGGATTCAGGCCCCAACTCACCCCGGCACCTAGCCCAATTAGCCCCAACAGGGTAATGATGCGGTCCCGGCGCAGCTGCCCCAGGTGCCGTTCTTCCACCTGGCGCAGCAGTTGCTGCTGGTTTTCACTCAGTTTACGCATTTCCTGCAGTGCATCCCATGCCAATTTTGGAATATGGGGGATTTGTTCAATCAGGGCCGGGGCATTGCGTTTCACGGTCTGCATGATGGCGCTGGGGCCGATTTGGTCACGAATCCATTGTTCCAGCAGGGGGCGGCCGATTTCCCAGATATCCAGTTCAGGGTACAGTTGGCGGCCCAGGCCTTCCACGTGAATCAGGGTCTTTTCCAACAACACAAACTGCGGTAATGCCTGCATTTCAAAGCGGCGGGCAGTCTGGAACAGGCGGATCAGCACCGGGCCGAATTCGATTTCGTGCAGGGGCCGTTCCAGCACCGGTTCCAGCACGGTGCGCAGGGCATTCTGGAACTCGTGGATCTTGGTGTGAGCCGGAACCCAACCCGCTTCCACCAACAGAATGGCAATCTGCTCGTAATCCTTGTCCAGCAGCGCCATCAGCTGCCGCGCCAGCAGAAAGCGCTCTTCTTTATTCAGGGTGCCGACGATGGCGCAATCCAGTGACAGGTACTGTGGGTTTTGCGGATCGCTCAGATTCACCAGTACGTTGCCGGGATGCATGTCAGCGTGGAAAAAGTTATCCCGGAAGACCTGGGTGAAGAAGATCTCCACGCCGATTTCAGACAGGTGTTCCATGCTGACACCGGCTTTCAGCATGGCCGCGGTGTCGGATACCGGCACCCCATACACCCGTTCCATGGTCAACACCTTGGAGGTGCTCAGATGCCAATGGATTTCAGGCACATAGAGCAGCGGGGAGCCTTCGAAGTTGCGCCGGAACTGGGCGCCGTTGGCGGCTTCCTGACCCAGGTCCAGCTCCCCCAACAGGATGTGGCGATAATCCTTGACCACCTGTACCGGGTGGAAGCGTTTGGTTTCCGGCGCCAGGTGTTGCAGCCAGCGGGCACCGGTGAGCAGCAGGGCGAGATCTCGCTCCACAATCTTTTCAATGCCGGGGCGAATCACTTTCACCACGATCTCGCGGCCATCCGTCAAGGTGCCGGCATGCACCTGGGCAACGGAGGCCGAGGCCAGGGGGGTGTGGCTCAGGGAGCCATACAGGTCCCCGACGGCGCCCTTCAGCTCCCGCTCAATGATATTGATGGCTTCCTGTTCGCCAAAGGGGGGCACGTTGTCCTGCAGGTTGGCCAGATCGGCAATGGCCTCTTCCGGCAGCAGGTCGTGGCGGGTGGAGAGTAACTGGCCGAATTTGATGAAGACCGGGCCCAGTTGTTCCATGGCTTGACGTGCCCGCGCCCACGGATGAGCCGCGGTGGATGCCGTCCAGGCGGCAGGGTGCAGGCGGATCAGCCATTTCAGCGGCGTACTGGCGGCGTGGTCGGGCAGCAGTTCATCCAGGCGGTAGCGGGCCAGCAGGGTGAAGATGGTGAACAGTCGGGCTAGGCGTCTCAAGATTCAGGCTCGTGGTTTGTGGCAGTGGGGTTCAGGGATTGATGCAGCCGTTGAATACGGGCCTGCAGGCGATCGGTATCCGCCCGCAGGTCTTCCACATCGCGCTGGAAGCGCTGGAATTTACGGGGGCTCAACACCCATTCTTTTTCTTCCGCCAGCAGGTGGCGGGATTGATTGAGTACCGTGCTGGCGGTGGTGCGCAACCAACCGAATCCCACCCGGGCCAGATCGCTGATCTGGTGTGCCGCCACATCGCCGATCAGGTCCCCGAGAACGCTTTCCAGATCCAGGTCCAGATCACGGATCACCTGCAGAAACTGTTGTGCCAGTTGTTGATCCCCTTCCACTTCAATGCCCAGTTGCATGAGCTCAGCAGGGCCGATGTCGGGGCTGCCGATTTGACGCAGCAGGGCCACGGCAGGCCCGCGAACGGTGACGTCTGCGGCGGTTTCCCAGTGGTTCTGAAAGCTGAGGCTGCGCTTGCCCACCACCATTAACAGAGGAAAATGCGGGCGTTGCAGTTCAATGGCCAGTGATTTCCCTTTCAATTTGGTCAATTGCAGGCGTGTCACCGGCGCGTAGTACAGGGCGCGATTGGCGGCCCGCTCCAATTGCTCGGTGAGAAAGGCTGGAATCAGGGACTGGCGGTGGGTATCCATCAGTACTTGAAGCCCCGGTGCAGGGCCACCACGCCGCCGGTGAGGTTGTGGTAATCCACCCGGTCCAGGCCGGCCTTGCGCATCATGTGCTTGAGGGTTTTCTGGTCCGGGTGCATGCGGATGGATTCCGCCAGGTAGCGGTAGCTGTCCGCATCGTTGGTGACCAGCTTGCCGAGCAGGGGCAGCACGCTGAAGGAGTAGCGATCATAGACCTTCTCAAAGCCCGGGTTGGTGGGTTTGGAGAACTCCAGTACCAGCAGACGACCGCCGGGTTTCAGTACCCGGGTCATGGATTCCAGCGCCTTCTGCTTGTCGGTGACGTTGCGCAGGCCAAAGGCGATGGTGATGCAATCGAAAGTGTTGTCGGCAAAGGGCAGGCATTCCGCATTGGCCTGGATGTACTCGATGTTGCCGGCGTAGCCGTGATCCAGCAGTTTGTCGCGGCCCACACTGAGCATGGAGGAGTTGATGTCCGACAGCACCACCTTGCCTTCATCGCCCACAATGCGGGAGAACTTCATGGTGAGATCCCCCGTGCCTCCGGCCAGATCCAGTATGCTTTGCCCGGGGCGGGCGCCACTCATTTCGATGGTATACCGCTTCCACAGGCGGTGTATGCCCATGGACATCAGATCGTTCATGATGTCGTATTTGGCTGCCACGGAGTGAAACACTTCGCCTACATACCTTTGTTTTTTCTCGATCGGGACGTTTTTAAAGCCGAAATGGGTGGTTTTTTCGTTGGACATCAGGGGCCTCCAAGTGCGGAGGCTATCTTCGCGGATTAGGGCGCCGGAAGCAAGACTGCCGCGCCGCCCGGAGCCGGCCGCACTGGCTGATTTATCAGTAATATGGGCGATTTGGCCCGGGTGACGGGGGTGGTTGTTTGAGTCACAAATGGTGACCATTCCGGCGTGGTAAATTACAGTACAATCGGTATATTCGAGCGATGGCATAATAATAACGAGATATCGACCAGGCATTGGCTCGATACGGAAACAGCAGATAACGAGTTGGCCGCATGTTGAACGAACTATTTGATACCGTGAACTCCGTGGTAACCGGGGGAGAACGCTACCTGAGCGCAACGCGGGTGGGGATTGAGATCGAGCAATCCTACCGTGCCTACCGCAATCAGGCCGGGGAGTTGTCTCCCCTGGAGCAGCGCAAGTTGCTGGCGCAGACCCACCACAAGGGCGCCCGCAAACTCACTCAGCTGTTTCATGATAACGGTGCCATCTGGGTCAAGTTCGGCCAGTTTTTGAGTTCCCGCTCCGATATTCTGCCCATGCAGTATGTGGCGGAGCTGGAAAAACTGCAGGATGACGCCAAGCCGGTTTCGTTCCGCCGCATTGACGAAGTGCTGACCCGCGAGTGGGGTTCCGAATGGCGCCAGCAGTTTGCGGAATTCAATGAGCAGGCGGTGGCCGCCGCTTCGGTGGCCCAGGTGCATAAAGCGGTATTGAAGACCGGCGAGCCGGTGGCTGTGAAGGTGCAACTGCCCCATGCCCGCAAGCTGTTCCGGCAGGATTCCATGGTATTCAAGGCGCTGGGTACGTTTGGTGCGCCGTTGATCAGTCAGTTCGATCTCAAGCAGGTGATGGAGCAGATTATTACCATGACCATGCAGGAGCTGGATTTTCTCACCGAAGAATCCAATTTACGCAAGTTCTCCGCCTTACCCCATGCGGATCTGATCTATGTACCCCGGATGTATGAGCAGCTCAGCACCAGTCGGGTATTGGTAACAGAATGGATTGATGGCATGCGGCTCACCGACTATCTCAACCGGCACCCGACCGGGGCGGAAAATCTGCTGCGCGAGCTGCTCAGTTGTTATGTGCAGCAGATCACCAGTTTTGGTATCTATCATGCCGATCCCCATCCCGGTAATTTTCTGGTGATGCAGGATGGGCGGGTTGCGGTACTGGATTACGGCGCCATTGGCGAACTGACCCCGGATGAAACCCGGCACTATGCCACCTTGTTGCAGGTGCTGTTTGGCCGTATTCAATCGGATCAGCCCCTGGGGGAGCTGTTCCGCAAGGCCGGGTTTGTGGCCAAGGATCAGGGTGTGTTTGAGGAAGTGGCGGAACTGGTGCTCAAGGAAAACCTGCGCCGGCACGAAGCCACCGACATCCTGGGGATTGCCCTGGATAAGATGCGTGATCTGAAAGTGACGATTCCGGATTCCTTTGTCTCACTGGCGCGAGTGGTACTGACCTTCGGTGGACTGCTGAAAACCTATAAGATCGCGGTGGACTGAAGCCGGTGTTGAGGGTCTACGCAGTGGCCGCAACCTTGGCCGTGCCGCCGGCTGCCGCCGCCGCGGGCTTGCGCAGATTGATAAACGGCCGCTCAATCAGGGTGTAGGTCAGCAGGCTGACCGGCACGGTAACCAGCACCAATCCCACAAACATCAATAGAAACCAGTGATGCTGCATCAGGGGCGCCGGGCCCGGGCTGTGCTTCAGTATGTTTACCGTCATCAATACCAACGGTACCGCCAACATGTAATGAAACAGGTACATGGAATAGGAAAGCTGGGCAAAGGGATACCAGAGGCGGGCACTGAAAAAACGATTCACCAGTTTCCCCGTTGTGCCGGGTGCCGAGCACAATACAATCATCCAGCAGGTGGCCATGCCGAACAGGTTCCGATCCAGGATCAGGTTCAGCCGTGCCAGATGCAGTGATTCCCCCAGCCACTGTTTGTTGCCGTTGAGCATGACGCCACTGATCATCACTACAAGCGCCAGTACGGTGAGCCCTGTGCTGAGCAGGCGGCGGGACAGTACCTGCTGCAGCCACCGTGCTCGGTAGACGGTCAGGTAAGCCAGAATGACACCGCAGATCAAGGTGCCGAAACGGGTGTGCAGGTTTACATAGAGGGTGTCGAAATAATGAATGATATTATCTTTTCCGGAAAAGAGCCGGTGGTAGGGTTGATGCCACAGCTGTGCATCGTTGCTGGCAACCAGCCCGATAATGATGAACGAGAGCAGGAATAATCCCAGCAGCACGCCAAGGGCATGTCGGAACGGCAGTATCAACAGACTAAGCAGCAAGGGCAGGACGATATAGAACTGTTCTTCCACCGCCAGGGTCCAGGTCCAGGGCATGGACATGGATTCCAGGGGCAGGAAATTATTCACGTACAGCACGTTGGCCCACAGTGTCTGTGAATAGTCGGGCCCCGCCAGAAAATAAAATACAACCATGGCAAACAGGTAGACCGGCGTGAGGCGCAGATAGCGGCGCCAATAGAATGCTTTCAAATCCAGCCGTTGCGTTTGATTGTATTCGCGGAACAGCATGCGCCCGATAAGGAAACCACTGATAACAAAAAACACATCGACGGATTTATCCAGCCCCCAGATCCAGGACAGGAGCAAGGGTGTCTGCTCCACAAATAAAGTAAAGGTGTCTTCCGGTACAAACAGGTGAAGCAGGAAAAAACTGTGGTAGAGCATGATGCCCAGGCAGCTGAGGGCCCGCAGGCCATCAATATAGGCAATGTTATTGCTCGGCCGAACAAAGACGCTCGACAGATTGCGTTTGAATGATGCGCACCACACCATAACCCCAAGCCCCAAATTGAAATAGTTAGAATGTTATCAGTTTATGGGGGCGTGGATAGGGGCAGCAAGCGTGGTTAACTGGCTAATGCTGACAAAGTTTTTGTTTGTTGCGCCAATTCTACAGGCTGTTTACCTGATGGGCGCAGATCTCAAGCAGATAAAACACCAGCATACTGGCACTGAGCCCGGCAGCGCTAACCTGCAGCAACGACCAGGGTTTAGTTTTGCTTTCATCCATAAAATAGAAAATGGGAAAGCTGGCAATAAAGTAGGTGGCATAGATCAATGAACCGAAGGCCAGCATGGCCTCCATGTTTTCGTAGTAAAAACTGGTGGCCATCATGGGGTTGGCCATGGCCTTGGTTTCCAGCCAGGCCCAGGTGTAGCCCACCAATAATGTCAGTGGCAGAAACAACAGTGGTTTGAACGGCAGGCCGGAATTCATCAACCGCCGCAGCACCATAACGGCGGTGGTGTGATAAGTCATGAAATACGCGTGTGTATACAGATACATGATCACCGGTACGGATTTTTCATTATGTCCAACCAGGGCAGGGTCCAGGGTGGTGGTGGCGTTGGGGAATTGGTAGACCATCCCCAGCACATCAAAAAAATATTCCGAGCCGAAATAGTTACCAAAGATACTGAATAGGCCGATGTACAGATTGGCTTTGAACCAGTAGCTCTTGTGCCAGCGTTTACCGAGGCGCGCAGACGGGTAGAGCAGCGCGGGCAGAATCCAGAGTGGCAGGGCGACCGAGAGCGAGTGCAATAACAGGGCGCCATCACTGAATGTGCCCTGCCAGCCGGTCACCATCATCAGCCCCATGGACAGCATCCAGACCGGGCTGTAGGCCAGAAAGAACTTTTCCGCCCAGGCGCGATCCGAATTGGGGGAGAGCCAGAGCGACAAGTTGGAGCCGGGTGTGATGCTATCCAGCGTGGCAGGGGGTGATGTCATGGTGATTACCTGCCGGTCATGGCGATGCGCACCATGGCGGAAAAATTGCGGAATTTTTGCCAGCGAGACAGATCCGGTCGCAGTTTACGGTGGCCCGGCAGTAACTCACCTTGCGCCTGGCGGTGGATTTTTTCTTTGACGACGGGTTCCAGTAGCCCCGCGCCAGCCAGCTCGAAAAACATCGCCTTGGCGTTACCAAGATCAAAAAAATCACGCTGCCATTTCCATTGATAGTTGCCGGCGTATTCAAACCAGGAACCGCCTATGCCGGCAATTTCATAATCGCTGCCATCAGGCCGCTTGTAGGGCGCCCGCTGTTTCCAGAAGCCAATAACCGTGCCGCGTTTTTCATCGATGATGATGTCGTGATAGGGGTATTGCCATTGTTCAAAACCGCGCATCTGATAACCCAGTGCAATATCGCAGATTTCCTGGCGGCCGTGGGCGATAAACTCTTCGTTGGGGCCGATATTCCAGCCGTATTCGGCATCTTCGGTATACATCGGGCCCAGATATTTGGTCCAGTTGCCTTCTTGTTCGGCGTCACGGTTGGCTTGCAGCCAGCGTTCCACCATGTCTTCCAGTTCTTGCCGGGTGCAGGCGGGAATATTGGTTTCTTGGGCGGTCATGACGGAGTTCCTTCGTGGTGGTTGAGTTCAATGCGGATGGCCTGGTTGGGGCAGTTTCGCACGGCCTGTTGCGCTTGCTCCAAATTCTGCATCAAGGGTGTAGAGTCGAGTACCTGCAGTTCGTTGTTGGCGTCCACCTGAAACAGATGTGGTGCTTCCCCCATGCACATGGCGTGTCCCTGGCACAGTTGAGTGTCCACATGAATGCGGAAACGTTCTGCAGGCCGGTGCGGCTGCGGGCAGGATATGCTGGCGCTGTGGCTGTGCGTTGCGTGGGCGCTGTGGGCAGGGCGCACCGTGCGGCGCTGATAACGTATACGGCAGGGGGATTTTGGTTGCACGATCATTTCACCGTAATCATCCACATAAGTGTCTGGCGGATTCACCAGTTCAAAATCATAACGCCGTAGAAGCACGGCAAAGATCGCCTTGATCTGAAACATGGCAAAGGCATTGCCGGAACATTTGTGTTTGCCGCCGCCAAAGGGTTGGTAGGCCATCAGGTTTTTGTCTTCTGCCCGTGCTTCGGCATAGCGATCGGGGTCGAACTGTTCCGGGTTGGTAAACAGGTGCTGCATACGGTGGGTGACCGGTGGGCTGGCCCAGACCATATCACCGGCCCGAATTACATAATCCTTGAACGGCATATCCTCAGTTACCTGCCGCATCAGGACAATCAATGGCGGATGCAGGCGCAGTACCTCTTTCAATGTGTTTTCCAGTTTGGGGACTTCGCGCAGGCGCTGGAAGGTGACCTCACCATCGGCCCCGAACAGGGTGTCCAGTTCCTCGCGCACCTCTTGCAGTATCTGGGGATGCTTCAGCAGCTCCAGTAACACCCAGGCGGCGGTTCCGGAACTGGTGTGGTGGCCGGCGAAGATGGCCGCCACCAGGATACCGGTGATCTCGTCGCTGCTGAGTTTGCTGCCATCATCATAATGGGTGTCGATCAGCATCTGGAACATGTCAGTGGGTTTGTCGGTTTGTCGTTCACGTTTTTGCACGATGCCTTTCACCAGCTCATGCAGTTTGCGACGGGCCTGATCCCGTTTGCGGAAGGAGGGCAGTGGCAGGTTTGGAAAGCTGTAGGCCAGGGCGTTCACCCCTTTTTCCAGATCATGGTAAATGGCCGCGAATTCATCGGTCAGTTCATAGCGGAATTCTTTGCCCAGCAGGCAGTGGCTGGCGGTGTTGATGGTGAGCTGCTTCATGGCGGCCACCAGGTCCACTTCACCCTCATCGCCCCACTGCTGTGAAAGATCCTCGATCTCCATCAGGATTTTGTCGGCGTGGTTGCGCATGGCTTCACCACGCAGCGCCGGCATCAGCATGCGCAGCTGCTGGTTCTTACGATCGATGGGTGCGTCAAATACGATGCCTTCGCCAAAGATAGGGGTCATCAACTTGTAGGCGGCCGATTGGTCCAGTTGCTTGTCACTGGAGCGATAAAACAGTTTGCTGGCGTCATCACCGGTCAGCAGAATCATGCGTTGGTTGAAAATTCTGAACTGCGCTATTTCACCCAGGGTATCCGAAACCCGCTTCATGAACAGAAACGGATTGCGCGCGAAAGGGATGATGTGGCCCAGCAGAGGCAGCCCGCCCCGCATCCCGGGGGGCTCCTTGCCGGCTAAGTGATTGTTATTGAACGCTTCAGCATTTGCCATCGGTTCATACTCCCTTATTGATTGTTGTGGTGGGGGTAAGGCGCCGCTCCCTCGATTTTTTGATACTAAACGACTTTACATATTGTGTATAGATGTAAAGTGTGTAGAATCGGATTTTATCGAATGCCAGCAGTCAATGATCAGCAGTAAGGTGGAATCATGAAGCCAGCCAAAAACCACAACATCGATACCCAGGGGCGCATCGTGGAGGCCGCAGTGCAGTGTGTTAAACGCTGGGGTATTGAGAAGGTGACATTGAACGACATTGCCAAGGAGGCAGGGGTTACCCGGCCCACGGTGTACAGCTACTTCAGTAACCGGGATGAAGTGGTGCAATTTGCGTTATTGCAATCAGCCTATGGTTTTGCCCAGAAGTTGTTGCGCCACATTGAGCGTTATGAATCGGTGGAGTGCCGGGTCATTGAAGCCATGATGTTTTCCCTTAAGCGTCTGCCCCATGAGCCCTCATTGGAGCTGATGTCCGATTCCGGGCTGGCCAACATCATGAACGAGCATGCCCTGCGGACCAAAGAGGGCAATGATATTCGGCGTTCCATTTTTAAGCTGATTTTCAAAGGTATGAATGTGGATGACGATGAACTGGACGAAATAGTGGAAGTCACTTCACGCTTTCTGTTGTCGTTGTTGACGATAAAAAGCGAGAAAAAACGCAGTGATGCTGAAATGCGGGCTTTCCTCTGTCGGCGCCTGTTGCCGGCGTTGGGTTTGACGCCCTCCGCGGCCACCATAGCGAAATTGGTAAAAGGATAATATGAACACGGATGAATACGATTACATTGTTGTGGGTGGTGGTTCAGCCGGTTGTGTGGCCGCCGCTCGCCTGGCGCAAGCCGGAGGCGGCAGAGTGCTGCTGCTGGAAGCCGGGGCTGCCGCTGATCTGAATCCGGAAACGCTTTCCGCGGATGGTTTCAAGGAGGCGTTTGCAAATGACCGCCTGATGTGGGATCGCATGACGGCGCCCCAGGAAAATTGCTCCCGGCGTGCCCTGTATGCAGGTACGGGAACGGGTATGGGGGGCAGTGGCGCCGTAAATGGAATGGTGTATACCCGGGGCGACCGGCAGGATTACGCGCAATGGCCAACGGGGTGGCAGTGGGAAGATGTGGTGCCGGTGTTCACAGAACTGGAAAAACGTCTGCGGCCCCGGCCGCGGGCGGGCAGCCATTTCACTGACCTGTTCATTCGTGCAGCGCAATCATTGGGTTTTCGTCGCAAAGATGGTATGAACGATGGCGATCTCAATGGGGTTATCGGTTACAACGATATGAATTACGCCGGTGCCTTCCGCCGCAGCTCTTATGTCGCGTTTGTGCGGGAGTCTCCACCGAAAAATCTCACCGTCATCACCCGCGCCCGTTGCCAGCGCATCCTGTTTCAAAACAAACGGGCGGTTGCCGTTCAATATGAACGGGATGGTCGAGTGGGTGTGGCGCGGGCGGCCAAGGAAATTGTGCTCTGTGCCGGCGCCCTGGAAACACCCAAGTTGTTGATGCTGTCCGGTGTCGGCCCCCACTGGCAGTTGCAGCGCCACGGGATTGCCGTGGTACAGCGCGCCGATGGTGTGGGGCAGAATCTGCAGGATCATCCCAACGTGTGCCTGTTCTATCGCGCCCGCCACCCGATTGATTTCGACTACCCCCAGTTGTATGGCTTTCATCATGTCAGCCCGGCCGGCCATCTCCCCAAATCTCACCCGGATACCTGCTTTGTATTGTTCTCGGCACCGTCAACCCTCATGCGTTCCATGCAACGCATGTTGCCACTGATGTTGCTGCCGGCCCTGCTGTATCGACAGCGTTGGCTGCGGCAGCTGATCAGAAAATTGATTGCATGGGCGTTTTTACTGCCGCCCCTGCAGGCGTATGTGGCCCGTGTCTATGGCATCGTGGTGATACTGGGTAAACCCCTGTCGCGGGGTTCGGTGATGCTGGCCTCCAACCGGCCCGAAGATCAGGCTTTGATTGATCCGGCTTACTACCGGCATCCGGCGGACATCGAGACGCTGTTGTCCGGAGTGGAAATGGCGAAAGCCATCGCGCAACAGGATGAGATGGTGCAATGGGGAAGTCGGGGTCTGGTGCAGGCCAATCGATACCGGCAACCGGATAAAGTGGTGGGCTGGATCAAACGTGCCACTATGACCACCTTCCATTTTTGCGGCAGTTGCGCCATGGGGGAGGCGGCTGAGCATCCGGTGGATACCCAGTTGCGGGTCAAGGGTGTGACCGGCCTGCGGGTTGCCGATGCCTCGGTGATTCCCTATATACCGGTGTCGGCGATCAATGCGCCCAGCATGATGATCGGCTGGCGCGTGGCGGATTTCATATTGCAGCAAGCCAAGGCGGAACAACAACAAAAGCGAAGCAAAACCGCTTCAACCAACAACAGCAAGCGTGAAGCTGCGGAAGGATAAGTTATGACGGCAGAAGCCCCCATTAAGTCTCCACCTCATCAAGCGCAATCTGATGTTCGCGATGCGATCCCCTGCATCAACCCGGCCACCGGTGAGAGTTTGGGCGAGGTGGCGGTGACCTTGCCGGAACAGGTACCGGCATGTGTTGCCAGGGCCAGGGCCGCCCAGCAACAATGGGCGCGCAGTACTTTTGCCCAGCGCCGAGCTGTGCTGAAAAACATCATGGAGTTTGTTTTGCAGCACGCCGATGAATTATGCAATGAAATTGTTACCGATTCCGGCAAGACCTATGAAAACGCCATGCTGGGCGAGATTCTTCCCATATGCAATAAGCTTAAGTGGACGCTCCGCAATGGGGAGAAATATCTACGGCCGGAATCAGTGCGTTCTGGCCTGCTGCTGCACAAGAAAGGCCGCATCGAGTACCACCCCTTGGGAGTGGTGGCCTGCATTATTCCCTGGAACTATCCATTGCAGAATATAGTGAGCTCTCTGGTGGCACCCTTGATGGCGGGTAATGCCGTGATTGTGAAGGCATCTGAAATGGTGGCCTGGTCCAGTGCGCGATTTCAGCGCATTACGGATCAGGCCCTGGAGCAGGCCGGGTTCCCCAAGGATCTGGTGCAGATCATCAACGGTTATGGCGATACCGGTGCGGCCCTGGTGCGGGCCGGTGTGCAGAAGATTCTGTTTATCGGCTCTGTGAACAATGGCCGCCGCATCATCGAAGGCAGTGCCGAACACCTGACCCCTGTGGTAATGGAGCTGGGTGGCAAGGATCCGTTTATTGTCTGTGCCGATGCGGATATGGAGCGTGCCGTGCATTCTGCCCTGGGCGGCAGCTTTATCAACCTGGGGCAGAATTGCATTGCCGCGGAACGACTGTTGGTCTTCGATACGGTGTACGACCGGTTTGTTACCGAACTGGTGCGCCATGCGTCCGCCCTGCGGCAGGGCGTGCCGGATCGCCATGGCAATGTTGATGTGGGCGCCATTACCTCGCCGTTGCAAATCGAAGTAATAGACCGGCTGGTGCGGAACGCCATCCAGCAGGGGGCACGTGCATTGTGCGGTGGCGCACTCCGCCATGGGGGCAATGGCCAGTTCTACCCACCCACCATCCTGGTGGATGTCACACCGGATATGGAGATTGCCTGTCGCGAAGTGTTTGGCCCGGTGATGCTGGTGTTCAAAGTGCGGAACGAAGCTGAGGCTATCGAGATGGCCAACGGCACCGAATTTGGATTGCATTCCACCGTGATGAGCAATGATGCGCAACGGGCCGAGCGAATTGCCTCGCAACTGGAGGCGGGTGCTACTTGTATAAACGATTTCGGGCTTTGCTATTTGAATCAGGATTTACCTTTTGGCGGTGTGAAGTATTCCGGTTTTGGCCGCATGAACGGGCGAGACGGGCTGCGTGCCTACACCAATCAAAAGGCTGTGCTCAGTGATCGCTTTGGTTTTGGTGTTCCCCCCAAACTGTTTCCGGTGCGGCCAGGTGATTATGACAAGGGGCGAGAGACCGTGCGCCTCATGTATTCCAGTCGTCCATGGGTGAAGTTGGGCAGTTTGTTCAGATTGATCCGATTATCCATATCGGGCTCATCAAGCAGGAGGTAATCAAAATGACAACCGGATTCTTCATTGCCTTGGCCTGTATTCTGGTGTTCGATGGTGTGGTGATGGCATTTTTTGCCTGGGCGGTACAGGCTCCGCGTTTTGCCCGCTATCGCATTCGGACACCGGATCGGCAGCGCATCAGCACCGTCCGTAAAGCCGTCAATATTGGCTTGAACGGGGTGTTGGCGTTGTCGTTCTTTGCCTTTGTGTTTACCTATTTTGGCGGCAGCCTCATAGTCGATCAACACCTCTCCGTAGCCGTGCCGGGGGTGTTGGTGTTTGGCGAGGTGCTGGCGGCATTAATGCTGTATGACTTTATGTATTACTTCCTGCACCGTGGCATGCACCATCCAATGTTCATGAAGCACGTGCACGGTGTCCATCACTATGTTCGTTTTCCCACGTCAGCGGAAAGCATTTTTCTGCATCCGGTGGAAAATCTGGCGGGATTGGGGCTGCTCTGCCTGGCCATCGCCATAGTCGGCCCCATCAGTCCTGTGTCATTCCTGCTGGTGTTTTTCATTCATCATGTGGTGAATATTCTGGTGCACTCCAATCTGGTGTTGCCGCATCCGGTTTTCAAGTTATTCAATTTCTGGGCGCTGAAACACGATATTCATCATGGTAAACACCTTAACCGTAACTACGCTTCCATCTTCCCATTCTGGGATCAGATGTTTGGCACTGACGCGTAGATTGAGCAATCTAATAAAAAAGGAACGCGATGATGGAAAAGAGAAACATTCTGGTGACCGGTGGGTGTGGGTTTATCGGCAGCAACCTGGTGAATGGTTTGCTGGATGCCGGTCATAATGTCACGGTGCTGGATTTTGGCGGGCGGCCCTTTCACGATGACGTAACCTTCCTGGACATCAATATTTGTGACCGGGAGGCCGTGGTGGATGCCTGCGCCGGCATGGATTCCATTGTGCACAATGCCTCCCTGGTGCATACCAAGCACAACCAGGAATCGGTGATCTGGGCGGTGAATCACCAGGGAACCCTCAATGTGATGGAGGCCTGCCGCAGGCATGGTATTGCGCGGCTGGTGTACATCAGCTCCGCCAGCGCCGTCTATGAGGGGGAGGACATTGCCTACGGTGATGAAACCCTGCCTTATTCCTCTATATCCCAGGCCCCGTACGCTGACAGTAAGATCCAGGCAGAAAAAGATGTGTTGGCTTTCAGTGGCACCGGTGTTACCCAATGCTGTGCGATTCGCCCTCATGTGGTGTTCGGTGCCGGTGATAATCGGTTTATGCCGGCCATTCTGCAAAAGGCGCAGGCGGGAAAACTGAAACGCGCCATCGGCAATCGGGATAAGCTGTCGGATTTTACCTATGTGTCCAATTTGGTGGATGCGGTGGTGATGGCAGAAGATAAACTGGTGGACGGCTCACCGGTGAGCGGACAGGCCTATTTTATTACCAATGGCGAACCCATGGCGTTTTTTGATTTTGTTGAAAAGGTGCTGGTGGCGCTGGGGTATCCACCGATCACCGGCAAGGTTCCCTATTGGTTGGCTTATTCCGTGGCGGCCCTGGCAGAAGGCATTGATACCTTGAAAGGCGGTACGCTGAATGCGGAAAACGGCTTAACGCGTTTCTCCGTGCGCTATATGGTCACCCATCATTATTTCTCAATTGAAAAGGCGTATCGGGATTTTGGCTGGAAGCCCCGGGTATCCCTGGAGGAAGGTATTCAGCGAACGGTGGCGGCGTTACAGCAGGCAGACAGCAAGGCCGTGGGTAAAACGGTAAAGAAAGCCGCCTGAGGCAGGCGGACTATTGTGGCTTCCAGCTGCCGATCATGTCCGGTTCCCGTTTGGCCCCGGCCTGCTTTAACTGTTCCAGGTAATCCTGCCACAGCGGCTCTTTCTCCACGCACAGTTTGTGCAAATAGCTCCAGGAGTAGAGCCCGGAATCGTGCCCGTCATCGAAGGTGATTTTCACCGCGTAATTGCCTACGGGTTCAATATCGCGAATGGTGACGAAACGTTTGCCGGTCTGCAGGATCGGTGTGCCGTGGCCCTGTACCTCTGCCGACGGCGACAGCACCCGCAGCATCTCGTAAGAGAGTCGGTACTGTTCAGTGCCGAACACCAGTTCCAGTTCCCTGGATTCCGTGTGCAGCTTGATTTCCGTCGGCATGGTCATGGGTTGTGATCCTTGTCAGTGCTGGAATAAAGTGGGTTATAGAATATAGCGGCTCAAGTCTTCATCCCCCGCCAGGGTACCGAGGCGTTCATCCACGTAGGCCGGGGTGATCACAAATGGGTTCTGGTCGGTTTTCAAAGACAAGTCAGCGGCATCGAAGGAAATCTCTTCCAGCAGCCGCTCCATCACCGTATGCAGGCGGCGGGCGCCGATGTTTTCGGTGCGTTCATTCACCTGCCAGGCAATTTCCGCCAGGCGGCGTATGGCGTTTGCCTGAAAATCCAGTTGCAAACCCTCGGTTTCAATCAGGGCTCGATACTGTTCGGTTAATGACGCGCTGGGCTCGGTCAGGATGCGCTCGAAATCATCGGCGGTCAGTGCCTGTAGCTCCACCCGGATCGGCAAGCGGCCTTGCAGCTCCGGTACCAGATCCGAAGGTTTGGCCAGGTGGAATGCGCCGGAGGCGATAAACAGGATATGATCGGTTTTAACCATGCCGTATTTGGTGCTGACGGTGCAGCCCTCAATCAACGGCAGTAGATCCCGTTGCACTCCTTCACGGGACACGTCGGTGCCGGAGGTCTCGGAACGCTTGGCCACCTTGTCGATCTCGTCCAGGAACACGATGCCGTTCTGCTCCACCGCTTCCACGGCCTTAACCTTGAGTTCTTCCTCGTTGACCAGCTTGGCGGCTTCTTCATCCCGCACCAGTTTATAGGCCTCACCGACTTTCATGCGGCGTTTTTTCTGCTTACCGGTGTTGAGGTTGGAGAACATGTTCTGCAGCTGGCTGGTCATCTCTTCCATGCCGGGGGGCGCCATGATTTCCACTCCCATCGACGCGGCTGCCACATCAATTTCAATGTCCTTGTCGTTGAGTTGGCCTTCGCGCAATTTTTTACGGAACACCTGACGGGTTGTGGATTCGTCTTCTTTGGTTTCGGTGTTGTTGCCCCACTGATCACGGGCCGGGGGAATCAGCGCGTCCAAAATGCGATCCTCAGCGGCGTTTTCCGCTTTCGATCGATTCTGCACCATCTGTTCTTCCCGCAACATTTTTACCGCACCATCCACCAGGTCGCGCACAATGGATTCCACATCGCGGCCCACGTAACCCACTTCGGTGAATTTGGTGGCTTCCACTTTGAGAAAGGGGGCTTTGGCCAGTTTTGCCAGGCGCCGGGCAATTTCGGTTTTACCCACGCCGGTGGGGCCGATCATGAGAATGTTCTTGGGGGAGATTTCGCTGCGCAGTTCATCGGCCAGCTGCATGCGGCGCCAGCGGTTGCGCAGGGCCACGGCCACCGCGCGCTTGGCTTCCTGCTGGCCAATGATGTGTCGGTTCAGTTCGTCAACGATTTCCCGGGGAGTCATATTCGACATTAGGCACAATCCAGTTCTTCGATGGTTAAATTTTGGTTGGTGTAAATGCAGATGTCGGCGGCGATGCGCAGGCCTTTCTCCACGATGTCACGTGCTTCCAGATCGGTGTTGTCCAGCAGGGCCCGGGCGGCGGATTGCGCAAAAGGGCCACCGGAGCCAATGGCGATCAGGTCGTCTTCCGGTTGAATGACATCGCCGTTGCCGGTGATGATCAGTGATGCCTCTTTGTCGGCAACCGCCAGCAGGGCTTCCAGGCGCCGCAGGGCACGCTCGGTACGCCAGTCTTTGGCCAACTCCACGGCCGCCCGTGTCAGGTTGCCCTGGTATTTTTCGAGCTTGGCTTCAAAGCGTTCAAACAGGGTGAAGGCATCCGCTGTGCCACCGGCAAAGCCGGCCAGAACCTGGTTATTGTAGAGCCGTCGGACCTTGCGGGCATTGCCTTTCATGACGGTGTTGCCCAGGCTGACCTGGCCATCGCCACCGATGACAACCTTGCCGTTACGACGGGCAGAGAGGATGGTGGTGCCTCGATATTGTTCCACAGGGTATCCTTATCGTTACTGCATGAATGAGTGCAGGCACAGTGCTGCCAGCGGATGTCCGCTGTTGGTAAAAGTGTGTAGATGGGGGCGGATTTCACTTTTTCAAGCGCAGCACAATATGCTCGATTTGGTTTTCTGCCAGGGTGGACTTCGCCTGCTCCAGTGTCTGCTGGGATTGGAATGGGCCCACCTGAACCCGGTGCCAGGCTTCACCCGGCCCCAGTTCCACTTTCTGGATTTTGACATCCAATCCCATCAGGATCAGCTCTGCCCGGCGATGATCTGCTTCCTGGGCGGAGCGGAATGATCCGGTTTGAATAATGAAGGGTTCGTTGGCGCTGGGGGCGGCCGGTGCGGGAGTGGATTTCCCGGGTTTGGGTTGATCCGTTGCCGGGGCCACCACTTCGCGGTCCGGTAGCAGGGTGTAGAAATCGAATTTCGGGCCGCTGCCGCCGGTGCCGGGTAAGGCCGGGGTGGTGACTTCAATTTCCTGCATCTGCCTGTCGGTCGGTTTGATCCCGGCCAGATAGTACAGAAATGCCAGGAACAGGCCCGTTACCACGCCGGTAAACAGCCAGACCCAGGCCGGTAGATTGGAGTCGGATTTTGCCAATGTATTGATACTCCCTGCAGGTTTACATTTTTTCCGGTGCGCTGACACCCAGCAGCTGCAGACCGTTGGCGATGACGTTTTTCACGGCAATGGCCATGGCCATGCGCCCGTTACGCAGGGTGTCGTCTTCCACCAGAACTTTATTGCTGTTGTACCAGGTATGGAAATCCTGGGCCAGATCACGTAAGGCGTAAGTGAGCTGGTGCGGGGCCCGGTTGCGGGCGGCAACGGCGATGGCCTCCGGCCAGGCTGCCAGGCGCTTGGCCAGGTCTTCGATGTTGTCTTCCGGCAGGGAAGGCAGTGCCGCCAGTCCGGCCGCCTGATTGTAACTCAGCTTGCGCTCTTCCAGCTCCCGTAACATGCTGCACACGCGGGCGTGGGCATATTGCAGATAGAACACCGGGTTATCCGAGGTCTGGGAGCGGGCCAGGTCGATGTCGAATTCAAGATGCTGTTCCGGCGACCGGGTCAGGTAGAAAAAACGGGTGGCGTCGTTGCCGGCTTCCTCGATCAGTTGCGACAGGGTGACGAAATTACCGGAGCGTTTACCCATACGGCCGGAGGACAGGGTGACAAACTGGATCAGGGCCACATGGAACAGGTCACCCTTACCGGTGAGGGCTTCAATGGCGGCCTTGACCCGGGCGATGTAACCGTGGTGATCCGCACCCCAGACATCGATCAGGTTTTCAAAACCGCGGTCCAGTTTATCCAGGTGGTAGGCGACGTCGGCGGCAAAGTAGGTGTGCAGGCCGTTGTCCCGAATCAGTACGCGGTCTTTTTCGTCGCCGAGCTCAGAGGTGCGCAGCCAGATGGCACCGTCCTTCTCGTAGACATGGCCCCGCTCGCGCAGGCGATTAATGGCTTTTTCGATGGCTCCGTTCTGTTCCAGGGTGCGTTCGGAAAACCATTGATCGAATTCCACATTAAAGGCTTTGAGGGTGGCACGGATGGCGTCCAGCTGGGCGTTGAGGCCAAAGTCCTGCACCGTGCGATAGCCGTCTCCCAGCAGATTGCGTACTTTTTCGATGAGGGCATCCAGATGCCGTTCCTTCGCCATCTTGATCTCGTCCCCTTCGCCTTCCGGGTCCTCCGGCACACCGGCCAGCACGGTAGGGTAGGGGTGGAAATACTGTTTGCCCACCTGGTTGAACAGGTCGGCGCCGCATTCTTTCACGTACTCCCCGGGATAGGCCCGTGACGGAATGGCAACGGTCTCGCCGCAGGCTTCCAGGTAGCGCAGGTAAACGGACACCGCCAGCACGTCCGCCTGTCGGCCGGCGTCATTGATATAGTATTCCCGGTGCACCTGGTAGCCGGTGGCCTGCAGCAGGTTGGCCAGCGCCGACCCATAGGCCGCACCGCGGCCGTGCCCTACGTGCATGGGCCCGGTGGGGTTGGCGGACACAAACTCCAGCAGGACTTTTTCACCCTGGCCCACATCCGGCGAACAGAAGGCGGCGGTGTCCTGCAGAACCTGCTCAACCACGGCAAAGCGGGTGGCATCGTTCATGAAGAAGTTGATGAACCCAGGGCCGGCTATGTCCACCTTGGTAATGGCATCGTTGGCCGGCAGGTTGTCCACGATCAACTGGGCCAGGTCCCGTGGTTTTTTACCCGCTGGCTTGGCCAGAATCATGGCCAGATTGGTGGCGAAATCGCCGTGGGACTTGTCTTTGGTGCGGTCCACCTGAATTCGCCGTGGCGCGCCCTCCGGAATAATGCCTTGGCCAATCAGGTTGTCAAAGGTGGTTTCCAGCAGGGCTTGTAGCGCTTCTTTCATGGCTGTTGTGCTTCGCTTGATTGAGTGAACGTGGAGAATGGGAAAAATAGCCGCGTATTATGGCGGTTTGGCCGCTTGAAAGCCAGTTGTCCCGGGATATGGCTTAGGCTGAGAAATAATCTAATCCAATAAGTTAATTGCAGTGTGTATGCAAAGGTAGCGCTTGGTAACGAATCGTTTATACACGTAGCAGGCTATGGGCTTGCCTGACCGCAATATGCACAATGGTCCAAAGTCCAAAATAAAATCCAATAATACGGGCTCACTGATGCTGCAAGCCATCCGCAACTTTCTGATTCACGCTACCCCCAGCCAGCGCTGCATATTGGCGGTGAGTCTCAACACGCCTTTCCTGTTGGCCTTTATGGCGGCCCAGAGTGCGGGGCTGTGGGTGCCGGAATGGCGGGAATATCTGGTTCCGAAATACATGATCATTGGCAATCTGGTGTTGGGCTCGGCCGTGTTGCTGCAATGGGCGCTGGTGGTGGTGCTGTGGCGGCGGCGCCTGAACCCTGAACCCCGCCCCAAAACCAGTGTTTTCCTTGCCACCATCGTGGGTGTGGCCTTTGCCTATGAAGCCTTTCTGGGGGGTAACCTCACATTCCCCACCAATCTGGTCATCGTGGGGATTATACCCATTGGCCTGCTGATCCTGGATCGGCGTTCAGTGGCATTTGGTGTGGCCATTGGCATGCTTTTTTATTGGGCCAACGATCTGGCTATTTATACCGGGCTGGTGGATTACGCCCCCGGCTATGCCCCCGGTGCGTTCGAAAATGGTGAGCAGCATCTGATGGCGGAGGTGTTTCGAACCGGTGTTTTGTACACCAGTGTTATTGCCTATGGGTTTATTGCCTGGGTGTTGTTCGATCAATACGATTATCACCGCCACAATCTCACCACGCTGTCAAAGCTGGATTCCCTCACCGGGTTGTCCAACCGTCGTTATTTTATGCAACGCCTGGCAGAGGAGTGCGAGCGGCAACAGCGGTCGCGGCAACCTCTTTGCCTGGTGATGATTGATGCCGATCATTTCAAACGCATTAACGACACCTACGGCCATCTGATGGGGGATGCGGTACTGCGGGGCCTGGCGGATGTGCTGTCCCGGCACATGCGGGTGCCCGCAGACCTGCCGGCCCGGGTGGGCGGTGAGGAGTTTGCGATTCTGATGCCGGAGACCGATCTGGAGGGAGCGCTGAAGGTGTGCCGCCGGGTGGAAAAGAGCCTGCAGACGCTGCCCTTTTTCTGCTCCGGCAAAAGCTTTACCGTAACACTCAGCATGGGCGTGGTGGAAAGCCGGGATTTATTGCCGGAAAACCTGCTGCATTATGCCGACGCCAATCTGTACAAGGCCAAGGCTCAGGGGCGCGATATCATCGTTGCTTCAGTGGAAGAGGAGGTACTGTTCCGTGAACGGGTGGCTTCTCTGGCTTGAATCCTGGTTTCGTCAGCAACGGGACATCACCGCTTGCCTGGTTGCGTCGGCACTGCCGTTACCGCTGTTCTTCATTTTTATTTTGATGCCCTTTCTGGCCATGGCCGACCAGGATCATCGGCACATTTACAACTGGGAGGTAGTGCCCTTTACCCAGATTGTGATCGTGATGAGTTCCCTGGTACTGGGCGGTGTGGCGGTGTTCAGCTGGTCACGGCGCACCTCCGATGCCAACTACCCCTGGCTTTCCCTGTTCACGGTGACCGTGATGTTTCTGGCGGTGACCGCACTCAGCGTCAGCTACGGCTATAAGGATTCCCCGCTGATGCTGCTGTGCCTGGGCATGGTGCTGCTGGTGCGTGCCCTGTTCAAGCCGGATGTCTACAAACCCATCTCCGTGGTTATGGTCCTGCTGTTTGTGTGCAGTGAAATCGGTTTCTGGACCAATACATTGCCCTACGCGCCCATGTTGAACGCCCCCATTTTTGTGGGCGAGGCGCTGGATAACTGGTGGTCATTCTGGTTGCGCATGATCTACGCCATGATTGCACTGCCCATGCTGGTGTTTTTCTTTGTGCTGGGGTACTTCATGGATCGGGAGAAGCTGGAGCTGGAGCGCATGGTGGTGACCGATGTGCTCACCGGCATCGCCAATCGCAGTCACTTTATGGCGCAGCTGGATATGGAAAGCCGGCGTCACAGTCGCAAGCGGCAGTCCATGTGTGTGCTGATGTGCGATGTGGATAATTTCAAGCGGGTGAACGATACCTGGGGTCATCCGGCCGGCGATGAGGTGCTGCGGGCGGTGGGTCGCATACTGCAGCAATGTACCCGCTCTGCCGGCGATCAGGTGGCGCGTTTTGGCGGGGAAGAATTTGTGGTGCTGTTGCCGGAAACCAAGTTGAAGCAGGCTGAAAAAGTGGCAGAAAAGATTCGTCGCTACCTGAGCCACCATATCTTCGGCAGCGGAGACGCCAGCTTCCAGGTCACCATGAGCATCGGTATTGTGCAAGTCAACGATGGCGATGGCGAGTTGGCCCTCAAAGTGGCGGACGACAACCTGTATCGGGCGAAGGATGCCGGCCGTGATCGGGTGGTGGCCACATTGCTGAGCCGAAACACTTCATTCGAATGCGTTTAGGGGCTGTCGATCAACTTTACAGTTCGGTTACAATTGTTTTGCCGCCTTGTGATAACCTACTGAAATATAATGTAAACATGTGTTTGGCCTTAAGTTTGCACACGGAAGAAGTGTGAACTGGATCACATTTTGTGATTCGACAGGAACAAAAGGAATTTGAGGTCAACATCATGTCTGCACTTCGATTGCTATCCGCTTTCGTTCTCCTTGCTGTGCCGTTTACAACGCAGTCCGCGGTGGAATTCTATGTCTCAGAGGTGGGTATTTACAGCACTGAAGTCAGCGGTGCCACCACCATTGATTTCAATGATTACAGTTGTGGCAGCGCGGTCAGTTGCTCCGGTAACGGGCAGATTGTCAGTGGCAGTTTGTCCGGGCGTTATGCCTCCCCCTATGGGATCGACAGCGCCTATTTGAGTGTTCCACAGAATGGCGGGAGCGGCTCCGTCAGTCTCGGTCTGGATGGCGCGTACAATTATTATGGCCTGTACTGGGGCTCCATCGACAATTACAACAGCATCGACTTTTATCTGGAAGGTACCTGGGTGGGCGGCTTTGGTGGCGCTGACCTGGGGCCGCTGAGCGCCGATGGCGGGCAGGGCTCCTGGACCTCCAACCGGTTCATAAATTTTATGTTCAGCGGCGGCGACCTGTTTGACATGGTGATGCTCAGCAGTGATGGATATGCCTTTGAAAGCGACAACCACGCCTACGCCAATGTGCCTGAGCCTCCGGTATTTGTGGTGTTGGCAGTGGGCTTGGCGGGATTACTGGTGACCCGGCGCCATCTGGCCAACCGTTAATGCGTTTTACCTTCAGGCGTTAAGCAGCCCGCAGCCTAAGCACCTGCGGGCCTTTTTTTATCTGCAACTCCGGGTGGGCAACCTTGCGTAACTGGGTTAGGGTTAAGGTGTGCATACCTCTTAGATGAAAACCAGCGGCAGGATATTCCCGGTGAGCAGCCAGCCAGAACAACCCGATTCAGAGTCGGAATCTTTTACAAAGCCATCAAGGCAGACTTCCGAATCCGGCTATAAACCTTCCCGACGCCAGAGTGCTGAGTGCATAAGCGATCAGGATCGATTGAATCGCACCCGTTTGGTGGAGGCCCTGGCCACCGTGTTGAGCGGCGACAACGAGCACCATCAAACCATCGGCTTGCTGGGGGATTGGGGGGTAGGTAAATCCACCACTGTGAACCTGCTGAAACAGGCGTTGTGGGCGCGCCGGGAACAGCAGCCGTTTCTGTTTGGCACCTTCAATGCCTGGGAATATGAGCACACCAACAATCTGCAGGCCGGTATGGCCCAGGAGATGTTGAAAGCCCTGTCCAGTTATCCGGTGGCGCCCAATCGCCGTGAGGGGGTGGGGGGTGGCACCCGGGAGCACCCTGTAAAATCTGCGCTGGCGCCTTTGGTATGGTGGTTCTGTGTGCGTGTCCCCATGATGTTCCGGTTTGCCGTGGCACTGCACGGGCCGCGCCTGTTGGTGCTGGCAGGACTGCTGTTGCTGATGGTGCTGAACCTCAGTTGGCACGATGTGGAAACCATGGCGGCGGGGGTGATGGCAGCCGGAACCGGCGCGCAGATGGTGATGGGGGGAGGTGCCATGGTGGCACTGGTGATGCTGTTCCGGCAGATGAAATCCCTGCTGGCCATGCCCTTGGCAAAAGAGTGGATGACCTACCTGAAGCTGCCGGATTACGGCGAGCATCTGGGCTCGATTCCGGTCATGCGCAAGCAGATCAGTGCGTTGTGCAAGGTGCGCTTGAACCCCGCCTTTGGCCGTAAAAAGCGTTTGTTGTTCCTGGTGGACGATCTGGACCGCTGTGGTCAGGAAGGGATCGTCAAGGTGTTTGAGGCGGTGAGACTGGTGCTGGATATTCCACAGGTGACGGTGATCATCGCCGTGGATCAGCGCATTGCGCTGGCGGCGCTGGCCCTGCACTATCAGGCGTTGGCCCAGCATCACAGGCTCAGTAATCCGCAGGCCATTGCGCGGGATTACCTGGCCAAAGTCATTCATATGCCGATCACACTCACCGCGGCGGATGGCCCTGCCATTGCCGGTTATCTGGAGTCCATCTGGCAGGAGACGTCCGGCGCGCCAGGCTCCCCTTCGGCCACTTCCAAGCCATTGCCTGCCACGGTGGCAGACAGCGTTGTCCATCCCGCAGTGCAGCTGGGTCTCAGTGAACAGCAAAAGCAGCTTTTCAAAAAATGGGTGCAGCACTTTGGCTTCAGCAATCCCCGCCAACTGAAACGCCTGCACAACAGTTATAACCTGTTGCGACATTACTACGGCGAAGACGGCCAGTTCAGTGTCGGAGAATCGTCCACCCTGCATGCCCTTACCCGTGACCTGGGCTCTCCCATGTTGATTACCCTGTTCGCACTGGAGTACATCAACAGTCTGGATGACGCGTTGTTGCGGGCGCGGCTGTTGCGCCTGGTAACGGCGCCGCGGCAGCGCTCCTTTCGGGAGGAGGGCGATGCCGGCATGGTCTATGTTGACCCCACCGGAAAAATAAATGATGACGTACTGCAGGTGGTGGGTAGCCGGTTTGCGGATGGGGAGGGGTCCATGGTGCAGGCGGTGGAACCGTTTGTGCTGCCCTGCGTCATCCAGGACGACGAAAACGGCGGGCCCGGTGTCGGCCAGGCCGCCCCGTGACCGCTTAATCCAGCGTTACCGGATCCACATCCACACTCCATTTCAGGCGGTGCCCGGCATCCTGCTCCACTTTTTTTACTGCCTGTTTCAGTAATTGTTGCAGAGCCGGGCGCTGTTCCGCCCGCAGCATTAACTGAAAACGATAGCGGCGGGCTTTTTTCGGCATCAGTGCCGGGGCTGGCCCCCACACTTCCACATTCAATGCCTGAGCCTGCGGTTGCAGCCAGTGTTCAATCTGGTTCAGAAATTGGGCAGCCTGACGCGGATCGCTGCTTTCCGCCCGCAACAGCGCCAGATAACCGTAGGGCGGCATGCCCAGCAGACGGCGCTCATTGGTCAGCTCAGTGGCAAAGGCGCCATAGCCTTCACTGAGCAGGGTTTGCAGCAGGGGGTGGGCGGGCTGGTGGGTCTGCAGAATGACCGTCCCCTGGTCGGCACCGCGGCCGGATCGGCCGGCCACCTGCATCAGCAGTTGCGCCGTATGTTCCGTGGCCCGGAAATCGGCGGCGAACAAACCGGCATCGATATCACAGACCGCCACCAGGGTCACTTTGGGAAAGTGGTGGCCCTTCGCCAACATCTGGGTGCCCACCAGAATGCAGGGCTCACCGGAATGAATGCGCTCCAGGTGCCTGCTCATGGCTTCCTTGCGCCCCGTGGTGTCGCGATCGATTCGTATCACTGGAAATTTGGGAAACAGAGCCGTCAGGTTGTCTTCCAGCCGTTCTGTGCCCATGCCGATGGGGCGCAGGTCTGTGCTCTTGCAGTTGCCGCAGTAACGGGGAATGGCCAGCTGATGGTTGCAATGGTGGCAATGCAAATGGGCCGGGTTGGCGTGACAGGTCATGCGGTGATCGCAATGGGGGCATTCCTTGAACCAGCCGCAATCGTGGCACATCAACACCGGCGCATAGCCCCGCCGGTTGATGAACACCAGAACCTGTCGCCCGGCTTTAAGGCGGGCTTCCATATCCGTGAGCAGCTCCGGCGCCATACCGTGGGTGAGTGCTTTTTGGCGGATATCCAGCACCCGGAAGTGGGGCGGCATCGCCTTCCCGGCCCGCCGATTCAACGTCAGGTGTTCGTAGCGGCCGCTGCGGGCATTGTGCAGGCTCTCCAGGGTGGGGGTGGCACTGCCGAGCACCACCGGAATATCAAGCCGGCGGGCACGGATGATGGCCAGATCGCGGGCGTTGTAGCGGAAGCCTTCCTGCTGTTTGTAGGATAAATCGTGTTCTTCATCGACTATGATCATGCCCAGGTTTTCCATGGGGCAGAACAGGGCCGAACGGGTCCCCAGGACAATGGCGGCTTCGCCGTTGCGGGCTTTGCGCCAACTGGTGAGGCGCTCACGGTCGCTGAGATGGGAATGAAAGCTCACCACCGGCACCGCAAAACGGTGTTGAAAACGGTGCAGCGTCTGCGGTGTCAGGCCGATTTCCGGCACCAATACCAGGGCCTGTTTACCCTGCTGCAGGCAGTGATGGATGGCCTGCAGGTAGACCTCGGTTTTGCCGCTGCCGGTAACACCCTCCAACAGAAAGGGGCGGAAGCCCTGGTTTGCAATAATGGGTTGCAGGGCGTGGCGTTGTTCCTCGTTCAGGGTCAGAGGGCTTTCCGCCAGCATGTGCTCTTGCCACCAGTGCTGGCGGGGTGGGCGATCGGCGTGTTGCTCCACCAGGCCTTTGTCCTGCAGTGCCCGCAACGTGGCAGGTTCCACCTCAAATCCTTTCAGCAATGGCTGATGCAGTCCATCAGGGTGTTCGCGCAGGATCTCCAGTGCGTGGATCTGGCGTTTGGCGCGTTTCATCTGATCAAACCCGATCAGACGGCCTTTCTGGGTCAGGCGCCAGCGCGTGCTGACCTCTTCCCAGGAGTCATCCTTATTGCGTAACAGGGTGGGCAGGGCATGGGCATAGACATCCCCCAGAGGGTGGTGATAGTAGTTGGCCGCCCATTGGCAGAGGGTCACCAGCTCATCACCAAAAGCCGCCTCTTCATCCAGCAGGCCGGTGATGGTTTTCAGGTTGTCATCACCATAGCTGGAGTGGGGGATCACACCGTGAATGATACCTATCAGTTGCCGCTTGCCGAAGGGCACTTTCACCCGGGTGCCGGGCTGCAGCAGGTTGACCGGCGTATCCGGTTTGGGCAGGTAGTCGAAAGTGCGCCGCAGGGGCACCGGCAAAGCCACTTGAATAATGGTGTGAGATCCTGGCTTTCCCATAAAAAAGCTTTAAATTCCAAAGGGTTATTGGTGCATAAAGGAAAAAGAACGGTAAAGGTTAATGCTTTGCTTGCCAATTTGCCACACTTTGGTATGATTCGCGCCCTTGGATACGATACTCGTATTGCGAATGTTCAACAATTCATGCGGTGCCTGGCAAAAGATCAGGTGGCGGCATGCACTGAAGAGAGATCAGGTGACACCATGAAACAAGGCATCCATCCAGAATACAACGACATCAAGGCCACGTGCACCTGCGGCAACGTGATCGAGACGCGCTCCACCATGAAAGAAGATATCCACCTGGACGTGTGCTCTGCCTGTCACCCGTTCTACACCGGCCAACAAAAGGTGGTTGACACCGGCGGCCGTATCGACAAATTCAAAAAGCGTTTTGGCGCGGTACGCCGCTCCAAGTAATGCGGCCCATGCGTTCTGTGGGTTGTTCGCTGAGAAAGGCTCCCTTGGGGGCCTTTTTTATTGTCTGTTTTTTGTGGCTCGCACTGTTGCCGGCCCCACTGCAGGCCCTGTGTGCGCTGGAGCCCGGGCTGGCGGTGGAAACGGTGCAGATAGAATCGGTATTTGACGGTGATACCGTGCGCCTGGTGGATGGCCGCAAGGTGCGCCTGGTGGGAATCAATACGCCGGAAGTGGCCCACGGCGGCAACGCAGAGGAACCGCTGGCGCTGCAGGCCAAGGATCAGTTGCAGGCGTTGCTGAGCAATAAACCCATTCGCCTGCTGCAGGGATCAGACCAGCACGACCGGTATGGTCGTGTGCTGGGGCACCTGTTTGACCGGGAAGGCAACAGTCTCATTGCCGCGTTGTTGCAACAGGGAATGGGGTTTCAGGTGGCCATCGTACCCAATCTGCGTTATGTGGATTGCTATGCCCACGCGCAACAACAGGCGCGTATGAACGCCAGAGGTGTGTGGGGGCATGACTACTATGCCGCCATTCCCGCCACCAGTGACAGGTTGCGGCCCGGCTATGCCCGGGTTGAAGGGCAGGTGGAGTCGGTGGAACTCAGCAAGCGGGCGGTGTTTGTGGAGCTGGCAGGGCAGGTGACACTGAAAGTGGAACGCAATGCGGCTCCTTATATAGACAGCGCGTTGCTGGATCGACTGGTGGCGGTTGCCCAGGGAGGAAAGCCGGAGCAGGCGTTGCGCCTGGAAGCCCGTGGTTGGCTTTCCGATCGCCTGACCTGGAACGGCAATACGCCGGCGCTGGTACGCCAAGGCCAGCGCAAGCGCTATCAGATGAAAGTGACCCATCAGACATCGTGGCAGGTTCTGCCACCCGGATAGGGGATTTTCCGGTTTTTCGCCGGATCTTTTTTATAATCCGGCCTAATCCTTCAATCAGATCCTGGACAGTCTATTCTTTTATTGAGAGCCCGAGGTGATTTCGCTATGCTACACGACCCCTGCTGAACCCGGCTTTGGCAGGGGGAAGTCAAGCAGATCGCGAACCCTCATTTCGACCTGTTGTCAGTACCGCCAACCCATCCATGGGAAGCAGAAATTTATGTCAGATTTAAAACAAGCTGCACTTGATTATCATGCCAAACCGCGTCCCGGCAAGATCAGTGTGGAGCTAACCAAACCTACCGAAACCGCCCGCGATCTGTCTCTGGCGTACAGCCCCGGCGTGGCTGAGCCGGTACGTGAAATTGCCCGTGATCCTGAAAACGCTTACCGATATACCAACAAAGGCAATCTTGTGGCGGTGATCAGCGATGGCACGGCGATTCTGGGTTTGGGAAATCTGGGGGGGCTGGCCAGCAAACCGGTCATGGAAGGCAAAGGGGTTCTGTTCAAGCGTTTTGCCGGTATTGATGTGTTCGATATCGAAGTGGATGCGGAGAGTCCCCAAGCCTTTATCGATACGGTGAAGCGTATTTCGCCCACCTTCGGCGGCATTAATCTGGAAGACATCAAAGCGCCGGAATGCTTTGAGATCGAGCGGGTGTTGGTTGAGCAATGTGATATTCCCATCTTCCATGATGATCAGCATGGTACTGCCATCATTGCCGCCGCCGGCCTGGTAAATGCCCTGGAGCTGCAGAACAAAAAAATTGAAGACATCTCCATTGTCTGTATTGGTGCCGGGGCCGCGGGTGTGGCCACCCTCAAGCTGATTATGGAAATGGGGGCCCGCAAAGAAAATATTTATGTGCTGGACCGTAACGGTGTGATCCATTCCGGGCGTACCGACCTCAATCAGTACAAGGCTGCGTTTGCCCACGAAACCGATAAGCGCACCCTGGAAGATGCGCTGGCCGGTGCCGATGTGTTTATCGGAGTTTCCAGTGCCAACCTGCTGACTCCCGAGATGCTGAATCTGATGGCACCCAATCCCGTGGTGTTCGCGCTGGCCAATCCGGATCCGGAGATTCGTCCGGAAGTGGCCTATGAAACCCGCGATGATGTGATTGTGGCCACCGGGCGCAGTGATTACCCCAATCAGGTGAACAACGTGTTGGGCTTTCCCTATATTTTCCGTGGTGCGCTGGATGTGCGCGCTACCCGCATCAATGAGGCAATGAAGATTGCCGCCGTACATGCCATCAGCAACCTGACCAAAGAGCCGGTACCGCAGGTGGTGAAAGATGCTTATGATGGTATCGAGATGGAGTTTGGCCGCGATTACATCATTCCCAAGCCAACGGACCCGCGCTTGTTGGGCGCGGTGTCGGCTGCGGTTGCGCAGGCAGCGGTGGACAGTGGTGTGGCCACACGGCCCTATCCGGCCCATTATCCCCTGAACACCCTGGATGATATTGAGTACATCTAGGCATCCAGGTATTTAATCCAATCGAGTTCAATAAGGGTTAAATAAGAGTTCAATAAAAAAGCCGCTCATTGAGCGGCTTTTTTATTATCATTCGCAATCGGTTAGCGGGTTCCGTACACCACCATGGTTTTGCCTTTCACCTGAATCAGGCCCTGTTCTTCCAGGCTCTTCAGTACCCGGCCTACCATCTCCCGGGAGCAACCCACGATGCGACCGATTTCCTGGCGGGTGATCTTGATCTGCATGCCGTCGGGATGGGTCATGGCTTCCGGTTGTTTGCAGAGGTCGATCAGGGTACGGGCCACCCGGCCGGTGACATCCAGAAACGCCAGATCACCCACTTTGCGCGTCGTGGCGCGCAGGCGACCGGCAATCTGGGCGCTGACGGCAAACAGAATATCGGCGTCTTCCTTGGCCAGTTGTTTGAATTTGGTGTAGCTGATTTCAGCGACTTCACACTCGGTTTTGGCACGGATCCAGGCACTGCGGCCGGCGGCTTCGTCAAACAGGCCCATTTCACCGAAGAAATCCCCCTCGTTGAGATAGGCCATGATCATTTCTCGGCCGTCATCGTCCTCGATAACCACCATGACGGTGCCCTTGATAATGTAATAAAGAGCGTCGGAGTCATCACCGGCATAAATCAATGTGCTTTTGGCGGGATATTTACGTCGATGACAATGTGCCAGAAAGTGTTCCGTGTCTGGAATTAAGCGATTTGGTTTTAACGTCATTTCATGACCCGGTATTGTTGTGATGTTTCGAGCGTACTCGCTGAAGACTATTGATCTTTCTAATTTATTCATTATGGCCCTAAAAGCCATGGGTCGCTACTTTAAGTACCGTTTGGCACCCGTCAGACAGCGTGCCCCATGTGGGCCAAGCTGGGTAGTGATTGAAAATCAATGTAGATCAAACAATTATAACGTAAATTTCAAGAAGCATGTGTGAACGGCTGCGCCGTTTTTCTGCGCACAAAGACCGTTTGGCTGTTTGTGGAAAAAATCGATCAAAAAGTGATCTTGATCGGGGCAAAATTCTTGCACACCCACGGGAGTTTCATGTTATCTTGCGCGGCTTACATGGCCGGGCTCGCTCCGGTTACCAATGCCTTGCGGGAGTGATTGATGAAAGCAACCATTCGCTGGGCCGGCGACGTCAAGTTTGAAGCTGAGTCCGGTTCAGGCCATACCGTTATCATTGATGGGCCACCGGATCATGGCGGCAAGAACCAGGGTGTCCGCCCCATGGAGCTGATGCTGTTGGGTGTGGGCGGCTGCTCTTCTTTCGACGTGATGCATATTCTGAAAAAGTCCCGCCAGGATGTTACGGACTGTGTGGCCCAGGTGGAAGCGGAGCGGGTGGATGAGGTTCCAGCGGTATTCCAATCCATTCACCTGCACTTTGTGGTGACTGGCCGTGGCTTGAAAGAGGCGCAGGTGAAGCGGGCGGTGGAACTGTCGGCGGAAAAATATTGCTCGGCGTCGATCATGCTCAGTAAAGCCGGTGTGAATGTGACCCACAGTTACGAAATTCACGAGTCAGCCGCCTGAGCGCGGTTTTTATATGAAATGTCGGAGGGTACAATGTCAGCCTTACTGGCAATGTGCCGATTCGGTTTCACTTTCAGCGGGCTCTGGCATTCAGGCCGGGGCCATCAATTTTCGACTCTACCTATCGAGATCTGAGTAGATGAACGATAACGAAATCCCCCACAAGTTGAAACTGCATGGTTTTAACAACCTGACCAAATCATTGAGCTTCAATATCTACGATATTTGCTATGCCAAGACACCGGAGCATCGCCGTGAATATCGGGAATATGTAGATGAGCTTTACAATGCCGAGCGTCTGACCCAGATTCTGACCACGGTAACCGACATCATCGGTGCTACCATTCTCAACATCGCCCGCCAGGACTATGATCCGGAAGGGGCCAGCGTGACCATGCTGATTGCCGAGCATCCCATTGCGCCGGATGAGGATCCTTCCAAGGAAGAGCCGGGCCCGCTGAAGGAATCGGTGGTCGCCCATCTGGATAAGAGTCATGTCACGGTGCATACCTATCCGGAAACGCACCCCGACAATGAAAATGGCATCAGCACCTTCCGTGTGGACATCGATGTTTCCACCTGTGGTGTTATTTCACCACTGAAGGCGTTGAATTACCTGATTCACCAGTTTGATTCCGACATTGTGACGGTGGATTACCGGGTGCGCGGTTTTACCCGCGACGTGGACGGAATGAAGCATTACATCGACCACGAAATCAACTCCATCCAGAATTACTTCCTGGAAGAGACGCTGGAGTTGTATGAAATGATCGATGTGAATGTATACCAGGAGAATATTTTCCACACCAAAATGCTGTTGAAGGATTTTGAATTGGACAATTATCTGTTTGGTACCGGCGTGGATGAGCTGTCTGATGAGGAGCAGGATCAGATCAGCCGCAAGCTGCGCCGCGAAATGCTGGAGATCTTTTACGGCCGCAATATGTCCAGCTAAGGGCCGCCCGGGCCGCAACAGTCCATAAAAAAGGCTTCCTATTGAGGAAGCCTTTTTTGATAGAGGCCTTGTGCCATGGTGTTGCTGTGGCCGGTTCGAGCGCTGTTCACAGCCCGGCCAGATGCTCTACACAGTTCAGCCGCAGCAGTTTGGGTTCCAGACCCAAAGCCAGTTCCGTTACCGAGGTATTCAGGAACTGGTATTTATTCCACGCGTACCAGTCTTTATCCAGCAAGCCTGCCAGGCCCAGTGCCATGGCGGCGCCGTGGCTCACGGCCACCACTTTCTCACCCGGGTGTCGGCTCAAGAAAGATTGCAGCGCGGTGCTGACCCGGTCCCCCACGGCGGCAATGGATTCGCCCTGCTCAGGGGCATAATCCGGGTTGGCGTTGACCTGTTGAAAAAAATTGAATTTACTGTGGAGGTCGCTGAAGGTTTCCCCTTCCCACACACCGATGCCGTATTCCTTGATGCGGGGTTCGGTGATCACCTCCAATTGCAGAATATCGGCAATCTTCTGCGCGGTATTGAAGGTGCGCTGTAAGGGGCTGGCATAGAGGGCGCTGATGTCCGGGTGCTCCTTGTGGAGGCGTTCCGCCACCCGCTCAGCCTGGGTAATGCCCATATCGGTGAGGGCGCTGTCGGTCCAGCCATGCCAGCGTTTGTCGAGATTGGCCTGTATCTGGCCGTGGCGGATCAGGATCAAATGGGTTGTGCTCATAACGGCTCCACGGGTTACTACCGCTCTAGTGTACCAGCCCGGCATAGTGGGGCTCCAGCCAGATGCTGCTACAGTTACTATATTGTCTTAGGAAGTTGCTGTATGCGTAAGATCAAATCCACCCACACCCATTTGCACAGTGCCCTGGTTCTTTCCGGCGGCGGTGCCCGTGCCGCTTATCAGGTGGGGGTTTTGAAAGCCATTGCCGATATCATGCCGGAATCCACCCGTAATCCGTTCGGCATCATCTCCGGCACCTCCGCGGGCGCCATCAATGCCGTGGCGCTGGCTTCTCACGCCGATAATTTCCGCAATGCCGTCTATAACATTGAGACGGTGTGGAAAGCTTTTCGTCCGCAACAGGTTTACCGGTCCGACCCGGTGGGCGTTTTCAGCAACGCCATGCGCTGGTTGGCCAGCCTGTTGTTTGCCTCCCGCAATCGATCCTCTCTGCTGGATAATGAACCCCTGGCGGAGTTGCTGGGGCGCATGATCCGTTTTGATAATATTCAGGAAGCCATCGATGATGGTTTCCTGCGGGCCATTTCGGTCACCGCCTCCGGCTACAGCTCCGGGCATTCTGTGGCGTTTTTTCAAGGTTCCCCGGACATCAGCGCCTGGAAGCGGTTTCAGCGCATCGGTATGCGTACTCATTTGAATCTGGAACACCTGATGGCATCCTCTGCTATTCCGGTGGTGTTTCCGGCGGTGCGCATCAATCGCGAATACTTCGGCGACGGCGCGGTGCGTCAGTTGGCTCCGTTAAGCCCGGCCCTGCACCTGGGGGCGCGAAAAATTCTGGTGGTGGGGGTCAGTGGTAATCGCTCCGCTCCCCAGGTTCAGCGCCCGGTAGACGATTACCCGTCGTTGGCGCAGATCAGTGGCCATCTGATGAACAGCATCTTTCTGGACAGTCTGGAATACGATGTGGAGCGCATGGAGCGCATCAATGACATGCTGGGGGTGATTCCCCCCAATGTCCGGCAAAAGTACCAGTCCTCATTGCACCCCATTGAAAGCCTGGTGATCTCCCCCTCGCAGTGCCTGGATCGCATTGCCTCCAAGTATCTGCATGTGCTGCCCACCAGCATCCGAGTGTTTTTGCATGGAATTGGCGCCACCCGCAGTTCCGGCTCCAGCATTCTCAGTTACCTGTTGTTTGAACGCCGGTTCTGCCAGGAGCTGATTGCGTTGGGCTACCATGATTGCATGGTGCAGGCCAAAGAAATTGAGGCTTTTATGGCCTCTGATTAGCCACCTGTTTGAGCGGATGCAGGATTGGCTTGGGCGTAGCGGCAGCGGTTTTGAGGTCGTGGGCCACGTAATCCGTTGAGCTGGGGGTGTTGCCGTCGATGTATTTGAACAACCTGGATTTTTGATCGCAGTATTCGCCGCGCCAGATACCGGGAATGTAATGATCGTTCAATAGATGCCCGGTTCGATCCGGGATGCAGAACACTTCGCCTGCGGTATTATCAGCGTGGGCCAGCACTCCGATGCGGCAAAAGAAATCCATGCCGTTGGCAAAATGCTCCACATAGGGAACCCCGCGACCAAAGTGCTCGCTGAGTTGCGGATCCACCCGAAAACTGTCGGCCACACCGGCGATACAGTAGATTTCCAGCTTCGGGGCATGATGGCGGTAACGCTTGTCTTTCAACAGTTTGCGGGCAATGTAGCTGCTGACGATGGTGCCTTGGGAATGCCCCACAATCACCACTTTGTCATGATGCGCCAGGGCCTCTTTCACCACATCATAGGCTGGGCGGGAGAGCTTGCCGTCTTTACGCAGGGTACGGGCGGTGATGGAATCCCACAAATCCCGGACCGCGCCGTAGGTTGGGGTATGGATCAGGTGAATGGGGCGGTGGAAGGCCTTGGCCAGCTCCAGCCCGTTCAGGATGGCAATGGGCGGAGAAGTACATATCCCGTTGATAAAGAACCACTTCTCCCGGCCTGATGTGGCTGCATAATGTTCCGGGTAGCAGGCAATGGTGCCGGGGCTGTAGGTGCGCCGTTCCAGGGGCACGATGGTCTGCAGGCTGAGGTTAATCACATCACCCCAGTTGTTATAGCTGTTGGGGTGTAGCTCCGATTGGGTCAGGGATTCCGAATTCCAGGGGCTGGCCAGCAGGGGGATAGTCCAGGCATGGCGTGCCGCCAGGGATAAATCCTGCAGTATGTGCGCCCGGTTATTAAAGATCCGGTTGGTGAATTTGTTGATCTGTCGGGGAATGCTCAGCATAGGTTACCTTCATTACTTTCTACCAGTATAGGAGTGATCTCTGCTCCCGGTGTCTGCTCCCGGTCAATTTTTTGTCTAAATTCGGTATGAATATCATTAAGTTGGGCTTCTCATGGCAAGCTGATATGCTAGGTTGACTGTTTTAACAGTGGTTTATAAATTAATCAGAAAACGGGTTTGATATGAGAACAATAGCGCAAGGTGTATTGGCCGTAGTGCTGTCCGTGATGGGCAGCAGTGTGTGGGCGTTCAGCCTGGAGCGATACGTGGAGGGCGTGCACTATGAGAAAGTGGCGGGAGCAGAACGCAAGCCCGATACGGTGATGGAGTTTTTCAGCTTTGGGTGTCCGCATTGTAACCATCTGGAACCGCTGGTGGAAAAATGGTTGAAAACCAAACCGGAGGCGGTGCAGTTCACTCGGGTCCCCGCCGCCTGGAACCCCCGCTTTAAGGTCCTGGCTAAGCTTTATTACGTGATCGTGGCGCTGGGAATTGAAGATAAAGCTGTACCGGCGGTGTTTGATTATCTGCACAAGCAGAATCAGGTAATCGATGGCCGGGCCTCTGCCTGGGCCGCGCTGTCCGGGCTGGAGGTGAAAGAAGCGGACTTTGCCAAAGCCTGGGAAGATGAGCAGGTGGAGACCAAAGCCAATACCGCCGGCAGAATCTATGGCCAATATCAGATTCGTGGTGTACCGGCCATGGTGGTGAATGGCCAGTACAAGACCAGTGTCAAGATGGCGGGTTCGCAGAATGAGCTGTTTGAGGTAATCAACTTCCTGCTGACCAAATAGCGCGGTAAACCGGCCGGCATCAGCTGTCCATATCCTGAAAGGGCTCGCTGGTTTCGGTGGGGGCAATGGGGGGAGAAGTCATGGAATCCCCGTTTTCACCCTCCAGCTCCGGTTCGGTGACTGCTGCCGGGATCGGTTCTGCCAATTGCTCTTCGGTGGCAATGATGCCGATATGAAACGTGGCAAAGCCCGGGCTCACCACCTGATCCAGTGCTTTGCCCAATACGATGCCGTCCAGTGGCGAGATAATGTCGCTGCTGGTGTTGGTAATGGGGTCCACCACCTTGCCCAGCAGTTGTCCTTTCTTCACTTTTTCATCCAATTCCACCTTCGACAGCATGATACCCCCTGAGCTGGAGCGTACCCAGGTCGACTGATAGAACACCGGCTGGGGGATCAGCCAGAGGCGGACGGTTTTATACATCTCCAGATTGTGCAGCAGGTTCTTGATGCCTTTCACCCCATGGGACACGGATTCCTGATCCAGTGAATGGGGGCCACCGGTTTCCATGGTGATGGCCGGAATGCCGGAGTCCGCCGCGGCGCGGCGCAAGGTACCGGGGCCGCCACTGTGATGCAATACGCCCATGCCGCCAAAGTGGCGACTGAATTCCAGAATCATTGGGTTTTTTAAGTCACCCCGTAACTGCGGCAGGTTGGTGCGCAGGAACGAGCCGGTGTGGATATCCACCAGATAATCGCAGTGCAGAATCACTTTGTGAAACAGGGAGTGCGCCACACGGGACGCGTAACTGCCGGCGGGATTGCCGGGGAAAAACCGATTCAGATCGCGCCGGTCACTCATATAACGTGACGCTCTGCGGAAGCCATCAAGATTCACTATGGGCATCCCAATAATAGTGCCCCGCAGATCATCCGGTTCAAGTTGGTGCAGAACCTGACGCACAATTTCGATACCGTTTAACTCATCCCCGTGGATGGCCGCGGTCATGCACATCATCGGCCCCGGCTTGACGCCATGGGCGACCAGCACCGGCACCGGAGTATTCAGGCTGTTCATGGATAAGCCGGGAGACCAATGCAGGGTGCGGAAGGTACCCGGGGCAATGGTGTTATTGAGCAGAGTAATCGGGCTTGCCAGGTCGGTGTCGTTCTGTGGCGTGTTGTCCAGTGAATGGTCCTGATGTTGTACCGGAGACGGCGCCGGTTCGTCCGGTTCCGCCTCGTTGGCCAGGGCCTTCATGCTCAGTGAAAAACACAGCAGCAACAGAATGGGGAGCAAACATTTCATGTACGGTGCAGCCTTATGATTTCAAGCTAGTGTAGCTGAAACAGTGTAAGCAGTTTATATGCCGGTTTTATAACCATGGATGCGAGGGTATTCCTCTTAAAAATTATGGGCTTAATACTGAGTCGGTTTCAGCGCCGTATCGGCAGTGTTGGCTATACTGATTCTATATGCCTTTGTATGGCACGGGAGCCTTAAACGCAGTGATGCACGCCAAGGTCGGGATGTCTCTTCCTAAGATATCGAAAAACAATAAAAGTTTCAGCCTGTTATGGATGGTTTTGCGAACCTGTCCAGGGCTGTTTGTGGCGGCTGCCCAGGCGGAAACCATTGAGATTCTGTATGAGCAGGGGGAGGAGTCCGGTATTCTGGCCGGCGACTGGGGCTGGCTTCTTTTAGGCTTTTTTGCTGCTTTTTGCGTTGTCATCTGGTTGCTC
The DNA here is from genome assembly GCF_003671475.1 of Ketobacter sp. GenoA1. Taxonomy (NCBI): domain Bacteria; kingdom Pseudomonadati; phylum Pseudomonadota; class Gammaproteobacteria; order Pseudomonadales; family Ketobacteraceae; genus Ketobacter; species Ketobacter sp. GenoA1. The sequence goes on along the minus strand of NZ_RCHM01000044.1, from coordinate 207,847 downwards.
CGAAACCATTACACGCAGCGGTTGGCGCAGCAGGAAGAATTGTTGGAACGTGCCCAGGAGCGTTTGCAGGATGCCCAGCGCATAGCCCGTATCGGTAGCTGGACCCGCAACTTCGAAACCGGGGAAAGCTTTTGGTCCAGGGAAGCCAAGGTGGTGCTGGGTATTGATGACCCCGCCAAGGACCTGTCCCATTACGAAAGCCTGGTTCACCCAGACGATCAGGACCGGGTCACCGAAGCCATTGCGGCAGCGTATTTTCAGGGTGGTAGTTACCAATGCGATCACCGGGTGGTGTGTGATAACGGGAGTGAGCGCTACATTCGCCTGGCGGGACAGGTTTTTTTAGGCAAAGGCAGCAGCCCCGTGCATGAAACCGGTACGGTGCAGGACATCACTGATCGCAAGTTGGCGGAGCTGGCCCTGCAGCGAAGTGAAGCCCGTATGCGATCGATTTTGAGTGCCGCACCTTATCCCATCCTGATTGTGGAGCTGACGGAGGAATACCCTGTTCTGTTTGCGAATGAAAGCGCCTATGCGTTATTTGGCATTAGCCAGGAACAGACGCCTGAGGAGCTGAAATCCAGGGAGTTCTGGTCAGATCGGGATGATCGAGAGAATTTTATTGAGTCGGTGCTCACCGAAAGTCGGGTTTTTGAAACCGAGATGGTGATGAAATCCCGGGATAACAAAACATTTTGGGCGTCTCTCACCGGCAGCAGGCTGGAATTCGGTGGGATTAACTCGGTTTTTATTTCCATTATGGACATCACTGACCGCAAGCGTATCCAACAGGAACTGGAGCGGTTGGCCACCACCGATCCGCTGACCGGTGTTTTTAACCGGCGCAGCTTTTTTGATACGGCGTATAAAGAAGTGCGACGGGCGGTACGCTACAGTCAGCCGCTTGCCATTTTGATGCTGGATATCGATAACTTTAAAGCGGTGAATGATAACTATGGCCATCAATTTGGTGACACGGTGCTGCGCCGTTTCGCGGAGCTGGTGAAGAGCAGCCTGCGGGAAGAGGATTTACTGGGCCGGGTGGGGGGTGAGGAGTTCTGTGCCCTGCTGGTGTCCTCTCAGGAGCGGGGCGCCTATCTGGTGGCAGAACGCATCCGCAAGCGCTGGATGGAAGAGGTGTTTGAGCTGCAGGGGAGTCAGGTTAGCTTCAGCGTCAGCATCGGCATCGCCATTATGCTGGATGAGACAGAAAGCATGGAGGACATCATGGAGCGCGCCGATGTAGGCCTGTACACAGCCAAACGCTCAGGGCGAAACTGTGTCATTGTTCACAATGGTGACACTCATACGTCAAAGCAGGGAAAAAACTAGCTTGAACGCTATATAAGCCCAAGAATTTATTGAAGAAAGCACAGATATGTACTTTTATTAGAGGAAGTGGCGCACAAGTGCCGAAACATCAGTATGAATGGAATCGGATACAACACCGCAGAATAATGAGGATGAGGTAACAAAATGAAAGCACACAGGGTGCTGTTGATCTGGAGTTTGTTTTTTTGGGGAATCCAATCTGCTTCTTCAGCCAGTGGTGAGCTTGCGATTATTGTTAACAACACAAACGACATTCAGGAAATCAGCGTGGAGGATGTGGCCAGCATATTTCTCGGTAAAAGCCGCCAGCTTCCGGATGGCACCAAGGTGGTTCCCCTGGATCAGTTGGAAGGGAGCGGATTAAAGCAGGAGTTCTATGCCAAGGTAGTGCGTAAAACATTGCCTCAGCTCAATTCGTATTGGTCACGACTCATTTTTACCGGTCGGGGGCAACCGCCCTTTGCAGTCTCGGGTAATAGTGAGGTGTTAGAGTTTATTGCGTCCAACCCGAACATGATTGGTTATGTTGACGTCAGGGCTCTGCAGACCGCCGCCAACCTCTCCAACGTGAAGGTTTTGCTGACGATCCAGTAATTGCAACATTTGTGTTAAGGCCGCACTGCCCCCGGCAGTGATGACGTCAAGGATGAGCTGTTGGTGAAACCCAAACACCTAATATATGTTGCTTCATTGTTGGTGATTGCCGCGCTTGCCATCACCGCATTGAATCACACCATGCAGCGCCAGCAGGAAGAAATTTCCCGCCAGCTACGGGCATCATTAGACAGCCAGGCGCGGATTTCCACGTTAATTCACCAGCTTGGTTACACCGGTTTTATCCATAATTTCAAGAATTATGTGCTGCGCGGAGAAGAGCCCTATTATCAGGCAACGCTGGAAAATCTGAAGCAACTTTCCACGATATTCAAATCCACTCAAGCCCGTTCCGACAACCCTTCCATTGATGCGCAGGTGAAACTGATTGAGCAGGTGGTGCGCAAGTATGAACTCAAGCTGGAACAGGCTCGCATGCTGCACAATCAGGGTGCCTCCGTTGAGGAGATCGATCAATTGATTCGGGTGGATGACATGGCGGCCTCCGCAGCATTGCGGGACTTGATCACCCAGTTTCACATTCAGTCTGCGCAGTTGCTGCGGGAAGATGCCAGCGGTCAGAGACGGCGCGATACATTGTTGCAGCTGGTTCTGGCACTGAGCGTGGGTACGGTGGTGGTGGTAGGGGCACTTTCCTGGGTGGCATTAACCGGCTTGCGTGCACGCCTGCAAGAACACAGTAAAATATCATCCCGGCAAAAATTGTTGGACGCGGCACCCAACCCGATTCTGGTGGTGACGGAGTCCGGTACCATTGTAGTGGCAAATCAGGGGGCCGCAAAACTGTTCGAATGTGAAAGCGATGCATTGATCGGCCGCGAGATAGAAGAGTTTATACCGGAAGCAGCGCGGGGTGATCACATCGAATATCGCAATCTGTTTTTCCGCAGTGGTGGTGAACGTACTATGCGTAATCCGGTGGCCTTATCCACCGCACGCAATGAAATCAAGCGGGTGGAAGTGCAGATCGGGCTCTATCAGATTGAGCAGGAACGTTTCGCGGTGGTGAACCTGCTGGATGTGTCCAAGGTGGAGAACATCGAGCGTCACGCAGCCCAGCTGGAAGAACATTTCAGAATGACATTTGAACTGGCCCCGGTGGGGATTGCCCAGATCAGCCTGGAAGGTCATTTTCTCAAAGTTAATCGCCAGTTGGCAGCTATTCTGGGTTATCCCAGGCGCGATCTGGAAGAGATGAAGCTGGATGATTTGACGCCGGTTATGGAGCGTAATGCCAATCGCCTGACCATACGGCGCCTGATCAGTGGTGAAGTGGAACACCTGCGCTTCGAAAAGCGGCTGTTGGACAGTAAGGGCCAGGATGTGTGGGTCACCTTCACCATGACACCCTACCGGGGCGAGTCCAGTGTTCCTGAGTATCTGATTGCCATCATCGAGGACATCTCCTACCGCCGTAAGTATGAGGAAGAGTTGTTGGCGTCGGAAGCGAAATTCAAAAGTATTGCCAATCATGTTAACGCCGTTGTCTGGATGTCCACGCCGGGTATCACCAAAGTGCTGTTCGTCAGTAATCGCTATGAACAGATTTGGGGGCGCACCATCGAAAGCCTGATGCATAATCCTACCAGCTTTATGGATGCGGTGCTGCCGGAAGACCGGCACCTGCTGAATGCAGAAGTGGATAATCATCGCAAGGGAATTTGGGATGTCAATTACCGCATATTGGGCCGTGATGGAACGGTGCGATACATCCATGATGAAGGGCTACCGGTTCGCTCCGCCGCCGGTGAACTGCTGTTTATGGTGGGCATGGCCAGAGACGTCACCGAAGAACGCATGGCACAGAAAAAGCTGGAGCAGAGCAATCGCCAGTTGGAACAGCTGGCAAAATTTGACCCTCTGACCATGGCGGTACGCAGGCCCTACGCCATTGCTGACCTGAATGAGTGTATAGCGCTTCAGCGGCGCTATGGAACGGTGGCGACCCTGCTGTTCATTGACCTCAATGATTTCAAGCAGGTCAACGACAATTACGGCCATGAGGCCGGTGATCAGGTGCTGGTTGAGTTTTCAAAATGCATTCGCGCCAATGTACGTGAAACTGATGGTTTCTATCGTTACGCCGGTGATGAATTTCTGTTGCTGCTGCGGGAAACAGGCGCCGGTGAGGCTGCGCAGTTTATTAAAAAGCTCGATGAGGTGTTGGTTTCCATCCGGCTGAGTGAGTATGACGATGTGGGGATTGCGATTTCCTATGGCGCGGTCACCCTGGGTGAGGTGGAAATTGGGGATGCCAATCATTGGATCAAGCTGGCCGATGAACGCATGTATCAGCATAAAAAATCAACCAAACCCGATTCGCGGTGATGGGATTAATGGAAGAGCTCCAGGCACAGGGCAAGCCAGGCATCAATACTGCTGTTGCGGTATTTTTGCCGGTGCAGGATAAAATAGAATTCACGCTTCAGGTTGCGTTGCGGCATGGGCAGAGGAACCAGGCTGCCACGGGCAAACGCCTCCTTTAAGGCCACCCGTGACAGGCAGCCGATGCCCAGGCCGGCTTCCACGGCACGTTTTATCGCTTCAGTGTGCTGCAGCTCCAGCAATACGGTGAGTTGCGGCAGAACACCGTGCATGGCCCAGTCAAAGGTCTGACGGGTACCTGAGCCTTGTTCCCGCAGTATCCAGTTGGCGGCCAGGATATCCTGGTCGGTGAGCTTCTTTTTGTCGGCATAGGGATGCTCCGGGGCACAAAATGCCACCAGTTCATCCTTCATCCAGGGGGTGATGTCCAGCTCCGGGTCGGACAGCTCACCCTCGATCAGGCCCACATCCAGTTCAAAGTTTTTTACTTTACGGGCAATGCTGGCGGTATTGGCCACGTCCAGCTCTACTCGCGCTTCCGGTTTATCCTGCAGAAAACGGCTCATGATATGCACCGCCAGATAGTTGCCGATGGTCAGGGTGGCACCCACTTTCAGGTGGCCGATGGCGGAGTGTTGCTGCAGGGCCACCTCCAGATCTTCCGCCTGCCGCAGCAGCGCTTCCGACTGGCCGCGCAGGGCGTGGCCCAGGGCATTCAGTTGCAGCCTTTTGCCCACGCGGTCGAATAGCTTGATGTCGAACTGGGATTCCAGCTCCGCCAAAGCGCTGCTGGCGGCTGACTGGGACATGGACAGGCTGTCGGCTGCCCGGGATATATTCTCGAAATGAGCTGTGGCCAAGAATACCTGGATCTGTCTAAGGGTAAATTTCATATCTATAAAATCGATTAATTATATCAATATAAACCATTTTACCAATAATCTGCCCAGTTCTATAGTGTCAGCCAGTATTCATTGCAGCGGGAGCATCACCATGGCCAATCTGATCACCGAACGTGTCACCAGTGTGCACCACTGGAATGAGACTCTATTCAGCTTCACCACCAGCCGCGATCCGGGCTTTCGATACAAAAACGGTCACTTCACCATGATCGGCCTGGAAAATGAAGGGCGCCCGTTGCTGCGGGCTTACAGTATTGTAAGTGCCAACTATGAGGAGCAGCTGGAATTTTTCAGCATCAAAGTGCAGGATGGCCCGCTGACCTCCAAACTGCAGCACCTGCAGGTGGGTGACGAGGTCTTTGTCAGTACCAAGCCCACCGGAACCCTGATCGTGGATCATTTGCACCCGGGTCGCAACCTGTACCTGTTGAGTACGGGCACTGGTCTGGCTCCGTTTATGAGCATCATCAAGGATCCCGAGGTGTATGAGGCCTATGACAAGGTGATACTGACCCACGGTGTGCGCCATGTGGCGGATCTGGCCTATGAATCCTTCATTGCCGATGAGTTACCCAATAACGAATACTTTGGTGACGAGGTGCGCAGCAAGCTGATCTACTACCCAACCGTAACCCGTGAGCCGTTTCGAAATCAGGGCCGACTGACCGATCTTATGGAAAGTGGAAAACTGTTCAGCGATATCGGCCTGCCGCCGATGGACCCGGAGCATGACCGCTTTATGTTGTGCGGCAGCCCTTCCATGTTGAAAGACACCTGCCGCATACTGGATGAGCGGGGCTTTGAGGAGGCCCGTCATGGTGATCGCGGGCATTATGTGATCGAGCGGGCCTTTGTCGAGAAATAGTGTTGAAAAACAGGCCCACCCCGGTGCCTCGTTTGTAACCGGGCTATTTGCCGCGCCAGTTCAGGCTGTACAGATCGTGTCGTCGGTCCTGCAGGTTTTTCACGGTGCCGTTGTTGCGCGCCATCATTAAGGTCTCCGGGCGTAAATCGGCGAAGGCAATCATCTCCACATTGGGGGTGGTGTCCGCGGCAATGCCGTCCCGGGAGAAGGGAAAGTCGCAGGGGGTGAGAATGCAGCTCTGGGCATATTGGATGTCCATATTATTGACCTTGGGCAGGTTGCCCACGTTACCCGACATCACCACATAAATCTGATTTTCCACAGCGCGGGCCTGACAGCAGTAGCGTACCCGCAGATAGCTTTGTCGTTCATCGGTACAGAAGGGCACGAACAGTATGGAAATGCCCTGGTCGGTTAGATGGCGGGCCAGTTCGGGAAATTCCGAGTCGTAACAGATCAATACACCAATGGGGCCGCAATCGGTCTCGATGGCCTTCAGCGTGTTGCCGCCCTCAATATTCCACCAGTACACTTCATTGGGAGTAGGGTGAATTTTGGGTTGCTCGTGAATGGTGCCGTCCCGCAGAAATATATAGGCGATATTCTCCACCCGGCCGTTGGGCATGATGGTGGGGTGCGATCCGCCAATGATGTTGATGTTATAGCGCAGGGACATGTCCCGCAGCGCTTCCTTGAACTGGGGCGTGTATTTGGTGAGGGCTTCCATGGATTCCATGGGTGACAGAGCCTGATCCTCGATGGACAGCAGCTGCAGTGCGAACAGCTCGGGGAAGACCACAAAATCCCCTTTGTAGTCGGCCACCACATCCACGAAATATTCCACGATGGAAAGAAACTCTTCGAAGGAATGCACCCGCCGTTGCATGTATTGGACCGAGCCGATGCGAATGGAATCCGGCACCCTGCCACCGTACTTTTTCTTGCCTGCATTGGGTTCATCCACCGGTACCTTGGGGTTGCGCCACATTAGATGGATGGCGTAGCCCTTGGACTGGACATCCGCATCCAGATAGTGGGGGATGATGCCGATGACCTCAAAACCGTTGTTGATCTGAAAGGTCAGCACCGGGTCACGCAGCTTCTTCTGAATGACCTGCTCCACATATTCTTCCACGGAACCGAAGCGCTTCAGGCGGTTGGCCAGGGTCGGCAGGCGGCCGCCGAAGACGATCCCTTTCAGGCCCAGGCTTTCGCACAGTTTTTTGCGCTCATTGTAGAGCCGTTGCCCCAGTCGGTAACCGCGGTAATCAGGGTCGACCGCCACTTCCATGCCGTAGAGCCAGTCGCCGTCGGGATCATGGCGGGAGGCATAGCCGTTGCCGGTGATCTCCGTCCAGTTGTGCTCTTTCAAAGCCAGGTTCTCGTCGATGCGGAACGTGGCGCAGTAGCCCACCACGGTATCATTGATGATGATAACGAACTGGCCTTGGGGAAAGTGGTTGATCTGGCCGGTCACAGCCCCCTCAGAGTATCCATACATGCCGGTATTGGCGTAAACCCGATTGCTGAGATCACAGATGCCGGCGACATCGCCCAGGGTGGCATTGCGGATGGTAATCTGATTTTTTGGATTGGAGAGGCTGTTCTTGGAAGACATATACTTTCCTGTGAGTGGCGAGGGTACAGGAAAGTATATGTCTTTTCAGCGCGTAACTCGATGCTTGTACGCTATTCGTCCAGGGGTTTTATGAGTCTTCCCTCAAATCCGATGCTGTGGGCGGTATGGCAGAAGCTGTCGAAATTACCCACATCGGTATCTTCCTGTTCCTTGAGCACCAGGGCCTCCACCAGGCAGCCGGGGATGGCGCGGTTGTTCCAGCCGGGCATGCGCGGCCACATGGAAAATTCCTCGTGGAACAGCACGATTTTCTCCACCTCGATGTCCATGGCTTTCATTTCCTGCCGGGCTTCAAGGCTGATGCAGGGGTGGGTGTCGTCAGCCACCAGGGAGCCGGCCGGCAGGTAAGGAATCACATTGCGTATGGCATCACCGTGATGGGTCAGCCCGATGAACAGTCTGCTGCTGTTGAGAATGTCGGGATTACTGCTGCGGATGATCTTGCCTATGGGCGTGTAGATCTCTTCTTGCTTGTCATAACGCGGGTCAAAGGCAATTACGGTGCGAAACACGCGGGTCAGATCTTCGCACACCATGTTGCCGATGCGGCCGGCGCCGCCCAACACGACAATGCATTCTTCACCGCTGTACTTGGGGAGTGCCTTCATTTGCCGGCCCACGTCCCAGATCATGTAGCGGGTGCCCATGGATCCGTCCACGTAGGGGCGCTGGATTTCCTTGCCGGCCTTCATGACAAAGTTGGGTAACCTGCCAACCAGGGCAATGGTATCAATATGAGGAAACTCGTCCTGCAGTTGTTGCAGGTACGTGCGCACTTTGTTGGAATCTTCGGCCAGTTCGTGTTCATAAAACTTCGACGCCACCATGATGCCGGTGCGGTTGCGATTGCGAATCACGCTGCCGATCATCAGCGGCGGTATCAGGCGCGCCATGAAAGGGGTGTAGTACGTGCCGACGTCTTTCTCATTGCCGTACACGGCGAAGATAAAGCTGGGATTGATCAATTTAAGCAGGGGTTTCCGCAACAGCGTATTGGTGACCAGAATGGCCAGCCTGCGGGTATTTTTCCAGAAACTGCGCTTGATGGCCACTTTGGCCCGCTGATGCCAGGGTGCAGTTTGAATAATGCCCGTAATATCCTGTTCGCTGAAGCGGATATTCTCCAGTGATAAACCGATCTGATTGTCCGACACCCGAATGATGGTGGCCGGTACCGACAACTTGGACAGTCGATCGAAGGTAATGTTTACAGTTTGACCAGGGGTGAGCGTCAGTTCGCTGGGCTTGGCGATGCAAATGCCACTTTCGGAGACATCCCGGGTTTTGGTGTTCAAGCCATTGTCGTCCATGCTGATTGAAACCGATGTCTTGATGTTGGTGCGCGCGTGGCGGCGGTACTCTCCGTGTAATGTGCTCATTCCAAAGTTCCATCTATAATGATTACTTAGCATTGGAAGTCTGGACCAGATTTCAGATTCGTCAAAAAACAGAGTGCGAAATATTGAACGGATTCAAGTTAATGGTGAGAACCTTGTGGAGGTCTTGCCGGCAGCTGACAACCACTGGAATTGGTTTATTTGTGATCAGTTCGCTGTTTGCAATGTGCTCAACGTCGCAGGCGATGGAGCATATTCAGACTGAAAAAGCGGCCTATGATTTCTACAACCTCAATGCGTTTGTCAGTTACCAGGTTGATACATCCCGCACGCTGGCGCTGGATGATGTGTTGACGTCCGATGCCTGGGTCAGGAATACAGCCGGCCATGTACTGAACTTCGGGTTTGTGGATTTTGCGGTGTGGCTCAAGCTGCGGGTGAACCTGGCGCAGTACAGCGATCAGCGCTGGCATCTGGTAATCCCCTATCCACTGCTGCAGAAGGTGGCTATTCATGCTTATGACCCCAGCGCTGGACGGGTGCTGTGGAGCAGTGATCTGCAAACCGTGCGCAGGGATCCCCATACCTTTCGATCCCACAATATCAATTTCCCGATTCCCGATTACATCAACGGCGAGGTGGATTTTTATATCCGGGTGGAATCCACTACCTCATTGCAGATTCCGGTGGAACTGTGGACCGTGGAGTATCTGGTTTCCCGCCAGAACATGGAGGCGTTGTTGTGGGGGGTGTATTTCGGGGTAATCGTGGCGTTGCTGCTGTACAACAGCTTCCTGTTTATCTCTATGGCCGATGTCACCTATGGTTACTATGTGATGACGTTGCTCTCTATCGTGGGTTTGATGCTGTCGATCTCGGGGTTGGGGGCACGTTATGTCTGGTTGAATGCGGATTTGACCCGTTATGTTTTACCGCTGTCGGCCTGTTTTACCCTGTTCTGGTTGCTGTGCTTCTCACTGTGTTTTTTGCGCAGCGAGAGCCTGGGCACGGTATTGCAACTGGTGATGCGGATTATGTGTGTGGTCAATTTGTTGGTGGCGGTCTATGTGCTTTATGTGCCGGATAATGGCGCTTTTCTGGCCGGGTGTGTGGGTGCCCTGTCGATGCTGCTGGTGTTGATTGCGGGCATCAGTGCCTTGATTTCGGGAATCGAGATTGCGCGCTATTTTGTTTTTGCCACCGCTGCCCTGGTGTTCGGCAGCAGTTTGTATTTGGCAAATATATTTGGTTATATCGAGCCGTCCCAGTTGACTAACCATGCGTTTCAGGCAGGCTCAATGCTGGAAGCATTGCTGTTTTCCTTTGCCCTGGCCCACCGCATCAAAGAAGAACGCCGACATAAGTTGATTGCCATGGAAAAGATGAAGGCGGCGCAGCATGCCATCGTTCAGGTGCAGGATCAGGCTTTGCAACAGGCGCTGCACGATCCCATCACCCACTATCCCAATGATTCGTTGTTGCTGAACCGGCTGGGTGAGTTGATTGATCATCGTTCCGGGTACGATTCATTTGCCCTGGCCATGCTGTACTTTCCTCAGTTCAAGGAGATTTCATCGTCCATGGGGCGGCGCCTGGCGGAAGATTTGTTTGCCCGGGTCAGCGCGCGTCTTAATCAGGAATTGTCGACGGACATTCAAACCATCACGGTGGAAAAATCCGCGCGTTTCTACATCGCGGTAACCGAATTCGGCAGCTTGGCACTGCTGGCCAAAATGGGCGAGGGTTATCGATCCATTCATGAGTTTATTGACCGGGTGATGCAGTTGCACGAAACGGCCATTGATGTTGGTGGCACGTCTGCGCGCCTGAAAGCCAAGTGTGGTATTGCGATTTATCCCAAGCACGGTGACCGGGCTGATCTGCTGGTCCAGCATGCCAGTGCCGCACGGGATTATTGTTTCCGCGGTTCGGACAATATCACCATCTACAGCTCTGATATCGATGCCTTTGGCCGGCGCCGCCTGGCGATCGCCGGTGAGCTGGTGGAAGCGATCCGTGTGCGGGAGTTGGATTTGTACCTGCAACCGCAGTTTGATTGCCGCACCAATCGCTTGTGTGGTGCCGAAGTGTTGTTGCGTTGGAACAGCGAGAGCTTTGGTGTGGTTTCTCCGGTTGAGTTCATCGAGGTCGCGGAGGAAGCGGGACTGATGCCGGAGCTGAGCCGTTATGTTATCGAAGAGGCTTTCAATTTGCTGCACGGCTTCAATGAGAGCGGGCAAATACTCACCTTGAGCATCAATTTGTCTATCCAGAATCTGATGGAAGCAAAGTTGATTTCATTTGTGACGTCTATGGCGGAGTTGCACATGGTCAACTTGTCGGATGTGGTTTTTGAAGTGACGGAAACCTCATCCAGCGATAATTTTGAAACGGTGATCGAAAACCTCAATCAATTGGCCTCCACTGGATGCAGTATCGCACTGGATGATTACGGTACCGGCTATTCTTCATTGGCGTATTTGAGCCGCCTGCCCATTCATGAGTTGAAGATCGACCGCAGTTTTATCAGCCAGATGGGTCGCAACGACAGCGATTACCGCATAGTGGAAAACACCGTGAAACTGGCCCGTGCACTGCAGATCCAGACGGTCGCCGAGGGGGTTGAGGATCAGGAGGCCCTAACGGCGGTTACCCGCATGGGCTGTGACCGGGTGCAGGGTTTTTATCTGGCCAAACCCATGCCGGTTTCTCAATTCAGGGATTGGGTATTGCGGCGTGCCAGCTGATTGCTCATGTAATGATAAAAGGCCGCGCTGTCCTGCTCCCACAGTGTAATCCACTGCAGCACTTCGATTTTTATCCCCTTGACGAATGATTCGAATGCCTGCCCGCGCCGGACATGAAATCCCTTAATGTGTATCCACAGGATGAGTGGTGTGCCACATTTTCATGCATTCTCGCGCCAAATGTTTCATGGTTCGCTATCATTAGTGGAAGGCTTACTATAACTATCAGATTTATAAAGATTAAAAAGGCGTGTTGATGAAAAAGCTATTGGCGTATGTGGTGGTGATTGTAATTGGGGTGCTGTTGAGTTTTCCATTGGTGTCGGGGTTCGCACTGGAGCGAGCCTACGAAAAACGAATTGCCAATATGCCATTGCAGGCAGGTATTGCCGTGGCACCGCAATCCTATGATCGGGGTTGGTTTCGTTCCCATGCCGTGGTGCGTGTGACCCTGTCATTGGATCAATTGCTGGGGGATCCGGCCCTGGGTCAGCAGCCCCTTGATCTGCTGGTTGAGTCCCGTTTTTACCACGGACCGCTGTTACTGACGGATATCGGGCCACGCCTGGGCCTGGGCTACGGCAGCCTGAGCCTTTCCGGAAGCAGTGCGGAAGGGGTGGAGCAGACCCTATCCCGTTGGTTGGAAGCTGCGCCCTTAAACCTCCGTACCATTATCTATTTTGATCAGTCGGCGCAAACGGAACTGGATATTGCCGCCTATGAGATGGACCAGGGCCAGGATCATATTCGTTTTGGCGGTGCCAATCTGTCATTGCGTTCCAATAAGGCGTTGACCCGGTTTGATGCCAGTCTGCTGGTGCGAGCCAGCAATGTGCTCAGTGCCGGTTTTGCGCTGGACATGGCGGAGGCATCCGGTTCCATGAGTTATACGGGCAATTCCCCCTATACCATGGTGGGGGAGAGTGTGTTCAGTATCCCCAAGCTGGCGCTGACCTCGAAGTCCATGGTGCTGATATTGGAGAACCTGAACCTGAACAGTGGCAACCAGGTTAACCAGGGCAAAATGGATTACTTTCAAACCCTGGAAATAGAAAGCATAGAATCCCCTTTGCCCATCACTGCAGCCAGTTGGCACCTGGAATTCACCGGTGTCTCCCCCACCGGCCTGGAGCGCTGGTCTGATGTGTCCATGCAGATTCAACAACAGTTTCAGTCCGGCACGTTGCCCACGGATGAAACGGGCGAGCCGCAATTGACCCCGCAACTGGAGGCCGAGCTTGAACAGGTGATGCAAGCGTTGTTTCAACCGGGGCTGGGGTTTGCACAGCGACTGGATGTGGCGGCCCTGGGGGCACAACATCACGCGGACATGAGGCTGGGTTACAACGGTTTGCCGGGTGGTGTGAGTTTTGCGGATCTGGACGATCCGCTGCAGTTCCTACCGGCGTTCAATGGTGCTGTGAATCTGGAGTTGGATGAGGCGTCGGTTGTCGGCAGTCAATTTGCGGACACGGTGCTGCCATTCATGCAACAGGGCCTGCTGCTGCCGGAGCAGGGTAAGCTGGTGCTGCGGGCGTCCCTTGAGGATGGCGTGATGTTGTTGAACGGCAGCCCGTTTCCCATTGAGGCGCTTCTGCAATCGGCCATGACGGAACCCGCACCCAGCGGCGACCCGTCGGCTGATCCGGCTGCTGCTCCTTAGGTGTAATGGCTGCTGTGACAGCAGCCCTGGTGAGAGCCTCTGCTCAGGCTGCCAGTGGCCGCAGCAGATGGCGGAAGTAAGCCCCCAGAAACAGGGCCCGCAGGCAGACAAAACCGATAAAAGCGCTCCACAAACCGGCATTGCCCCAAGCCGGGGTCAGGCTTGCGATCAACAACAAAAAAGCGCTGGTGGCCAGTATTGAGGCGTTGCGTAACGGCGCGGTGGTAGTGGTGCCGATAAACAGCCCATCCAGTTGGAAGGCGGCGAAGGATATCGCCACATAAAAGGCACAGTAAGGCAGATAGTTCAGTGCGGTCGAGTTGACCGCAGGCAAATCGGTGAGAACCGTGAGCAAGGCGGGCCCGAACAACATGATCGCGGTGGCCAGAATAATGCCGGTGCCCGCCGCCAGCCAGGTGGTTCTGGCCACCACCGATAGAAAGAGAGGGCGGTTACGCCGGCCCAGTGCCTTGCCCGCCAGGGATTCGCAGGTAAAGGCAAAACCGTCCAGAAAGAACGCGCTGAACGAAATGAATTGCAGCAGAATATGATTGGCGGCCAGGGTGGTATCACCAAAGCGCGCACCCTGGTCGGTAAACACAGCAAAACCCAGTAGCAGGAACAGGGTGCGGATCATCAGGTTGGCATTGGCCTGCAACACCGGCTTGACTTTGTCGCCTTTCAACAGCTCACCCCAGGGCAAATGTGAGAGCTGTAAATCGAGAGCAGGCTGGCCCAGTCCGAGGTGTTGCCGCACCAATACCAGGCCCAGAAACAAGGTGCTCCATTCCGCAATAGCGGTTCCCAAAGCAATGCCTTTGGCGCCCATATCAAGGTAGCCCGCAAACACAATATCCAGCCCAATATTCAATCCGTTAAGGAATAACTGCAGCAGCAACAGTCGGCGGCTTAATCCCTGGCCAATGAAATAGCCCATCAATACATAGGTACCCAGAGTGGCAGGTGCACCCCAGATGCGGATGGCAAAATACTGTTGGCAGAGGGCTTCCACCGTCTCGCTGGCACCAAATAATGAGAACGCCAATTTTGCCAGCGGCCACTGCAACAGTGTCAGGCAGACACCAATCAACAGGCCCATGCACAGTGCCCGCAGCGTGGTTTCAAGAATGCTGGTGCGGTCGTTGCGACCGGATGCCTGCGCCACAAAGCCGGTGGTGCTCATGCGCAGAAAGCCGAATCCCCAGTAAATAAAATTAAACAGCAGGGCGCCCAGAGCAATGGCGCCCAGGTGGGCCGCACCGGCCACGTTGCCGATCACAGCGGTGTCGGCGAGGCCCAGTAACGGGGTGGCGCTGTTGGCCAGTATAATTGGCCAGGTCAGCATAAGAATGCGTTTATAACCGGGTGCTGCCGGTGGTGTCATTGCTGGAGTTCCGCCCGCACAAACCGGATCAGCGTAATTTCCGCCGGTGCGCCAAAGCGCTTGGGTGGGCCCCAGTAGCCGGTGCCGCGGCTGACATAAATCCACATGGTTTCAAACCAGTGCAGTCCACTGGTGAAAGGTTGTTGCAGCGGAACAAAATGATTCCAGGGCCAGAATTGCCCACCATGAGTGTGACCGGAAAGCTGAACATGGGCACCGCTTTCTCTGGCCTGAAATATACTGCGTGGTTGGTGCGCCAACAGAATTTTCAGGCCGGCGGTGGCGGGTGCGTGACGTAGGGCACGCTCTGGGTCGCTGCGGTGCTGCGCGATAAACTGGTGGGCAGAATAGTCCGCCACACCGGCAATGACCACCTGTTTGCCCTGGTGGGAAATCACCACATGTTCATTCATCAGGATGCGAATGTTCAGGGTTTTCAACAGGGCAACCCATTCCTCCGCGTGCCAATAGTACTCATGATTACCGGTCACAAAAAAGGTGCCGGCTGCGGATTTCAGTTGCGCCAGTGCCTGTGTTTCCCGCCCCAGCTGGTGAACTCTGCCATCCACCAGGTCACCGGTAATCACCACCGCATCCACTGCCAGTTCGTTTACCCGTGCCACCACCTTCTGCAAAAAGCGGCGCTTGATGGTGGGGCCGATGTGTATATCAGACAGCTGTGCCAGACGGAAACTTTCCAGCTCTGCGGGCAGGTCCTGAATTGGGATCTCTACTTTTACCACCGCCGGGCCTGATACAATGCTGAGAAATCCCGCGCCGGTGATGGCCAGGCTGGCCAACACAACAGCCGTGGCGCTGACGCTGAGCCAATTGGGAGAGAGAAAATCCAGATGGGCAACCTGTTCGGCCAGGTGCAGTGTCAGCAATAACAGATCCCGCACCAGGGTGAACACAAACTGGCTGGACAACAGCCCCATGAAGATGAGTCCGCACCATATAATCAACGTATTGACTAGGCTGTGCTGTTTACGGCTTTGGATCATGGCTGCCGGAATTAGAAGCGTTGAGGCCACTAACACAATGCCCAAACTCACCTTGATGCCGGTCGCAACCGGTAAGTTCGGCAATAAACGCATGGCTACGTAAAAATGCATAATGGCCGACAGGGCATACAGCGCCAGGATCAACTTGCTGGTGCGACGCACGAGTATAGAACTCCCATTGCGGAGGGCTGGAAACGGTTAGTGTATACTGGGGCAAATTCACTGGACAAACAGTTTATGAATAAACTCAAACCGATGGAAAAGGTTGACGTGGGCTATCCCGTTAATCTGATGCAGCTGTTGTTGAACTATTACGACTGGTTTGATGCCAGTCTGCAGAATATTCTGGCGGCCAGCGGTGAAACCGCTTTCAGCAAAGCCCAGTCTGCCGTGTTTGTGAATTTGGCAGAAGGGCGTAACACAGCGGTGGATATTGCGCGGCATTTGGGGGTAAGTAAGCAGGCGGTGAACAAGACGGTTAATGAATTGGTTGAACGGGGTTTGCTGACGCTGGTGGTGGATGCAGAGGATAAACGCAGTAAGCGCATTCTGCCGACCCGCGCCGGCCTTGAAAAAGGAAGGCAGGCCGCGAAAGCCCTGCATGAACTGGAATCAGAGCTGGCTCGCCGTATTGGCAAGGAGCGGGCCACCGCCCTGCGGGAAATTCTGGAGTGTTCCCCGGGGGCGGTATTTCAACCTAGTTGAAAGCCGGTTTGACGATGGCCAGAAAGATCACCATTGGCATAAACAGGGTAATCAATGGTGTGGTGATGCGGAAGAAGTGCCAGTGATGCTGAATGTAGCGTTGATATTTTTCGGCGTCACCTGAGGCGCGAATTCGGTATTTGTTGCCACCCATATGAGATAGCCAGTAGTCGGCGATTTCGATGGGAAAGAAAATCAACACCACGATGGACAACTTCAGCATCAACCAGTGAAACCCGATATCCCAGCCGCCCAACGCAAACAACAGGCCCCCACTGATCACAAGCACCGGAAAAGCGGTATGTTCAATGACCGCCCCCCGATCAAACTGCTCGAATGCCCAATCCCGTCGTTGCAGCAGTATGGGGTCGGCCGGATTCTTGCGCCACTTTATATAGGCCGGTTTCAGATACGAGGTGTAGGCAACCGCGGTACTCCATGACCAGGCCATCACGGCAAAGACATGTACGAATTTAACAATTAAATAGTAGGGGCCCAGGTACTCTTTGATCAGTTCCAGCATGATCCAATTCCGTTGTTAATGTTTGCCCAGTGTATCCCGATACTCGGATATGGTCAATTATGGTTGACCATGTCATCTGTTAAATCCTTGGCCGAATACCGGCCATTCACCCTGCCGGGCCAATCATGGACAGGGGATCGTGGCGGTACAGCCATTGAGTTAATGGGCAAATTGGCATAGGGTTCGCTCCATTAAAACGTCATCTTTGCGAATTATGGATTGAACATGGAACAGATCATCGATAAGACCAAACCGGTGCTGGTGACTGGAGCATCAGGCTACATTGCAAATTGGATTATCAAATATTTGTTGGAAGAAGGCTGCACGGTGCATGGAACCGTGCGCAATCCGGACAGTGAGAAGTCTGTGGGCCCCCTGCAGAAGATTGCCGCCGCAGCACCGCAGGGGACATTGAAGCTGTTTAAGGCGGACCTACTGGACGAGGGCAGTTTTGATGAGGCCATGGCTGGTTGCGAAGTGGTGATGCACACCGCCTCGCCCTTTGTGGTGCGGGGGTTTAAAGATCCGCAGGAGGCGCTGATCAAACCGGCGGTGGAGGGCACCCGCAACGTGCTGGAGGCGGCCAATCGCACCGCCAGCGTAAAACGAGTGGTGCTGACCAGCAGCGTGGCGGCCGTGTTTGGGGATAATGCCGATCTGCGTAAGAATCCCCGGGGTGTTTTCAATGAGGAGGACTGGAATTTTTCCAGTAGCCTGCAGCATCAACCCTATTCCTATTCCAAGTTTCTGGCGGAAAAGGAAGCCTGGAAGATCCATGATGCCCAGTCCCGCTGGCATCTGGTGACCATCAATCCCAGTATGGTGGGCGGGCCGGCATTGACCAAGTACAGCCATTCCACCAGCATCGATACCTTACGCAGCCTGGGCAATGGCCGCCTATGGCCCGGGGTACCCCAAATGCGTCTGGGCTGGGTCGATGTGCGGGATGTGGCCCGGGCTCATGTGGAAGCGGCTTTTCGTGCGGATGCGGAGGGTCGCCATATTATTTCCAATGGCGAGCCCACCATGCTGGAAGTGGCAACCATCCTGAAAAAGCATTTTGGTAAGCGGTATAAGTTTCCGTTTTTTGAATTGCCGAAGGTGATCGTCAAATGGTTCGGCAGGTTGATGGACGCCAGCGCCAAACCGCGTTTTATCGAACAAAATGTGGGGCATCCGCTCAAATTCGATAACAGCCGCAGCAAGCAACGCCTGGGTCTGCAGTACCACCCTCTGGAGCAAACCTTTGTTGATCACTTTCAGCAGCTCATTGATGATGGCCTGATCCGCTGATCGCCATCGGGCATAAAAACAACCTGTCGCAGTTACAGAATCAGGTTACCGATTTAGCAGCGGTATCCTGATTCTGCGGCTGTCATGGCGCGGTCTGATCAGAACTTGCGATCGATGGACAACGCCACCAGATAGGCATTGACCTCGTTTTCAAACGGAGTGGCGAAATAGGGGTTGTACACCACATCCCCCTCCCGGCAGCTGTTGGCGTTAACGGACTCACAGGCATCGGTTTTGGTGTTTGAATGCATGTAGCCGATGGCGGCTTCCACCTGGGTCAGATTGTCATAGCGCCAGCCGAAACCGGCGGTGAACAGGTCGGCATCGCCGATGGGAAACAGCAGGTCGGTGCGGTCTTCCGGAATGGCCGAGCTGCGGGGTTCATATCCGGCCCGTAACACGATATTGTCGTTCCACTGATATTCCGCGCCAATGGCCCAGGACCAGGTGTCCTCGTATTTGCGGGGAATGCGCATTTCATCCGGATCGGCGTAATCCAGTCCGGCCAGGGTGTTGATCACGCTGGCCAGGGTGAGGAAGTCATTGTTCTGGCTGAAGCTGAAGGTCAGCTCATCCCAGCGGCTGTATTCAATCCATTTGGCATCCAGGTTCACTTTCAGATCGGGCATCACCTGCAGAGAGGCGCCGAAGGACACGGTCTGCGGCACGATGTACTCTGTTTTTACGGTGCCTTTCTCCACATCCGTTGCATTCACCCTGCCACCGTCCAGCAGCGGCAGAATGGCATCCAGGCCGCCTTCCTGCAGCCCTTTCATGGTTTTGACGAAATTGCTGGTGTACTCCATGCTGTAATCCCCCTCCAGGTCGGAGACGGATTCACTCTTGTAACTGAAGCCCAGGGTCAGCCAGTCATTGGCTTCCCACAGCATGCCGAAACTGAACCCCACGGAAAACAGATCTTCCATTTCCATGGTGAGCAGACCCACGTTGTCGTAGGGGCCAAGATCAATGGCAGGCAGCGGGCTATCGGGGATGGAATTCAGGTTGCGCAGGTAACCCAGGGTCAGTCCGGATGCGCGAAAGTTGGTTTTGATGCCCAGGCCGTGATAGGAAAACGTGACTCCCACCCCGGCGGACAGGGTATCGGTTACCTGCAGCGCCAATGTGGGTGAAAAGTAGGTAAGTCGGGTCAGGCCCACCTGATGGCCCTGATAGGCACCACCGCTGTCCAGATCCCGGGTGTAGCCGATGCCTTCCGGTACATAAACCGCTGACCCGAACGCCCAGCCACCGGAAGGGCCCTCGAACGCCATGCCGCCCATGGGCAGCAGCAGAATCGGGCTTTCTTGCAACCCCATAAACGGCACCATCAGCACCGGGCTGCCGGTGGTGGTGGTACTGTTGGCCACCGGATCAATGCCCCAGCAGAGATCATGGGCGGCGGCCACCTGATCGATGTTGGTGTCGTCGGCAATGGGGTAATCGTCCTGACAGCTTTGGGTGAGGTTGTAATACAACTGCTTGTCGCTGATGGGGCTGGGGTTGGGATTGCCCGGATCAAAAGGGACATCGTAGACGTCGGTGGGCAGAGTGGGTTCACCGAATTTGGATTCAATCTCCACGCTGGCGATCAGCGCTTTGACGCTGGCCTGGCGCCCCTTGATCTGAATCAGTCCGGCGGGATTGAAGTGGATTGAATCAATGCCCGGTGGATCGGCGGTGACCGCATGGGCCATACCAAGCGCCTTGGGGTTGCCAATGGACAGATTGTTCAGTAGCTGGGCGCAGGCTTCGGTAGAGGCCAGCAGGCATGACGCCATGGCCACAGTCAGGGTTACGGCTGATTTTTTCATTTTTATTTTTTATTTTTTGTTTTAATTAATTGGATACGGACCTGATGGTCTCTTATCTTATTGGGTTATCCGTTTGGTACTTTAGTCCTTTCATTGTCAATGGGTCAACCGCTTTACTGTTGCAGATGGTATCTGCCGTAACCAAGGTGTGAGTCAAGGCGTAAGCTATCCGGCCTGATTGAGTTCGGCAATAAAGGCTTCGGACTGGGCAATGGAGGCTTCCATATCCCGGATCAGCCGCGCTACATTGGTTTCGATGGTGCGCAGTTCACCTTTCAGGCCATCAATGGCGCGGGCGTTCAGGTTGTGCTTCAGATACAGTACCTGATCCTGCAGGGCGGCCAGCACCGGTTGCATGCGGGCTTCGGCCCGGCGCATGGATTGGATCAGCGTATTGTATTTCTTGCGGGTGCTGGACAACCGGGCTGCGCTCTGTTGCTTGAGGTTGGCGTTGCTGTACAAAGACAGCTCTTCCTGCCATTCCTCAAACAGGGCCTGGGATACGCTTTCCACCGCGTTAATGCGCTCGCTGACCTGTTCCGCCGCCGCCTGGCTGTCTTCGAATTCGTCGTTGAGGGCGTTGTATTTATCCAGCAGGTCCTGGTCTTCTATTTTTATCAGTTGTTGGTATTGCTCCAGAGCTGACGAAAATTGCTGTTTGGCATCCTGTTGCGCGTCCTGCACATCCTCCACCCGATCCACCAGAATGTCCCGTTTATGGTAACCCACTTGCTCCATGGCATCGTAGTACATGCTCTGGCAAGCACTGAGACACAGCAACAGAGCCGTTAAAAAAGCGGTGCGTAGGCGGGAAATCATAATGGGCCTCTTGGTAATGGGCGGCAATTTTTGCGCCCAATCATAGCAGCTGGCCCTGATATTACTAGCGTTTAACGGCGCCTGTGCGGGGGTGATGACCCCCGCACAGGGCACCCTTAGCTGGCGGCCTGCAGGCTGGAGCCGGGCAGGCCGTAGTGGGCGGGGCGTACCGTGGTGACGGTCACCGGTACGCCGCCCTGGGGTTCAGTCTGGCCGCTCACCTGTTGTTGTCCCGGCCATTGTTCGGTGTGGGCATAGGGTGAGTCAAATTCCACGCGGCGGGCAAACTCGGCAAAAATAATGCGCAGCTGCTGTTTGGCCTGATTGGATCCCACGCAGGCACGGCGCCCGCCGCCAAAGGGGTAATATTCGAACGGGCTGGGTAGTTTGCCCTGCAGCCAGCGTTCAGGCCTGAATTCCAGGGCATCGTCTCCCCACACATCCTTGCGGCGGTGGGTCAGATACGCGGCGGCCAACACATTGGTGTTGGGCGGAATGGTGAGCGGCCCGATTTTGGCTTCCTTGATCAGGCAGCGCATGGTACCCACCGCGGAGGGTGTCAGCCGTTGGGATTCCGACAGGCAGGCATTCAGATAGGGAATCTCGGTGATTTTCATGGGGTCAAAGCGACCTTCTTCTGCCAGCGACTGTAATACCGTGTCGTGCATCTTTTTATAGACATGCGGTCGTTTCAACAGCCACAACATATACCAGGCGGAAGTGGCGGCACTGGTTTCGTGGCCACCGATCAACATGGCCATGGCCTCGGATATAACCCGTTCTTCCGGCAGCAGTTCACCGTCCTCGTAGCGGGCATGGGATACGGTGTACATCACATCGTTACGCTGTGCGTCCGGGTTCTCGCGGGCTTCGCGGATGTCCCGGCGCATCATATCCGCCAGCTGTGCCTTCAGTTCCACCGAGTACGACCAGGGCAGTATGCCTTTTTTGCCATGGCCGAAATCCCCTTTGCGGGTTTTCTTCAGATAGGCCTTATGCAGCCGGTTACGCCATTTGGAGGGCCCCACCATATTGCCCAGCAAGAACATGGTGTTGTTGGTGGA
Organism: Ketobacter sp. GenoA1; assembly: GCF_003671475.1. Taxonomy (NCBI): domain Bacteria; kingdom Pseudomonadati; phylum Pseudomonadota; class Gammaproteobacteria; order Pseudomonadales; family Ketobacteraceae; genus Ketobacter; species Ketobacter sp. GenoA1. Next base: position 185,816 of record NZ_RCHM01000044.1, on the reverse strand, counting down.
AGCCTGAATCCACGCCAGCATCAGGTCGCGGTACTGATCCCGTTTCTCACCGCTGCGCAAACCCAGCAGGGTATAACAGGCGATGTCCAGGGTGATATCCCCCACCAGGCGGGGAATATCAAATTCGGCGCCGGGTTGCATGGCGTCGATGTGTTCGGTGACGATTTCATGCATCACCTGGGCGCGGTCATGCAGTCGTTTGGACACCAGGGGAGGAATGATCACCTTGCGGGAATGGGCGTGTTCTTCGTTATTGATGAAGCCGGTCTGGTTGTCGCCCACATCAATGGGAATCGCCAGTTTGGACTGGTCGATCTGATCCGGTTTCAGGCTGAAAAAACTTTTCACCATATCCGGCCGGCTGACCCACACCATGGGTTCCATACCCGGCAGATTCAGGGTAAAGGCATCGCCGAATTCGTCGGCGCACTGTTGCAGGTAGTCGTAAATGCTCAGGCCCATCTTCAGAGCCTGTCTGAATTTGAACTCCTTGGGGCCGGGTGGCAATTGGGCGTGGTCGTTCATGGCGGACTCCTGATTCTGCGTTCTTGTTATCGGTGACGGCTGGCGTTGCATTGAGTATACGCTGTATACTAAGATGGATGGGTGGCAGAAAGCAAGGGGTAGTGGATCAGGGGCGTTGCAGGATGCGCAAGAAGTTGTCCACGTAATGATCTATCTGCTGGTCGGTGAGGGGGTCGATGCCGGTGACCTGGCGGGTGATGGGGGCCACGTTGACGTAATGGATCACCATCCCGCCCAGGATAAACAGCATGCTCATGGGATCCGCTTCCGGCAGCAGGTGGCGCTGCTGCGCCAGTTCCACCATGGCCGAGCCGGCGGCGAAATCCTGCTGGAAGAATTCCTCCACCATCCATTCCAGGCGGGGGCCCGGATTGGAGGCCTCCAGGTACATGATCTTCACCCACTGGGGATTATCGGCGGTAAACCGGATCAGGCCACGGCACAGTTGGCGGATCATCTGGTTTTGTGCCTGCTCATCCAGTTGCGACAGGAATTGCTCATCCAGGTACCGGGGCAGCGCCTGGTCACGTTGCTGCCACAGGTGTTGAACCGCACTTTTCCACAGTTGTTCCTTGCTGGGAAAGTGATATTGCACCAGTGCTTTGCTGTGGCAGGCGGCGTTGGCCACGGCGGCGAAAGAGGTACCGTTATAACCCAGCTCGGAGAACAGGTTGGCGGCGGCGGTGAGTATGTCCAGGCGGCTGGCCTGCTTGTCATCCGGTTGCATGTTGATCCATTGGTGGTTGACAGAATTAGTAGACTATACGATCGTATAGCAAGTGTTGGCGGTCCACAAGCTGGTGATCGTGCTCCATAACAAAACCAAATTACACCATATTTCAAAGAGATAGTGTCATGAAGTTCGATCCCTATCAGGGCCAGGGCCTGCGCCCCGGATTGGTCCAGAAAGCGCAGCTGTTCATCATCAATCACCCTTGGGTGTGTATTCTGGTTACCCTGGCCTGGGTGGTGCTGGCCGGGTCCGGGTTTCGCCATATCGAATTCAATAACGATTCCCGTGCCCTGTTCGCCGCGGATAACCAGGGGCTGCAACGGTTGGAATCGCTGGAAAACCAGTTCAGCCGGGATGATAACGTCATTTTGATTGTGCGCCCCGACAATGGTGATGTGTTCACCCGTCGCAACCTGCAGTTACTGCAGCAACTCACGGCTGCGGCGTGGTCCATTCCCAAAACCCAACGGGTGGATTCGCTCACCAATTTTCAGCACACCGAGGTGGATGGGGATGAGCTGGTCATTGATGATCTGGTGGGGGATCTGGATGCCTTAAGCGATGCCGACATTCAGCGGATCAGGCGCATTGCGCTGGCGGAGCCGAATCTGGTGAACAATGTGGTGTCCACATCCGGGCACGCAGCGTCGGTATCGGTGACCGTGGTGACCGAGGATCGTAGCGGGCAGGATTCCCCCATGATCATGGCCTACGTGGACGATCTGCGAGATCAGTTTGAGGCGCAGTACCCGGGGGTGGACATCATGTTGACGGGCATCGTCGCCTTCAAAAGTGCCACCCGCTCCACCACTGAGGCGGAACTCAGTTCCACCTCAATCTACAGTGCGGTGGCCATTGTCGTCTGTCTGTTCATCATGTTGCGCAGTGTGGTGTCGGTGCTGCAGACCATGCTGGTGATTACACTGTCGATCATCATCGCCATGGGAACGATCATCTGGCTGGGGGTTGAAGTGACCCCGGTAATGGGGGGCGCGCCGGCCATCATTCTGACCTTGGCGGTGGCGGACAGTATCCACCTGCTGATCACCTACCAGCATCAGATACGCAACGGTGCCGACAAGTACCAGGCGACCTTTGAGAGCTTACGGGTCAATTCCCAGCCGGTGTTTCTTACCAGTCTCACCACCGCCATCGGTTTCCTGTTTTTAAACAGCTCGGAATCCCCACCCTTTGCGGACATGGCCAATATGGTGTCCATCGGGGTGATGGCGGCGTGGTTCTTAAGTGTGGTTTTTCTGCCGGCATTGCTGGTGCTTCTGCCACAGCAGCGTTTTCGCGGCGGTGATCATGATCACCGCCTGATGGATGGATTTGCGGACTTTGTGGTGGATCACCGCAAGCCGGTGTTTATCCTGTCCTCCATGGTGTTTCTGGGGTTGGCGGCGTTGAGTGCGAAAAATGAATTCAATGATGTCTGGATGGACTACTTTGATGAAACCTATGAAGTGAGGCGTGCCACCGAGTTTATGGTGAATGAACTCACCGGCAACCATCGGCTGCAGTTTGCCTTTCCGTCCGGGGAGCCCGCGGGCATTATGAACCCGGAATACATGAATGGCCTGGAGCGGTTTTCCCACTGGGCACGGCAGCAACCGGAAGTGGAGTTTGTGTCGACGTTTTCAGACACCATCAAACGTCTCAACCGGGATATGAACGGTGGGGACCCTGAGTTCTACCGTATTCCGCAGCAGCGGGACCTGATTGCCCAGTACACCCTCATGTTCCAGATGTCATTGCCCTTTGGTTTGGGGCTGGAAAATCAGATCGATATGGATCAGTCCACCATCCGCGTCAATGTGTTGTTGGGCGGTGTCAGTTCCAATGAGATTCTGGACTTCGAAGCCCGCGCCGACCGCTGGATTAGTGAGCAGCTGCCGGACTACATGCAGGTGCGCGGTGTGGGATTCGATTTGTTGCTGGGGGAGCTCTCCTACCAAAACGGCCAGGGCATGCTGGTGGGAACGGCATTGGCTCTTGTTGTGGTCTCGCTGTTGTTGATAATTTCATTGAAATCAGTGAAATACGGCCTGCTGAGCATGTTGCCCAACCTGTTTCCAGCGATCATTTCATTTGGTGTCTGGGCGCTGATCGATGGTCAGATCGGCATATCCGTAAGCATCGTGGCGTGCATGACTTTGGGTATAGTCATCGATAACACTGTTCACTTTCTCAGCAAGTACATCCGTGCCCGGCAGGAAAGCAAGCTCTCCAATATAGAGGCAACACGTTACGCTTTTAAAACAGTGGGCATCGCGTTGATTGCCACCACCTTGGTGATATCCGCGAATTTCGGCATGATGTCATTCTCTCACTACTACCCCAATGCCAGTATGGGTCTGTTGACGGCGATTACGGTGGCCATCGCCCTGGCGGTTAATTTTTTATTCTTTGTGCCGTTGCTTCTGTTTGTGGATAGCCGCAATGCACAAAACAAGTCCGACCGTAAATGCGATAGTGATTCAGGAATGCAGCCAGCAGAAAGCATCGGTTAACGCAAATCAACCAGAGCCACTACTGAGCGGTTACAATTATCGATTGACAGTTTCCTGGTTGTTGCACTGTTTACATATCGTAGGCTGGGGTTTCGTTAGTTAACCAAATAATGTTTGGCAAACTATAAAAAAAGTGATTAGATTATAAACACCGTACGATGCGTGGCTTTGGGGAACAGTGCCCGCACCGTAGCGGACTTGTTATTTAATGCAACCTGAAAAGACGTAGCCTATATGGAAACCACTGTTAAGTTTTCATCTAGGGAAGGGCGCCGTATTGTTCGGCAACAATTGAATGGAAATCATGGGGTGGATGCGACTTGGGTGGCTGGGTCGGTCCGAGTTTCTGTAACTTTGCTGGATATTTCCAGTTTGGGGTTTGCAATCGAGTTGCCTGCGGAGCATGAGGCTCAGGTAAATGTTCGTGACCCGATCAAACTGATAGTCAGTCCATTGATGGACGTCAGTTACAACGTTCAGGGTTGGATCATCGATAAGCAACAAACCGGTGATACCATCAAACTGTCTGCGGTTATCGTGCATGATAATGCTGACGGACACCAACATCTGACACCGATTGAGTTGTCTTCGCAGGATACGATTCGGGGGCAGTTTCAGCATCCGTTTTTCTATCGGCAGAATTTTTATTTCAATGTCGAGAGCCTGTCTGCCCGGGGGTTTTATCTCACCGGGATCGATTTGGCCTGTGTCTTGTTCAGCGGCATGCGCATCACCTTACGGTTGGGTGTGTTTGACGGCGACAAAACCATCGACGGCTATGTCTCGGAGGTGTCATCCGATGAGCACAACGGGCAACGCTGCTTTGTCCGTTTTGAAGCGCTGACCAAGGCCGTGGAAAAACAATTGGCACAGTATTGTTTTCACTACCTGAAGAAAACACCACGGGAACTGAGGCGCTCGGGGTTGCGGTCCTATTTTGTCAAAGGTTTCGTGCAGTTCAAGTTTGTGGAAACCCAGCAGGAATATGAAGATGTGCTGGATCTGAGGCGGCGCAATTACGCGGCCGTCAGAAAAGTGGCTGCGGATGCGCCGCTAAAGAAGCTGTCTTATTTCTTTGATCGTTATAGCCGTATTCTGGTGGTTTACCACCAGGGCAGGGCAATTGGCACCGCCACGATTATTATAGGCAAGCGCGGCGAGCAACCCATGGAAGTGGAAGTGCTCATGCAGGAATCGGATTTCAGTCAGCTGCCACCATACGAGCAGACCTTCGAAGTGGCGGCACTGTGTCTGGATAAAGGCTACCGTGATACGGATATTCTGCACGGCATGTTCGAGCACATTTATACCTATGCCATGATGAACGGTCGCAACTACATTGTGATCAGCAGCGACAAATACCTGATGGATATGTACAAAACCGTCGGCTTTCAGGATACCGGCTTCAGCTTTGTGCAGCCCAAGTACCGTGATTTGAAGATGAGTGTCATGCTGATGGATGACTTCACCACCAAGTGGGGCAAGGGCATGAACCCTGTGACCTGGTGGGGCGTGTGGGGCAGTGTCAGTATGTATCTGTACAAGCACCGAATTATCCATTATTCATTGCCGGAAAAGATACGGGTTTATGGCAGCCGCTGGTTGTTTGGTATGACTCTGCGTTGGCGGGAGCTAAGTGCTCTTGCCAAAGAAAGAGTGGGCCAGCGGCACGCGGTTTATCACCATTGGAAGCGGGTGAACAGTCGTTGAAAAGCTGCAATAAAAAAGGCCGCGGTGATCAGCGGCCTTTTTTATTGCAGCGAAGAGAACGCCCGAGGCGAATCAATCCAGCAGATTATTCAGCGCTACGTTAGGGTCCACCTCCGCATCATAATCGACACCCTCCACATTGAAGCCAAACAATTGCATGAACTCGGTGCGAAAGCCGCGAAAATCACTGATGTCATTGAGGTTCTCCGTGGTGACCTGAGGCCATAACGCCGCCACTTCTTGTTGTACTTCCGGCGTCACCTCTTTTTCATCCACGCGATTACGGCCATCGCTGTCCCGCCGGGGCTGGGTGTTATACAGGCATTCATCGAACAGGCGATAGATCTGTTCGATGCAGCCTTCGTGGGTACCCTGTTCCTTCATGACGCGGAACAGCAGTGCCAGATACAGCGGCATCACGGGAATCGCAGCGCTGGACTGGGTAACGACGGCTTTCAAAACAGAAACCCGCGCATCAAAGCCCTTGTCGCGCAGGGCAGCGGCGGCCCGATCCAGGTCTTTCTTGGCAGCACCGATGGTGCCATCCCAATAAATGTCGCGGGTGATGTCTTCGCCCACATAGGTGTACGAGGTGGTTTTACAGCCGGCCGCCAGAACCCCTGCTTTATCCAAAGCCGCCATCCACATTTCCCAGTCTTCACCGCCCATCACGGCAACCGTATTGTCGATCTCGTCCTGGGTGGCAGGTTCCAGGGTGAATTGCTTGATGATTTCCTTGTCGGTATCCAGGCCGGTCTGGGTGACTGCCTTGCCGATGGGCTTCAAGGTGGATGAATACACCGCCCCGGTGTCCGGGTGCTGGCGGCGGGGGGAGGCCAGGCTGTATACCACCAGATCCACCTGCCCCAGATCCTGTTTGATCAGATCAATTGCCTTGGCTTTGATCGCGTGAGAAAAGGCATCGCCGTTTATATTCTTGGAGTACAGGCCCGCTTCATCGGCAGCCTGCTGGAATGCGGCGGCGTTATACCAGCCTGCGGAAGCGGTGCGCTTGCCGTATGCCGGTTTCTCGAAAAAAACGCCCACGGTGCTGGCGCCACCACCAAACGCGGCAGTGATGCGGGAAGCCAGTCCATAGCCGGTGGAGGCACCGATCACCAACACCCGTTTCGGGGCGTCGGCGATGTTGCCCTGTTGTTTAACAAATTCGATCTGCCTTTGCACATTGGCCGCGCAGCCTGTCGGGTGAGATGTGGTACAGATAAATCCTTTAACCCTGGGTGAAATGACCATTGTTGAACCCTTTTGTGTTGATACCCTTGTACTTTTCCCGGAGGGTGATGCCTTGGTTTGCAGCCATTCTAAAGGCGCGGCCTGGGGTTGGCCAGTTGCGGACGCAAAGGCCGGGGTAAATTTTATGTTTTCTTACAATTTGTCTGCCCTTGAGCCAGAGCAAGTTGTCTGCTGCTTGAAAGTGTTAAAGTGTTCCCTTCCTTTACCCACCACAGGAACGGTTGTTGCCGCATGAAAAATGTAACCATTGCCCTCACTGGTTCCGGGGGCACCGGCGTGGTCGCCCTGGGCGAAATGGTGTTGCAGGTTGCCGCCCGGCTTGGCTTGTACGGCATTTTGAGAAAAACCTTCGGCCCCCAGATACGCGGTGGCGAATCGGCAGCCATAGTGCGCCTGGGCCCCCGCCCACTGGCCAGCTTTGGTGAGACCATTGATCTGCTGCTGGTGCTGGACTGGACCAACTTCCAGCGTTTTGCCGATGAAATTCCGCTGACGGATACGACGTTGATCATTGAGGATACTGCGGCCGGTACCGCGCCGGCGGCGTTACAGAGTGCCACCAGGCTGGATTTCAGCGGTCTGGCCCGGCAACAGGGTTCCGCCCACAGCAACATTGCGGCGCTCGGCTACCTGGGCAGCTGGCTGGGCTGCGATGGCGGACAGATTGAGCGTGCGCTGGAGCAACGGCTCCAACACCACGGTGCGGATACCCTGGCGCTCATCCGTCGGGTTGCCCAGGCTGGAAGCCACCTGCATACGGTGTCGCCCCTTGCCCTGGCGGCACCCGCTGCCGTCACGGGGGGTGAGAGGGGCAAAGAGAGGGAGCAAGAGAGGGGCGAACGCTGGCTGGCCACCGGCAATCAACTGGCCGGGCTGGGCGCGCTGGAGGCCGGTATTCGTTTTGTGGCCGCCTATCCCATTACCCCGGCGTCCGATGCGCTGGAATGGATGGCGGGCAGAATTGAGCAGCAGGGTGGGCACCTGGTGCAGGCGGAGGATGAATTGGCTGCCATCAACATGGCCATCGGGGCGGGCTTTGGCGGCGTACCGGCGATGACGGCAACCTCCGGTCCGGGCCTGGCCTTGATGGCTGAGGCCATGGGGTTGGCGGTGGCCAGTGAAACGCCCCTGGTGATTCTGAACGTGATGCGGGGTGGCCCTTCCACCGGCATTCCCACCAAGAGTGAGCAAAGTGATTTTAACCTGGCGGTCTACGGCCTCCATGGCGATGCCCCCCATGTGGTGATGGCGGCCCTCACCATTGCGGACTGTCACCACACCCTGGGCTGGGCGGTGGCGGTAGCCAGTGAGCGCCAGACCCTGTCGATCGTGTTGTCGGATCAGTTTCTGGGGCAGTCCATGCAGATTTTGCCACCACTGGCGGAGGGGGCTTTCAAGGCGGAGCCGGTCAGCGCCTCCCTGCCGCCGGCAGAGGGCGGCGACTATTTCCGTTACCTCAATACCGACAACGGTGTCTCACCGGTGGCGCTGCCCGGGCAAGCCGGCGGCATGTACACCGCCGATGGCCTGGAGCATTCTGAACAGGCGCTGCCGTCGGCCAAGGCACAGGATCACCAAACCCAGTTGGACAAACGGCAGCGCAAACTGGAAAGCCTGGTGGATTCCCCCCATTGGGGGGAATGCTGCCGGCAACAGGGTGCAGAGCTGTTGATTCTGTGTTTCGGTTCGCTCTATCCCATTGCCCTGGAAGCCCAGCAGATACTGCTGGGTGAGTCGCTGCCGGTGAACGTGGTGGGTATAAGGTTGTTATCACCACCACCGCTTGCGCAGATCCGACAGTGCATGGATGAAGTAAAGCAAGTGGTGGTGATCGAGCAGAATCATCAAGGGCAGTTTGCCCGTTATTTGCGCTCATTCGGGCTGTCGTTTTGCAGTTATCATCGCCCCGGTCCGCGACTGTTTACGCCCGGGGAACTGGTGCGTCAGGTGAAGGAGATGCGTCATGCTGAAAGCCAGGCAATATAAATCCGGTGTCAAACCCATCTGGTGTCCGGGCTGCGGACATTACAGTGTGCTCAACGCCATCACCAAGGCGTTCGCTGCCCTCGAGCAGGCACCGGAAAACGCCGTGCTGGTGTCCGGTATCGGCTGCTCGTCCCGGTTGCCCGCCTATGTCAGCAGCTACGGTTTTCACGGTGTCCACGGCCGCGCGTTGCCGCTGGCGGCGGGGCTGAAAGTGGCACGTCCGGAGCTCAATGTGATGGCGCTGGGGGGCGATGGTGATGGCTTTTCCATCGGTGGCAACCACTTCCTGCATGCCTGTCGTCGCAATGTGGATATCGTGTACGTGGTCATGGATAACGAAGTCTACGGCATGACCAAAGGACAGGCGTCACCCACCACACCGGAGCATTGGGAACACAGCAAACTGACACCCCATGGCCCGGAAGTGCGTCCGTTCCAGCCCTGTGCCATCGCCTTGGCGGCCGGGGCCAGTTTCATCGCCCGCGGGCATTCCGGCGATCCCAATGGTTTGGCGCAGATCCTGTTTGAAGCCGTGCAGCATCCGGGGTTTGCATTTGTGCAGGTGCTGAGTCAGTGCGTGACCTTCTGCCCTGAGCAGGCGGCATGGAAGGAACGGGTGCACCAGGAAGACCATTGCACCCGGGATCCGGTGGCAGCAGCGCGCTTTCTACATGGGGATGATGGCTTTGGTAAAGGTATTTTCTACCGCAATCCGCGCCCGGTCTGGCCCTCGGTTCATGCAGCGGCCGCTGCGGCCGACCTGCGGGAGGGGTTCAGACTGTGACTACACTGTATGAAGATGAGGCGTTGTTTCTGGCCCACAGCGTGGCGCTGGAGCAGGAGGCAGCGCAGCGGTTGTATGAGCTGGCCAACACCATGGACGTGCACAACAACCGTGAATTGCAGGGTTTGCTGCTGGAGTTGGCCGCCTACAGCGAGCATCATGCCCTGGCGGTAGAGGCTCTGTGCCAGGGCAGAACCTTGCCCTCTCTGCGGGCCTGGGAATACAGCTGGCCCCAGGAGGAATCACCGGAAGTATTCCACTATGCCCGGGTGCATTACCTGATGACCGCGGAGCAGGCCCTGCAGGTGGCGTTGGAGGTGGAGCAGAACGCGCGGGGCTTTTATGAGGATGTGGCCAGGCGCAGTGGCAACCCGGCCCTGGCGGAATTGGCCAGCCGGTTTGCCGGAGAAGAGGCTGAACACGTGCAGGCGCTGCAGGCGCGCTTACAGGTGCTGCAGTCTGCCGCTGCTTTGGATAACACGGACTTTGATCCGCCTCATATGCCTGAGTAGAGCCTGTCTGCGCGTTATTGGGCATTGATTTTGCGTTTGTATTGCCCCGGGGACAGGCCGGTCCAATTTTTAAAAGCGCGCACAAACGAAGCCGTTTCTGTGTATCCGGTATGGCGTGCAACCTCCTTGATGGAGGCATTCTGGCTTAACCAGAAAATGGCTTTTTCCCGCCGCACGGTATCTTTCAGGGATTGAAACTGGGTGCCCTCGGCGGTGAGTTTGCGGCGCAGTGTGCGCGAGGTCATATGCAGTTGGGCGGCAACGTCCTCCACCGAGATGCGCTGCAGATTATCGCAGTGCTTTAACAGGTGGGTCACCCGTTCGGTAAGTTGTTCGGCAAACTGCAGTTTGCGGAACCAAACCAGGGGCACCTTGGCCAGATAGCGCCGCAGTTGAGCGTCGGTTCGTTGCACCGGGCGCTCCATCATATAAGTGGGCCACAGCAGAGCGTTTTCCGCTTGCTGGAACTGGGCCGGGCACGGGAACAGCAACGGGTATTCGGCCTGGTGTGCCGGTGCCGGCATGATCATATGCACCGCGTTCAGGGGGATCACCTCGGCGATCAACCAGGAAGGAAACCGGTGCCAGATCAACATCAGCAGCTCGGTCATGACAAAGTCCGGATCTTTCTCCGGCTCGGCCATGCGCAGCTGCAGACGGGTTTCATCCGCCGCTTCGCGCACATCAAACAGCACCGAACCGGTGACCAGCCGGTAAAAACGGCCGGTTTCCACCAACACATCCCGCAGGGTCGGGCAATGTATCAGGCGTTCTGCCAGCAACGTGAAAATGCCGAAGCGTGCCCGGGCCGCCGCCAGCCCCATAAACTCATCGTCACTGTCCACCATTACCCGGTGCAGCAGGCGCGCCAGTTGGTACGGGGCCAGTCGTGCCTGATCGTCCGCCAGCAGGGCGGGGGTCAGGGCGGCGTATTCCATCAGTGCTTGGCAATCCAGACCCAGGCTGCGGCCCCGTTGCAGGTAGGCGCGGGCGAAGTGAATGGAGACGGTATGATTGGTGTAATGGGGTTTGATCATCCCATCAAATGTCCGAAATAGGTAAATATTCAGGGTAATAATGCCCTAATAGGGGCTAAATTTCATCTAAAATGGGGTTGTTGGTCCGAATATGCTAATTAAATGACACGATCCATCATTGAGGCCCGGCCGAACCTGGTCCACACTGCTATACCCGATGCAGCCCAATCTGCAGCCTATCATTCACCCATTTTGGAAGAGGCCCCCATGAGCGCACAAAACGAAGAACTGGATCTGTTTCGTGACATGGTTTTGCGGTTCCTGGAACAGGAAATCGAACCCCATTTTGAAGAGTGGGAAAAGAACCACATGATGCCCCGTGAAGTCTGGAACACCATGGGTGCCGCCGGTTTGTTGCTGGTGGATATGCCGGAAGAATACGGTTCTGCCGGAGCCAGTTTTGACGTGGCCCAGATGATCATGTGGGAAATGTCCCGGCTGGGTTATGCCGGCCTGGCAACGGGCTATAACATTCACGCCAACATCTGCGCCCCCTATGTGAACAATATCGGCACCGAAGCCCAGAAAGCCCAGTGGTTGCCCAAGATGGTGACCGGTGAAGTGGTGACGGCGATTGCCATGACCGAACCCGGTGCCGGCAGTGATCTGGCCGCGCTGCGTACCACCGCAGTGAAAGACGGCGACGAGTACGTGCTGAACGGCTCCAAGGTTTTTATCACCAACGGCATTCACGCCGACATGGTGATCGTGTGCGCCAAAACCGACCCCAAAGCCGGAGCCAAAGGCATCTCCCTGTTCCTGGTGGACACCTCGTTGCCGGGCTTTTCCACCGGCAAAAAGATCGAAAAAATCGGCCAGCATTCCAGTGATACCGCGGAACTGTTCTTCAGTGATTTGCGTGTTCCCGCCGATGCACTGTTGGGCGAAGAAGGCAAAGGCTTTGTGTATCTGATGGAAGAGCTGCCCCGAGAGCGTTTGGGCTGTTCTACCCAGGCCGTGGGTGCTGCCCAGGGGGCTCTGGATCTGGCGGCGGCCTATGTGCAGGAACGTCAGGCCTTCGGCCAGCCCATTGCCAAGTTCCAGAACACCCGCTTTAAGCTGGCCGACGTGAAGACCGACATCGAACTGAACCTGGCGCTGTTGGAGAAAAACATTACCAAGTTCAAGGCCGGCAAGATGACGGTTGATGATGCGGCGGTGCTGAAGCTGGCCACCACCGAAATGCAACTGCGGGCGGTGAACGAATGCCTGCAGATGTTCGGTGGTTACGGCTATACCGTTGAGTATCCGATTTCCCGGTTTTACGTCGACGCCCGTATTCAGACTATCTATGCCGGATCTTCGGAAATCATGAAAGAGGTGATTTCCCGCGGTATCGTGGGGCGTTAATCCAAGCCGCTGATCCAAGTCAGGTTATCCTGCAGCCGGGCTTTCCAGAGGCTGCAGGATGCATTATTCTATGGGCTGGTTAGTATAATTTACGGTTGATATACCCAGTGCCCCATCGCTTTCCATCTGACAGGCTGTTCTCCAAGCTGGCGCAAACCCTCCTGCTGTTGCTCAGCATGATGGGGGCGTTGTTGGGTGCCTCGTCGGTAGCGGCCGCGCATTGTCACCAACCTTCCCCAGCGACCGATTACGTAACCGGTCAAATCCAGGCCCCCGCTGCCACACCCGCTCTGTTGCAGAGCCCGGTGGCATTGCTTGATAACAGCATTGGCGCTGCTGCCCCAGCGCTGGAGCCGGATTGTTGTCAACAGCGCTGCAGTTGCCCCATGGCCGCCTGTGGCGCAGGCCACGGGGCAGCGTCACCGGCACCAGTGTTGGCCTTCACCAGCGGTGGGGCGGAAGCCATCCCCACTGCATCCAATCTCTATACCCACCTCCACATTGCACTGTTGTTGAAACCGCCCATCGCGGCCTGACTCAGGATAAATCCGTCTGTCCGATGTTGTCTGTCGGGCTACTCGTATTAACTTGATTCGGGGCCGTTATGATACGTCCACAATTGAAACGCATTTCATGCTGGGTTTGTGCCGTTGGGCTGTGTGTTGGCAGTGCCGTGGTTGCTGAACCCCTATCCGATCAACCCGGGGCGACCGGCTCCCTGTCCCTTGAGCGAGCCATTGCACTGGCCCGACAACAGGATCCCTGGCTAGAGGGGAACCGTCATGCCGAGCAGGCGCTGAACGACCTGAGTGTGGCATCCGGTTCACTGCCGGATCCCAAGGTCAGTGTTGCCTTCGCCAATTTGCCCACCAATACCTGGGATTTCGATCAGGAACCCATGACCCAATTTAAAGTGGGGGTGACCCAGATGTTCCCCCGCGGTGACCAGTTGGCGCTGCAGCGCAAACAACTGCAGTTAAGCCGAGCCGGCAAGCCGTTTGAACGCGAGGAGCGGGAGGCGGAACTGAGGCGGCGGGTGAGCTGGTTATGGTTGGAAGCCTGGCGCACCCAAGAGTCCATCGCACTGATTAACCGCAACCGTTTCTTGTTTGAACAAATGCTGGAGATCACCCAAAGCAGTTATTCGTCAGCGGTGGGGCGTACCCGGCAGCAGGATGTGATCCGGGCCCAGTTGGAGTTGACCCGCTTGGAGGATCGCCTGACCCAGCTGCAGCAGCAACAGGATGCCAGTCTGGCGCAATTGAGTCAGTGGGTCGGTGATGTTGGGGAGGTGGGGGCGCAGTCCGATACGGGGCCGGCTTTCAGGGCGGCAAAACCGGCCTATGGATTGCCCCGCGCGTTGCCCCAGATCACCATGCTGGCTCCAGCACAGCTGCTGGAGCAACAACACAGTGACTGGCAACAGCTTGCCTCACGCTTTCTTGAGCATCCCTCTGTGCGCAAGCTGGAGCAGGATATTCTGGCCAGTCATGCCGAGGCAGACCTGGCCCGGCAACGCTATAAGCCGGAGTGGGGGGTGAATGCCAGTTATGGTTACCGTGACGACGATCCCATGGGCAATCAGCGTGCGGATTTTTTCTCCATCGGTGTCAGTTTTGATATGCCGCTGTTCACCGGTAATCGTCAGGATCGCCAGGTATCTGCAGCCGTGGCAAAGGTGGAAACAGAAAAAACCCGCAAGTGGTTGCGGCTGAAAACCATGTTGTCCGAGTTTGACGAGGCGCGGGCGCAATGGCAGCGGCTCAACGAGCGCCATGAATTGTATAAATCCCGCCTGCTGCCGCAAATGCATGAGCAGGCGGAAGCATCGCTCACCGCCTACACCAATGACAGTGGTGATTTTGCAGAGGTGATGCGGGCGCGGATCGCCGAACTCAATGCCGAAATCGATGCGCTTGCCATTGCGGCCCGGCGCCAGCAGTTGGTTGCGCAATTAAATTATTACTTCGCGGGCAGTGTTGCGGATCAAACAGGGGAATCTCACCATGAATAAATTGGCACTCAGTATAGCCTGGCTGGTTGGCGGCATCGCCGTGGGGGCATTGATGACCTGGCAATTGATGCCAAAATCCGGTGGCGGTGATATGGCCGCCAGCGATGAACAAAAACCCCTGTATTGGGTGGCGCCCATGGATCCGAATTACAAACGGGATCAGCCGGGCAAATCGCCGATGGGGATGGATTTGATCCCGGTGTATGCCGAAGACAGCAGCGCCGGTGATGCCGGGCCGGGCACCATCTCGATTTCACCGGAAGTGGTGAATAACCTGGGTGTGCGTACTCAACCGGCTGCCAGTGGTACTTTACACACCGAGATCAATACGGTGGGTTATGTGCAGTACAATCAGGATGCCCTGATTCACATTCATCCCCGGGTGCAGGGTTGGGTGGAGAAACTTCACGTGAAAGCCGAAGGTGATCCGGTTACCCGCGGGCAGCCGCTCTATGATCTGTACGCGCCGGAGTTGGTGAACGCCCAGGAAGAATATCTGTTGGCGCTGGATCGCAACAATCAACGCTTGATCAAGGCTGCTCATGACCGTCTCGAGGCGTTGCAGTTGTCCGCGGGCACCATTGCCGCGCTGCGCAAAAACGGGCGGGTCAGTCAAACCGTTACCATGTATTCCCCCCAGAGTGGGGTGGTGGATAATCTCAATATCCGTGAAGGCTTTTATGTGCAACCGGGCACCACCGTCATGTCCATTGGTTCACTGGATGAGGTTTGGGTGGAGGCCGATGTGTTTGAGCGCCAGGCCTCTCTGGTAAAAGTGGGTGCTACGGTCACCATGACCCTGGATTATCTGCCGGGGCGTGAGTGGAATGGCCGTGTGGACTATGTGTATCCGACCTTGGATGAAAAGACCCGAACCATCCAGGTGCGCATGCGTTTTGCCAATCCCCAGCGGGAACTGAAGCCGAACATGTTTGCCCAGGTTGTAATCCATGCCCGTGCCGACAGCAGCAATGTACTGATTCCGCGCGAAGCGCTGATCCGTACCGGAAAAACCGATCGGGTGGTGTTGGCATTGGGAGAAGGCCGTTTTAAATCGATTAACGTAACAGTCGGGCGCATGGGGGAAGATCGCGTGGAGATCCTGCAGGGCCTGGCGGCGGAGGAAACGGTGGTAACCTCTGCCCAATTCCTGCTGGATTCCGAATCCTCCAAGACTTCCGATTTCCAACGTATGCACCATGAAGACCAGAATCCTCCGGATCGCGAAGCACAGGTGATGGGGGTGATCAATGCCGTGGACCGGAGTAACCGGACACTGAATATCTCCCGCGAGGCCATCCCCAAGTGGAACAGAGAGCCTGCGACCCTGGATTTTGCCGTTGACGATAGCCTGGAAATGAGCTCCCTGCAGCCGGGAATGAATATTCATTTCACCTTTGTGATTACCGAAGACTGGGATTTTGTCGTCACGGAGCTGCATATCATGGAGGAGGCCATGAACCATGATTGAAGCCATTATTCGTTGGTCCGTTCACAACCGGTTTTTTGTGTTACTGGCCATGGTGATGATCCTGGGGGGAGGAGCCTATGCTCTCAAAAATACCCCGGTGGATGCCATCCCGGATTTGTCGGATGTGCAGGTCATCATTAAAACCAGCTATCCCGGGCAGGCACCGCAGGTGGTGGAAGATCAGGTAACCTACCCCCTGACCACCGCCATGCTGTCGGTGCCCGGCGCGGTTACCGTTCGGGGTTATTCCTTTTTCGGCGATTCCTACGTCTACGTTATTTTTGATGAAGAAACCGATCTGTACTGGGCCCGCAGCAGGGTATTGGAATACCTGAGTCAGGTGGCGGCAAATCTGCCGGAAAACGCCCGCCCGCAGTTGGGCCCGGATGCCACCGGTGTCGGTTGGGTCTACCTGTACGCCTTGGTGGATCGCAGTGGCAAGCACGATATCAGCCAGCTGCGCACCCTGCAGGATTGGTTCTTGAAATACGAATTGCAGACGGTGCCGGGGGTGTCGGAAGTGGCATCCGTGGGTGGCATGGTCAAGCAATACCAGGTCAAGGTAAACCCGGACAAGTTACGGGCGTTTGGCATTCCTTTATCCCACATACAACTGGCCATTCGACAGGGTAATCAGGAAGTGGGCGCCTCCGTGGTGGAGATGGCCGAAGCCGAATACATGGTGCGCGCCACCGGCTACATCCAGAATGCGGAGGATCTTGGTAACGTGCCCCTGGGGGTGAACCAGAATGGTACACCCTTGTTGTTGAAAGATGTGTCAGAGATTGCCATTGGTCCGCAAATGCGGCGGGGTATTGCGGAACTTAATGGGGAAGGGGAAACCGTCGGCGGTGTGGTGGTGATGCGCTTTGGTGAAAACGCGCAAAAGACTATTGCCGGTGTGAAAGCCAAGTTGGAACAACTGAAGCAGGGCTTACCTGACGGTGTGGAGTTGGTGCCGGTTTATGATCGCTCTGACCTGATCGAGCGCGCGGTGCGGAACCTGTGGCACAAGCTGGGCGAGGAACTGCTGATGGTGGCGCTGGTGTGTGTGGTGTTTCTGCTCCACGTGCGCTCATCCCTGGTGGCCATTGTCAGTTTGCCGGTGGGCATCCTGGTGGCGTTTATTGTGATGTACTGGCAGGGATTGAACGCCAATATCATGTCGCTGGGTGGTATCGCCATCGCCGTTGGCGCCATGATCGATGGCGCCATCGTGTTGATTGAAAACATGCACAAGCATATGGAACGCACGCCGCTCACACCGCAGAATCGCTGGCAGGTGGTGGCCGATTCCGCGGCCGAAGTGGGGCCGGCTTTGTTCTTCAGCCTGATGATCATCACGGTCAGTTTTATCCCGGTGTTTACCCTGGAGGCACAGGAAGGGCGCATGTTTTCGCCTCTGGCGTTTACCAAAACCTATGCCATGGCGGCCGCTGCCGCCCTGGCCATTACACTGGTCCCGGTGCTGATGGGGTACTTTATCCGGGGTAAGGTGATTGCTGAACAACGCAATCCGGTGAATCGCCTGTTGATTGCCCTGTACCGGCCGGTGATCGCCCTGTTGCTGCGCTTTCCGGTGACCACGTTGCTGTTTGCAGTGCTGATCACGCTGTTGGGCAGTATTCCGCTGAAGCAGATCGGCAGCGAATTTATGCCGCCGTTGGATGAAGGGGATCTGATGTATATGCCCACCACCTACCCGGGTATTTCCATCGGCAAGGCCCGGGAGTTGCTGCAGCAAACAGATAAGCTGATTCGCACAGTGCCGGAGGTGGAAAACGTGTTCGGTAAAGTGGGGCGCGCCGAAACCGCCACCGATCCCGCGCCGCTTACCATGATTGAAACCTTTATCCAACTTAAACCCAGGGACGAGTGGCGGCAAGGCTTAACCACCGAAGGCTTGAAGCAGGAACTGGATGCCCTGGTGAAGTTGCCCGGTGTTACCAATGCCTGGGTAATGCCCATAAAAACCCGCATTGATATGCTGGCCACCGGGATTAAAACGCCGGTGGGAATAAAAGTGGCGGGCCCGGACCTGGATATGATTCAACAAATCGGACAACAACTGGAATCCATTCTGGCGGAGGTACCCGGGACCGCTTCCGTCTACTCCGAACGGGTGGCCGGTGGGCGTTACATCAAGGTGGATATTCAGCGGGAAAAGGCCGCCCGCTATGGGCTGAACATAGCCCAGGTACAGCAGGTGGTGGCAACCGCCATCGGCGGCATGAATGTGGCGCAAACCGTGGAGGGGCTGGAACGTTACCCGATCAATTTGCGGTATCCGCAGGATTATCGTGACAGTCCGGAGCGGCTTGCCCTGCTGCCTATCGTCACACCCAGCGGTCAGGTGGTGTCATTGGGTGATGTGGCCCAGGTGTATATTGAACAGGGGCCGCCGGGTATTAAAAGTGAAAACGCCAGGTTGAACGGCTGGACTTTCATCGACATTGAAAACGTGGATGTGGGTGGCTATGTGGAGGAAGCCAGGGAAGTGGTGCAGGCGCAGCTGGACCTGCCGGCAGGTTACTCCGTCACTTGGGCTGGCCAGTATGAATACATGCAGAGAGCGAAAGCCAAATTGACCTACGTGGTGCCGTTGACCCTGATGCTGATCGTGGTGCTGTTGTACATGAATTTTCGCAGCTTTGCTGAAGTGTTTATCATCATTCTGACGCTGCCTCTGGCCATGGTGGGTGGGGTGACACTGATGTGGCTGGAGGGCTATAACTTTTCGGTGGCAACCGCAGTGGGCTTTATCGCCCTGGCCGGTGTGGCAGCTGAAACAGGCGTGATCATGTTGCAATACTTGAAGCAATCCTATCAGGAGCAGGCGGCAAAGGTGGGCGCGGCATTGAGCCGACAGCAGTTGAGCACGGCCATACTGGAGGGTGCCAGCTTGCGGGTACGGCCGGTGATGATGACTGCCATTGCCACCATTGTCGGGCTGGTGCCGGTGATGTATGGAACCGGCACCGGGTCGGAAGTCATGAGCCGAATTGCGGCACCGATGGTGGGGGGTATGGTGACGGCAGTGTTGCTGACCTTGATGGTACTGCCGGTTTTATACAGTTTGTGGCTGCGATGGCGCCCGGAGTAAAAAAAAGGCTGGCGTAAGCCAGCCTGTTCAACCTGCGTGCGGAGCAAGCCAGGTAAGGTACAAGTACCGATCGGGTCTATATAAAATACACCGGCGGTGTAATGTGTGCTTCCGGAATGGTGTTGGTTTTCTGCAAGGCAGCGTTCAGCATCTGGTCGGTTTTTACCGGCCCGTATAAATGGCAGCTTTCCACATAACCCAGATTAAAGAGTTTGCGCAGTAATCCCAGCTCAGCCCGGTTGGGCATGGCTTTTGCCCCTGAACGTAACCATTCCATTACGCTGCGGATGCTTGTGCTGTCATAGGGTTGTTGCTGAATACCGTCAAACTGAGCTTTGGTGATCTTCATGCGATCAGCCGGTTTGGCCAGCCCGGTAAACTCATCCTGCAGCGCCTGAAAAACCACCAGACCGTTTTTGTCGATGACTTCGCTGGCCTCCGGCTCCAGTGTCTTGCTGATGCTGTTGTTACTGTCGCGGCCGGGGCGGTCACCGGCACCCACTGACAGGGTGGCCCGTGACAGCTCGCGGAACAACTGGCCTTTCTTGATGGTGATGCGGTAATTGCTGTACAGCTCGTCAAGAAAGGCACTGACACCGAATTGCGGCCGGGTTGAATATTTCTTTTCCCAGAAGCGCATGACTTCGTCGCGAACCCCGTGGTCCAGGTTGGCCGCCAGCACCGCCAAAAATGCGTTTTTTCGTTCCGTCAGGGACATGTCTCACCTCCTTGGTTATTTGAAGCTTTGGGTGAGTTGATGGAATTCCGGATACCCCACTTCATGGTGCTCGGTAAAATCCAGTCCCCGTTGTTCATGCTCGCTGTCCACTCGCATGCCAATGGCCAGGTTCACCAGATGGAACAGCACCAGGCTGCCGAAAAAGGCCCAGACAAATCCGGCCCCAACCCCCACCAGCTGGGTCATGATACGATCGCTATTGAAAAGATCACCCTGATAAAACACGCCTGCTGCCAGTGTGCCCCAGGCACCGCCGATACCGTGCACCGGAATTGCTCCCACCACGTCATCCACCTTGCAGTACAGTAACAGGCGGGTACTGGGTACGATCAGCATGCCGGCGATGAAACCGGTGAGCACCGCGTACTGGGGTGCCATGCTCGCGCAGCCGGCGGTGATTCCAACCAGGCCCGCCAATGCGCCGTTAACACAGGACGTCAGCAGAACGGGCTGGCGCGCCAGGATACAGTACACCACGGTTCCCACCGCACCGGCGCAGGCGGCCAGATGCGTATTCAACGCAATAAGGCCGAGGCTTGCAGACGCCTCCAGGGTGGAACCGGCATTGAAACCGAACCATCCCATCCACAGAATAAAGCCCCCCAGAGCCACCAGGGACAAATTGTGGCCGGGGATCTCCCGGGGTTCACCGGTGGCGCGATCAAAGCGGCCCAGGCGTGGACCAATGACGATGGCCGCTGCCAGAGCGCACCAGCCACCCACTGAATGCACCACGGTGGAACCGGCAAAATCCACGAAGCCTTTTTGTGCCAGCCAGCCATTACTGTTCCATACCCAGGAACCGTAGATCGGATAAATTGCCGCAGTGACCACCACGGCACAGACAATATAGCTGGTGAACTTGGTCCGCTCGGCAATGGCGCCACTGACGATGGTGGCGGCGGTGGCGGCAAACATGGATTGGAACAGCAGCATGGTGTAGTCATGCTGGGAGGCATCATTAAGCATGAAGTGGGATTCGCCGAACCAGCCGGTGCTGCTTTGCCCGAACATCAGCCCATAGCCCACCGTCCAGAACACCAGGCTGGCCAGGCAGACATCGATGAAATTCTTCATCATCACATTAATGGAATTTTTGGCCCGGGTGCTGCCGGATTCCAGCAGGGCAAAGCCAGCCTGCATAAAGAACACCAGTACGGAGGCAGTAACCACCCACAGCGTATTCATGTTGACGATGAGTTCCTGCTCTCCTGCAAATGCGCTACCGGAAATCGCAGACAATAAGAGTCCAGCGCATGACAAAGTGATGCGTTTCACGGGCAAATCCTCGTTAAAGTGTGACGGGGTTAAATATTTTTATGTCTTTAACAGGTTTAGTAAGGTGCAGAAGACTGGTCAAGAAGTGTGCAGGCTCATGGCGCGCAAGAAGCTTTAATTGAACGCTGTCCATTTGCTTTGTATCGAGTTGGTGCATTTTTTTGGTTTATTTTTTATAGGATTGAGTAAGGCGCATCGGTTTGGTGCGCAGGGGCGATAAATGTGTTTTTTTGTAAGAACCCGGATGCCCCGCTCCGGGTCACGTCACTTTACCCTTCCGATGGCGGGTCGATATTCAGGTCCGCGCGGTCCAGCTTGCCCACTTCCAGAAAGGGTGCCGCATCCAGTTCCTGCGCGTCCATCATTTCCGCTACCCGTTGCAGGGCGGCAATGATCATGGATTGCTCCCAGTCCTGCAGACGCTCAAATTTTTGCGTGAATTGATCCTGCAGCGGCAGGGGGGCGGTTTTCAACACCTCATGGGCGGTTTCGGTCAGGTGGGCGTGGACTTTGCGTTTGTCTGCCTGGGAGCGTTGCCGGTATACCAGGCCTCGTTTTTCCAAACGGTCCATGATGGTGGTCACGGTGGCCTGGCTCAGACTGATGTCATGGGCCAACTCACCGATGGTGGCTTCTCCCTTATTACGGATGGCCTGCATCAACATGATTTGCGGCGCGGTCAGGCCGGTGGTTTTGGCCAGGTGCTTGGAATGCAGGTCAGTGGCACGAATGACCCGCCGCAGGGCGATCAGTACATCGGCGATATTGCTCAAGGATTGTTCCTTCCTGAAAAAGTGTTCTGCCTTCGATCGATTTTAGACCGGTAGCGATTATACGTTTTATCCGGGCTCGGGGGGTCAAAATCACAAAAAACGCCCAAAAATGGCCTAAATCGGGATTAGACGCCCTGAATTGATTCACGGGCTGGACATTTAATTTATTTTGAGTACAATGTATCTCGACTTTAGCAACCAACGCAGAGCCATGCTTAATTTAGCTGAAATTTCAAGCACATTCCGATTTTCCCATCTTTTATCCTGTCTTTTACCCTTAGACCTCTAATTAACCAGAAGCGTAAATTGATATTATGAATCCACGACCTAATCAAAAGTTAGATCTGTGTTTCCGCGCGCCTGTGTCTCAGGATGGGGCGTCCGTGCACAACTTAATCAGCCAATGTCCCCCGTTGGACACCAATTCCATGTACTGCAATTTGTTGCAGTGCAGCCATTTTGCCGACACGTCGGTGGCGGTCACCCTGCACGATGAGCTGGTGGGGTTTATTTCCGGCTACATACTGCCTGATCGGCCCAACACGCTGTTTATCTGGCAGGTGGCGGTCAGTTCGGCTGCTCGCGGCCAGGGTCTGGCCGGCAGAATGATCGAGCATATCCTGGCACGCCCGGCCTGCAAACAGGTGGCGTTTTTGGAAACCACGGTGACCGCGGACAACGATGCCTCCTGGGGCTTGTTCGAAGGTGTCGCTCGGCGTCTGGATACCGAATTGAATCGTAGTGTGATGTTCGATCGCGAACAGCACTTTAACGGCAGCCACGACAGTGAGCTATTGGCCCGTATCGGGCCCTTCGAGTGCCAGGCGCTGCCGAACGTTAAAACTGTTTCTAATGTTGCCAACTTTACCGGAGAGAAGAATATGAAAATTTTTGAAGAGATCGAATCGGAAGTACAGAGTTATGCACGCTCTTTCCCCCGCGTGTTCAACAAGGCTCAGGCTGAGTTTCTGTACGATGAGGAAGGCAACCAGTATCTGGATTTCCTCGCCGGTGCCGGTACCCTGAACTACGGCCATAATCATCCGGTGTTCAAAGAAAAACTGATGGAGTATATCCTCCGCGACGGGATTACCCATGGCCTGGACATGCACACCCAGGCTAAAGGTGAGTTTCTGGAATCGTTCAACGAGAAGATTCTGAAGCCGCGCAATCTGGAATATATGGTGCAGTTCACCGGGCCTACCGGAACCAATGCGGTGGAAGCAGCCTTGAAGCTGGCCCGTAACGTCAAGGGGCGGGAGAACATCATCTCCTTCACCAACGGATTCCACGGTGTCAGCCTGGGTTCGCTGGCTACAACCGGTAACTCCCATCACCGCGGTGCAGCCGGCGTCAGCCTGGGTGGTACCAGCCGGATGCCGTTTGATGGCTATCTGGGGGATGGTTTCGACACCACTCATTATCTGGATAAAGTGTTGTCCGATTCCAGCAGCGGCATCGACAAGCCAGCGGCCGTGATCGTGGAAACGGTGCAGGGCGAGGGTGGCATCAATGCCGCAAGCTTTGAATGGCTGCGTCATCTTGAGCAGGTTTGCCGCAAGCATGACATGCTGCTGATCGTGGATGACATCCAGGCCGGTTGTGGCCGTACCGGAACCTTCTTCAGCTTTGAAGAAGCCGGCATCAAACCGGATATCGTCACCCTGTCCAAATCATTGAGTGGTTACGGCCTGCCGTTCGCCGT
The DNA here is from genome assembly GCF_003671475.1 of Ketobacter sp. GenoA1. NCBI lineage: Bacteria > Pseudomonadati > Pseudomonadota > Gammaproteobacteria > Pseudomonadales > Ketobacteraceae > Ketobacter > Ketobacter sp. GenoA1. The sequence continues at coordinate 162,329 of NZ_RCHM01000044.1, read as the reverse complement.
GGTATTGATCCGCCCGGACCTGGATCAGTGGCGTCCGGGTGAACACAATGGCACCTTCCGCGGCAACAACCTGGCATTTGTCACCGCCAAGGCAGCCATCGATCATTTCTGGTCGGACGATGCGTTCAGTAAAGAGATCAAGCGTAAAGGGGCTTACATTAAACAGCGCCTGGACGCCATTGTGGATCAGTATGGTGAAGGCAACTTCACCACACGGGGCCGCGGTATGTTCCAGGGTATCAACTGCGTTAATGGTGAATTGGCGGAGAAGATCACCCGCAAGGCGTTCAAGAACAATCTGGTGATTGAAACCAGCGGCGCGGACGACCAGGTGATCAAATTCCTGGTACCGTTGATCATCAGTGATGAATCCCTGAAGAAAGGCATTGATATTGTGGAAGAGGCGATCAAGGAAGTGTGCGACGCGGAAGGCCGCATACCCAAGGAGCGTCAATTTTATGTGGTTAAGAAAGTCAGTTGATCCGATTGCACCTGAACCATTGAAAACATCATTCCATAAGCAGTATTACAGCAGGTATTAACATGATCGTACGACAACTTCAGGAAGCAGAAGAAAGAGGGCGCAAAATTGTCGATCCCAAAGGTAACTGGGACAGCACCCGGATGCTGTTGAAAGACGACAATATGGGATTTTCTTTCCACATCACCACTATCTATAAGGGTGCCGATTTCCAGATGCATTACCAGAATCACCTGGAATCCGTGTACTGCATGTCCGGTAAGGGTGAGGTGGAAACGCTGGACGACGGCAAAGTTTATCCCATTACGCCGGGTACTCTGTACATCCTGGACAAGCACGACAAACATGTTCTGCGCGCTTTTGAAGAGATGAAAATGGCCTGTGTCTTTAATCCACCGTTAACCGGTAAGGAAGTACACAACGCCGAAGGCGCATACGAACTGGAAGCCGAAAAAATAGAGGAATAAACCAAACATGTCTTTTCACAGTGTTGAGAAGATTGGCGGCACTTCGATGAGTAACTACGCCGCTGTTCGCGACAATATTATTCTGGGGCCGGGTGAAAAGCCGGTGCGTTATAACCGGGTGTTTGTGGTTTCGGCCTATGGTGGTGTCACCAACAAATTGCTGGAACACAAAAAAACCGGTCAACCCGGCGTTTATGAGCTGTTTTCCCGGGGTGTCAGTGACCAGGGTTGGCAGGATGCGCTGGCCGCGCTGAAACAGGAACTGTGCGGCATCAACGCCGAGCTGTTCCGGGATGCCCGTTCCCTGCGGGAAGCCAATGAATTTGTCACCGAACGCCTGAATGACGCCCAGCGCTGCCTGACCGATTTGGGCCGACTGTGCCTGCACGGGCATTTTGCCCTGGATGCGCATCTGCATACGGTACGGGAAATGCTGGCCAGCATCGGCGAAGCCCACAGCGCCTGGAATATGGCCAAGCTGCTGCAACAGGATGGTGTCAACGCCTGTTTTGTGGATCTCACCGGCTGGCGCGCCAGCCAGCATATGTCCCTGGATGAACGCATCGAGCAGGCTTTTGCCAACATCGATCTCAGCACCCAGCTGCCCATTGCCACCGGCTATGCGCACAGTGAACAGGGCCTGATGTCCACCTTTGATCGTGGTTACAGTGAAATGACCTTCAGCCGCATCGCTGTGCTCACCGGAGCCTGTGAAGCCGTGATTCACAAGGAATTTCACTTGAGCAGCGCCGATCCGCGTCTGGTTGGCGAAGGCAACGCGGTGCCCATTGGTCGCACCAATTACGATGTGGCGGACCAGTTGGCCAACCTGGGGATGGAGGCTATTCACCCCAAGGCGGCGAAAGGGCTGCGCAAGCACAATATCCCGTTGCGGGTGAAGAATACCTTTGAGCCGGAACACGCCGGAACCCTGATCACCAGTGATTACGTCAGTGAGTCACCCTGTGTTGAAATCATCGCCGGCTGCCGGGGTGTGTACGCCATTGAGGTGTTCGACCAGGATATGGCGGGCAACATCGATCTGTATGATCGGGAGATTCTGGCAACGGTGAAGCGTTTCCACGGTCATATTGTGTCCAAGGATATTAACGCCAATACCATCACTCATTATCTGTCCACCAATTTGAAAACCGTGAAACGCATTCGTGCTGCCTTGCAGGAGCGATTTGCCGATGCGGAAATCAACCAGAAGAAGGTGGCCATTGTGTCTGCCATCGGCAGCGACATGCAGGTGCCGGGTATGTTGGCGCAGACGGTGTCGGCTTTGGCGGAAAGCAACATCAGCGTTTTGGCCATGCACCAATCCATGCGCCAGGTGGATATGCAGTTCGTGATTGGCGAAGATGACTACGCGCCGGCCATCAAGGCATTGCACAGTCAGTTGGTGGAAGTACACGACCATGGAAGGGCCATATGCCTCGCCTGTTAACCACGCTCACTATATTGCTGCTGTGCACGTTAAACGCAACGGCCGCCGCGGACACAGTCCCGGCGGCCGCTGTGCAAGAGGCGGTTGATAACCTGGAAGAACCCCTGTATTCCCCGTTCATAGAACGCTATGTGCTGGATGAACTCAAGCAGTTGCGTACCGACATGGGTGCCCAGAGGGCGGAGTTCATTCAAATGACAGTGGATCGTGAGCACTCTGCCGTGGACCGCGCCGTAACCTACGCCACCGATACCATTACCTATTTCTTCTACTTGATTGCGGCGGCCAGCTCAATTCTGGTGCTGGTGGGATGGACGTCCATTCGCGAAATCAAGGAGCGGGTACACTCACTGGCGGATGAGGAAATCAACCGCTTGATCAAGCAGTATGAGGCCAGGTTGGAGTCCATTGAGCAGCAGTTAAGCCAGAAATCCCAGCACATTGAGGAAAACCGCGAACAGATTGAAACCACCAACGAGGTGCAGTCGCTCTGGCTGCGTGCCGGCCAGGAAACCAACATAACCAAAAAAATTCTGATTTATGATCAGATTCTGGGGGTGCGGCCGGAGGATTGCGAGGCGCTCACCTACAAGGCGGATGCCGTGCTGGAGCTGGGCGAACCGCAATGGGCATCCAACCTGTGCCACCAGGCTTTACGCATCGATCCGGAAAATACCCATGCATTTTATCAACTGGCCTGCGCCAACACAGTGATGGGCCACCTGGATGAGGCGGTGCACTATCTGGGGGATGTGCTGCAGCAAACGGAAAGTTACCGACAGGATATTATTGATGATCCGGTGCTGTTGCCGCTGCATGATCTCGAATCGTTCCAGGTGTTACTGGGGCTTTACACTGACAACGAAAAGGCGGGCTAATGGTCGCAAGTTTTCTGTTTTTCCTGGGGTTATTTGTTGCCATCGGTTTGAGTTCGGTGCTGAGCAGCCGGCAAACCAAGCAGGATTATTACCTGGCCAGCAGTTCGGTGAGCCCGGCGTTGGTGGGATTGTCGGCGGTGGCCACCAACAACAGCGGTTATATGTTCATCGGGGTGATCGGTTACACCTACGCCACCGGCCTTGCCGCCATCTGGATCATGGTAGGCTGGATACTGGGTGATTTTCTTGCCTCCATTTACGTGCACCGGCGTTTACGCAAGGCCACCGAGGCCAGCGGTGAGGTGAGCTATGCCGGGGTACTGAGTAATTGGTACGGTGGCAGGCACGATTCCTTGCAGCGCTTGATCGGGTTGGTGTCGCTGGTGTTTTTGCTGGCCTATGCCAGTGCCCAATTGGTGGCGGGCAGCAAAGCACTGCAGGTACTGTTTGGCTGGCCGCAATGGGCTGGCGCTGTGATGGGGGCAACCCTGGTACTGGCCTATTGCTGGGCCGGTGGAATTCGGGCATCCATCTGGACCGACGCGGCTCAATCGGTGGTGATGATCGTGGCCATGGGACTGTTGCTGGTGGTGGCCACCAGCGCCCTGGGTGGGATTGACGGCTCGTGGCAGAAGATGGGGGCCATTGACGGCTTCCTGGACTGGTTTCCCAAGGACATGGTGCTACCCGGATTGGCGGGCGGCATCCTGTTTGCGATCAGCTGGGCGTTTGCCGGCATGTCGGTGATCGGTCAACCGCATATTATGGTGCGCTTTATGGCACTGGACGATCAGAGTCGCATGCTGCGGGCCCGCGCCTGGTACTATCTCTGGTTCCTGGCGTTCTATGCCATGGCCACCGGGGTGGGCATGTTGTCCCGGGTGTACCTGGGGGATCCTGCAGCGTTTGATGCTGAGCTGGCTCTGCCCACCATGGCCCAGGAACTGTTCCCGCCGGTATTGGTGGGGCTGGTGTTGGCGGGCATCTTTGCAGCAACCCTGTCCACGGCAGACTCCCTGATCCTCAGTTGTTCTGCTGCGCTAACCCATGATGTATTACCTCACAACATTGAAAACACCCGTGAAATCAAGATGGTGACAGCGGTGGTCTGCGCTTTGGCGTTGGGCTGGGCACTGCTGAACCGGGAAAGCGTATTCAGTCTGGTAATACTGGCCTGGTCCGGTCTGGCCAGTGCTTTTGCGCCCCTGTTGCTGGTGCTGTGCTTCGGGCTGCGGCCTTCCCAGAGGTTAAGCATCATAGCGGTGGTGGTTGGCTTCCTGGTATCCCTGGTGTGGCGTTTTGCCGGCCTGCACGGCGCGGTGTATGAGGGTATGCCCGCCATCATCGCCGGCCTGGCCGTATTGCTGGTGGGTGTTCGTCTGAACGCTTCTTCTACAGCAGTTTCATAACGAAACCATTTTCATGGCATAGTGTCAGCTTATAAAGAGCGGCCTTTTCACCAAAAGCTGACCTTTTTACTAGAAGCTGACGTTTTCACTAGAAGTTGACCTGTGTCCGGAGATGATGTGATGCTGACTGCGCGCTGTGGGTTCGTGCTGCCGTTTTTTTTGTCCGCCTTTTGTATGGTGTTGCCCCTGAACCCCGCGCTTGCCCAGGACGTGGGGGTGGTGGTGCGGACGGTGCAATCCGAGCAGATTGCGGATCCGTTGGAGGCTCTGGGCACACTTAAGCCCAACGAGTTCGTTACAGTGACGGCGAACGTGGCGGAAACCATTGAGGCGATCCTGTTTGAAAGTGGCCAGAGGGTGGCGCAAGGGGCGGTGCTGGCGCGGCTGGAAAGCGCCGAGGAGCAGGCCGTTCTGCAGGAAGCCCGGTACACGGTGGATGAGGCTGAGTCCCAGTTGGAGCGCATCAGAGCGGTGGCCAAACGCGGCGATGCCTCGCAATCATTGCTGGATGAGAAACAGCGTGAGTTCTATGTGGCGCGGGCGCGGCTGGCGGCCATCGAATCCCGCCTGGCCAACCGGGTAATACGGGCACCGTTTTCCGGCAGAGTGGGGCTGCGTAACGTCAGTGCGGGCGCCTACGTTGCCCCCGGGGACGTCATCACCACCCTGGTGGACGATTCTCTCATGAAACTCGACTTCAATGTGCCTTCCTTATTCCTTGCTTCGCTGCGGCCGGGCGTGGCCATTCGCGCCCGAGCCCGCGCCCTGGGCGACCGCTATTTCGATGGTGTGGTGGAATCCATCGACAATCAGGTGGACCCGGTATCCCGTTCGGTGACCGTGCGCGCGCTGCTGGATAACGCCGCAGGCCATCTGCAAGCGGGCCTGTTGATGGAGGTGGTGCTGCAGAGCAATCCCCGCACCGCATTAGTGGTGCCGGAATCCGCCTTGGTGCAGCAGCGCGATGAGCATTATTTGTTTGTGGTGCGGGAGCAGGGGGCTGGTTTGGCGGTGGAGAAAACACAGGTCAACATCGGCGTGCGCTTAAACGGCCGCGTGGAAGTCCTGGCAGGGGTGGCCGCCGGTGACCGAATCGTGGTGGACGGTACCCTTAAATTGCAGGATGGCGTGGCCATATTCACTCTGGATCGTTCACCTGCGATGGGTGACTGAGATGTTGATTTCCGATATTTCCGTCAAGCGTCCGGTATTCGCTTCTGTGCTATCCCTGTTGTTGATTGCCTTTGGGCTGGTGGCGTTCGACCGCTTGTCGTTGCGGGAGTATCCACGTATTGATCCGCCGGTGGTGACCGTTGATACCGCCTATCGGGGGGCTGCCGCCGCCGTGGTGGAAACCCGTATTACCCAGATCATCGAAGAGCGTATCGCCGGTATCGAGGGCATTCGCTATGTGGAATCCGTCAGCAGCGACGGCAATTCCCGCATCACCATTGAGTTCGACATCGACCGTGACATTGATTCCGCCGCCAACGACGTGCGGGATCGGGTGGCCGGTATTTCTGACAATCTGCCGCAGGAAGCAGACCCGCCTGAAATACAGAAACAGAGTGGTGATGACGACGTCATCATGTGGCTGAATCTGGTGGGGGAAGGCATGACCGTGCCGGAGCTGTCGGATTATGCGGAGCGCTATCTGGTGGATCGTTTTTCGGTGATCAGCGGTGTGGCCCGGGTGCGGGTGGGCGGAGGCCAACGTTATGCCATGCGGGTGTGGCTGGATCGAAATCAGCTGGCAGCCCGGGGCTTGACAGCCAACGACGTGGAATCGGCACTGCGGGCGGAGAACGTGGAACTGCCGGCGGGCACCATTGAAGGGGAAACACGACAACTGACCGTACGGGTGCAGCGTGCGTTTGCCGACGCCACGGATTTTGCCAACCTGGTGCTGGCCCGTGGCGATAACGGCTATCTGGTACGCCTGGGGGATGTGGCCCGGGTGGAGCGGGGCACGGAAGAAACCCGCATCCTGTTTCGGGGTAACGGTATCCCCCAGGTGGGGATCGGCATCATCAAGCAATCCACGGCCAATACCATTGAAGTGGCCCGCGGTGCCAAGCGGGAGCGGGAGCGGGTCAACGCCATGCTGCCGGAGCATATGAGCCTGGAGCAGAGTTACGACTCTTCCGTGTTCGTGGAGGATGCGGTGCAACAGGTCTACACCACGCTGGCCATTGCCATCGGCCTGGTGGTGTTGATGATTTATCTTTTCCTGGGCAGTGCCCGGGCCATGCTGGTGCCGGCGGTAACGGTGCCGGTGTCCATTGTGGCAACCTCCATAGCGCTGTTGCTGTTTGGGTTTTCGATCAACCTGCTGACCTTGCTGGCACTGGTGTTGGCCATTGGCCTGGTGGTGGATGATGCCGTGGTGGTGCTGGAAAACGTGGTGCGACGCATGCAGGAGTACGGCGAGCCACCCTTGTTGGCGGCCTATCGCGGTACGCGTCAGGTGGGGTTTGCCGTGATTGCCACCACGCTGGTGCTGGTGGCGGTGTTTGTTCCCATTGCGTTTCTGCAGGGGGATCTGGGGCGCTTGTTTTCAGAGTTTGCGCTCACCATGACGGCGGCGGTGTGTTTTTCCACGCTGATTGCATTGACGCTTTCCCCTATGCTGGCGTCCAAATTACTGCGGCCGAACGACGATCACAGTCCGGTGGTCAAGTTGGTGGATGCGGTGTTTGCCTGGCTGAAAGCCGGTTACGGTCGCAGTATTGAATTTTGCATGAACGCACCCTGGGTGGTGGTGATCGGCTTTGTGAGTCTGTTGGTTGCCTGTTATGTGCTGTTCAAAGGCATACCCTCGGAGTATGCCCCCCGTGAGGATCGTGGCGTGTTTTACCTGATGGTGAACGGGCCGGAAGGGGCCACCTATGAGTACATGGAAAAATACATGGATGAAATCGAACGGCGCATGATGCCCTACGTGGAACAGGAAGAAATAACCCGCTTGTTGATTCGGGCACCGCGCGGTTTCGGCAGTCAGCAAAATTTCAACACCGGCGTGGTGATCAACGTGTTGAATGATTGGGCCAAGCGCCGTGGGGGCTTTGAAATCATGGCCGAGGTGCGGCAAAAGCTGCAGGATTTACCGGGTGTACGCGCCTTCCCCGTGATGCGCCAGGGCTTTGGTGCCCGGGCCCAAAAACCGGTGCAGTTTGTCTTGGGTGGCGGCACCTATGAAGAGCTGGCGCAATGGCGCGATATTCTGATGGAGAAAATCAACGCCGATAACCCCGGTTTGCTGGGCATCGATTGGGATTACAAGGAAACGCAACCGCAACTGAATGTGGTGATCGACTACAATCGGGCGGCGGATCTTGGGGTGTCGGTGGGAAATATCGGCCGTACTCTGGAAACCATGCTGGGCTCGCGCCGGGTGACCACTTATATCGAGCAGGGCGAGGAGTACGACGTTATTCTCGAGGGTGAACGCAGTAACCAGAATACGCCCATCAGTTTGCAGAACATTTATGTGCGGGCGGAGCGGGTGAATCAGTTGGTACCCCTGGCCAATCTGGTGAAGCTGGAAGAATTTGCCGGCGCCACCACGCTGAATCGTTACAATCGGGTGCGCGCCATTACCCTGGAGGCCAATCTGGCGGAGGGCGTTTCCCTGGGCGAGGCACTGGGCTACCTGGAAGGATTGGTGCGGGCGCATTTGCCGCCTAATGTGAACATCGATTACAAGGGCCAGTCCCGTGATTATCAGTTTGCCGGCGAGAGTATCCTGTTTGTGTTTCTGCTGGGGGTGCTGGTTACCTTTTTGGTGTTGGCGGCGCAGTTCGAAAGTTATGTGCATCCCTTCATTATCATGCTCACCGTGCCGCTTGCCATGTGTGGTGGTTTGTTCGGGCTTTACCTGACCGGCAGTTCGTTGAATATCTATTCCCAGATCGGCCTGATGATGCTGGTGGGGCTGGCGTCGAAAAACGGCATTCTGATTGTGGAGTTTGCCAATCAGTTGCGGGATCAGGGGGTGGAATTCAAGGCCGCCATCATTGAGGCTACTCAGGTTCGTTTTCGCCCTATTCTGATTACCGGAATCACCACCGCCGCTGGTTCCATTCCCCTGATCAGTTCCAGTGGCGCCGGTGCGGAAACCCGGCTGGTGATCGGTGTGGTGGTGCTGGCGGGCACCTTGGCGGCGACACTGTTTACGCTTTACGTGGTTCCGGTGGCCTATGAATTGCTGGCGCGCAACACCGGATCGCCCGGTGACGTGGCCCGTAAACTGGCGCTCCAGGAGCAAAAAACACCGGAAAAACCGCCTCCGGGCGCAAATTGAATTGAGTTCAAAGCTTTGTTACCCTGAGTGCTTAACTCACAAGCGATCATCGCTTAACAGTTGCTATGACACCCGACTCCTCCCAGCGTAATGTGCTCCCACCCCTCAAACGTTCCGTGAAGTTTCTGCTTTTATGCGCACTCCTGGTGCAATCTGCACCGGTCTGGAGTCAGGGTTTGCCGCCGTTACAACTTAGTGCTCAGAAAGTAAGCGAGGGTTTTATCACTTTGAGCTGGAACGAATTGGGGGAGCCGCAGCCTGTCACGGTACAGGTGTCCACAGATCCGCAAGCGCAACAGCTGGTGCGAAGTCTCAGTCTGCAAGGGCAATCGCAGGTTCATCTCAGTGGCTTTGACAATGGTGTTTATTTTGCCCGTTTACTGAATCGGGGCGATGTGCCGTTAACCCGGGCAACGCGCTTTGAGGTTCAGCATCGGGCCCTGCCGGACGCGATGGTGCTGTTTGCCATCGGTGCCGGGTTGTTTGTTTTTCTGATGGTCACATTGTTGCGTTTCACTCGCTCTTAATCCAAAAACAATAACCGACGGATCTTATGTATTCCGCACAGATATCGACTCAAAACGCTGTCATCATTCTTGTTCTTTTCGGCATTGCCTGGGTGGGGTTTGGCTGGTGGCTGGGGCGCCGTAACCGCACCATCGACGACTTTATGCTGGCCGGGCGCAATGTGGGCTTGGCGTTGGCGTCGGCCACCGCCATGGCCACCTGGGTCACCAGTAATACCACTCTGGTGGCCCCCCAGCTGACCTATCAGTTTGGTATCTGGGGGATGGTGGGGTATTCCATGGCTGCCCTCGGATTGATTTTGTTCGCGCCCCTGGCAAAACGCATCAAGTCGTTGATGCCCAAGGGTTTTACCTGCGGTGATTTTATTCGCGTGCGCTATGGGCGGAGCACATGGTATGTGTTTCTGGTGGTGTCCTTTTGCTATGCCATGGGCTGGTTGATCAGCCTGGGCATGGCCGGTGGCATTTTATTGAACGCCTTAAGCGGGTTGGATTATCACGTGGGCATGACGGTGATATTGGCCATCTGTGTGGGCTATACCCTGTTGGGCGGGCTGCGAGCGGTGATCGCCACCGACTTTATCCAGACGGTGATCATTCTCTGTGGTGTGCTCTTTATCGGCTATGTGTGCTGGCGCGATGTGGGATTGACCACGATCTACGACAGCGTCAGCCGTGAGCAACCCCAATTGCTGAATCTGCTGTTTCCTGCGGCCATCATGTTTCTGTTCAACAACCTGTTCTTTGGTATCGGTGAAATATTTCATTCCAACGTTTGGTGGTCGCGGGCCTTCGCCTTCCGTGATGGCATCGGCAAACGGGCGTACCTGATATCCGGTTTGATGTGGTTGCCGATCCCCATCGTAACCGGTTTTATCGCCCTGGCGGCACCGGCCTTGGGTCTCTATCCCCCCAGCCCGGATATGGTGGGCCCCATGGTGGCCGCAAAATTGCTTGGCAGTATCGGAGCCGTGTTCGTGTTCATCGTGGTGTTTTCAGCGTTGGCGTCCAGCCTGGATTCCCTGTTGGCGGCCACCAGCGATCTGTTAACCGAAGATGTCTACCGCGGCCTGATCCGCCCCGATGCCAGTAATGCGCATCTGTTCAAGGTGAGCAAATGGGTGATCTTGGGGCTGGGTGTGGTCACCTGGGTTCTGTGTCTGCCGCGCATGACCACGCTGGGCGAACTGTTGAACTTCACCGGCGCATTTGTCGCCAGTACCATCTGGCCCATTGTGTTCGGCCTTTATCGCCCACGCCTGGGCGGATTGTACGCGGGGCTGGCCATGGCGCTGGGCACGGCCATTGGATTGGTGGCCTATACTCAGATAGGCTTTTATGTGGCCGCGTTAACATCCTGCCTGGTGTCTTTAGCGATATGTTTGGTTGGGTTGGCCTTGTACGATGATGAATTCAACTGGGAACGCTTACAGCGTATGGAGAAATAACGTGCCAATTAGCGAAACCTTGTTCGAAGTATTGGTTGGAGGGGCCTTGCTTGTCACCTGCGCGTCTCCGGTTGTTTTGATATCGCTTTTGATTCTGGACTGGAAGCGGGGGACACTGTGGTGAATGATTTTAAAGAGCGCAATGTTGAGTTTCAGCGCGCTGTACCGGATGTGTACGGTGATGCGCATCCCAAGGGATTACTGAAATCCATTCAGGAAGACGGCGAGCACTTGAAGCAACTGTCCTCGCAACACATCATTTCCTCAGATCAGTTCGGCCGTGATGTTCTGCTGCAACTGTTTCGTCTGGCAGCCAAGTTTGAAGCTAATCCGCAACGTTTTCGCACGCCGTTACAGGGCAAGATTCTGATCAGCGCCTTCTATGAGCCCAGCACCCGTACCCGCCTTTCCTTTGAAAGTGCCTGGCATCGGCTGGGCGGCGACATCATGTCGATTACGGATCGTTCCACTACGGGCATTGCCAAGGGTGAGTCATTGTCCGATGTGGGGGAGATGTTCAACAATTATGGCGATTGTGTGGTGTTGCGCGATACCAACGAATCCTCGGTAAAAGACATGATGCGCAGCCTGCGTATTCCCATCATCAATGCCGGCAACGGATTGGATGAGCACCCGACCCAGGCGCTGGCGGATCTGTATACCATTTTCAAGTGGCGGCCGGATTTGCTCAGTGACAGCGGCGAGCAGCGCCAGCCCATCCGCATGGGCATCATCGGTGTACCCAATCAGATGCGAACAGTACGCAGTCTGTTGAAGATGCTGGCGATTTTTCCTGAGTGCCTGGAGGAGGTGGTGATCATTCATGATGAAGAGGGCGACCGCATCTGGGATGCAGGGCAGCTGGAACAGTTGCAGCAGGCCGGGCTGAAGATCACCATCAGCACGGACATGGACAAGGCACTGCCGACGTTGGATGTGGTTTACATCAATGCCATCGCCTGGAAAGGGGATGGCTTTGAATCCTATGGTGCCAGTTTTGTCCTGGATCGAAAATCCCCACTCAAGAAGCACGCCATTGTGCTGCACCCGCTGGCCCGTGGTGATGAGCTGTCCACCGACCTGGATGAAACACCCCACAACTGGTATTTCTCCCAGGCCCGTGGTGCTGTGTTCCTGCGCATGGCCCTGCTCACCTGCATGTGTGAGCGCATCGAACGGGTAATGGATGTCTGGATGTAAATGTGTGCCCGCGAGGGTGAAGTCAACAGGAGAAGATTATGTGTGGTATTGCCGGTGTGTTTCACCGCGACCCCCAACAGCCCATTGATTCCCAATTGTTGGTGAATATGGCTGCCATCCAATATCATCGCGGCCCGGATAATTTCGGTTATGCCAATCCGCCCGGTCTGGGGTTGGGATTGAGTCACGCCCGCTTGTCCATTATTGATCTGAATGAGGAACGCGGTCGCCAGCCGCTGGTGTCACCGGATCAGCAGTACTATCTGGTGCACAATGGGGAGTTTTACGATTTTCAGCGCATTCGCGCCATGTTGGTGTCCAATGGTGCCCGCTTCGCCAGCAAGAGTGATTCCGAAATTATTCTGCATCTCTATCCCCGCTATGGCATGGAAAAAACCCTGGAATACTTGCGTGGTGAATTTGCCTTCGCGCTGTATGACAAAACGGAAGACAGCCTGTATCTGGTGCGGGACCGGTTTGGTATCAAGCCGTTGTATTGGAGTGAAACCGCCGATGGGGTGGTGTTCGGGTCGGAGCTGAAAGTATTGTTTGCCCACCCGGGCGTGAAACGTCAGCTCAATGCCGCCGGCACCTATCATCAGTTGATTCAGGTGATGGTGCCCGGCAGTACCGCCTTCGACGGTGTGCATCAGGTGCCGCCGGGACACATGATCAAGGTTCAACGCAAGCAAGGCAAGCTGGTCATCAGTCAGAAGAAATTTTGGGATATTGATTTTCCGGTGGCCGGTGAGTACGTCAATCACCACGATGAAAGCCATTATATTGAAGGTGTGCGCGATCAGTTGCTGGAGGCTGTGCAACTGCGGCTTAATGCCGATGTGCCGGTGGGCTGTTACCTTTCCGGCGGCATCGACAGTTGTTCCATTCTGGGCCTGTCGGCGGCTGCCCGTCAGGACCCGGTGAAGGCGTTCACCATCGGCTTTGACAGCAGCGAATACGATGAAACCCCCATTGCCCGGGAAATGGCAGACAGGACCGGTGCCGAGCAAATCGTATTGACCCTGTCGGCGGATCATCTCTACGATAATTTTTCCCGCACCATCTGGCACACCGAACGGACTATTTATAATACGCTGGCGGTGGCGAAGCTGCTGATGAGCGAAACCGTCAAACAGAATAAGTACAAGGTGGTGTTAACCGGTGAGGGGTCCGATGAGCTGTTCGCCGGTTACCCGGCCTTCCGCAAGGATATGTTCCTGTACGGCCTGGATGATCTGCCTGCCACCCTGCGCAAGGAATGGCAATCCAGCCTGGAGGAGAGCAACAGTCTGTTTCGGGGGGCCATGCTGCCGCGGGAGGATTTCAACTCCGAGGCCATGAGCGATGTGGTGGGCTTTACCCCCACCTGCCTGCAGAACTGGTTGCATTGCCATGACTTTGCCATGGCACTGTTGAATCCCGAATGGCGGGCCCAGCTCAAGGATTATGATGCGGGGGCGCAGATCGCGGCCACCTTTGATCGCAGCCAACTGGATGGCCGTCATCCTCTGGATAAAGCGCAGTATGTGTGGATCAAAACCATGCTCGAGGGCCAGATCCTGACCTGGGGTGGGGATCGAGTGGATATGGCGAATTCCATGGAAGCCCGGCCGGCTTTTCTGGATCACCATCTGGCTAAGTTCGCCACCACGGTGCCCCCCCAGCTGCGTATAAAAGGGGCCACGGAAAAATACGTGCTGCGTGAAGCCATGAAGGGGCTGTTGCCGGAAACCCTGTATAAACGCCAGAAGTTTGCCTTTATGGCGCCACCGGCCCATACCGACCAAAAGAAATGGCAATCCATGATGGCATTGATGGATGAGTTTGCCAGCAAGGAAAAAGTGGAGTCGGCGGGTTTGCTGGACAGCGTGGCAATCCAGAAGATGATCAGCGATCACGAGAATCCCGCTATGGACCGTGAAACCAAGGTGCAATTGGATGCGGTGATCAACCATGTGTTGGGGGTGCAGTTACTGCACCATCACTTTGTGGCGCAGGATGTGCCCGCGCTGGCACGGCAGCGCGCCGATGAACTGGGCTGGCACGCTGCGGGATGATGCAGCCAGCCCTAAAGCGTTGTCTGTAACCGGAGCAGGCTGTTGAGTAAAACGTTGCAGCCTTTCTCCACATCCACCCAGTGCGACCATTCATCCGGTGCGTGACTGACACCGCCCACGCTGGGAATAAAAATCATGCCGGTGGGGGTGATGTCGGTGAAGAACTGGGCATCGTGGCCTGCCCCACTGGGCATAAGCTGATAACTGTAACCCAGCTCCTGGGTGGTTTGTTCAATCACGTCCATTACATGCTGGGAACAGCTTTTGGGCTCCAGCCAGCTCATTTGCTCGTACTCAAACATCAGCCGGTGCCGGCGGGCAATGGCTGATAGGGCCTTGCGGCAACTGTCGGCCAGGTCGCGCATCACCTGTTCCGACATATCCCGGCCCACCAGTGTGAAATCCGCTTCACCGGGTACGGTATGTGCGTAGCCGGGTTTCAAATCCACGCGGCCGATGGTAAGGCGGGATTTATCCGTACCATTCTCGTCGATGATGCGCTTGATCTCGTGGGCAAAATCCGCCAGCCCCATAAAGGCATCGCTGCGTAAATCCATGGGCGCGGTGCCGGCGTGGTCTGCCTTGCCCAGAAATTTGATCAGCCATTTGAAAACGCCCGAAATACCTTCCACCACCCCGATGGTTTTTTTGCTGGCTTCCAACACCGGGCCCTGTTCGATGTGCAGCTCGATAAAGGCTTTTACATCCTCCGGGTTGCGTTTGGCGTGCAGGGCTTCATGGTAATCCAGACCCCGTGCCGCCATGGCCTGCTTCAGGGTTTCACCGGTGGGGTCTTTGGCGTTTTCCAGCCAGTCCAGTGTCAGGCTGCCGCTGAGTGCCTGCGCACCCAGCATACCACCAAAGCGGCCTTCCTCTTCGCTGGTGGCAATGATCTCAATGGGGTATTGCAGGGGAATGTCCTGTTCCTGAATGATGCGCACACATTCCAGGCCGGCGATCACCCCCAGGGTGCCGTCAAAGATGCCACCGGCCGGTACCGAATCCAGATGCGAGCCGATCAGGATGGCCGGTTTGTCCTGGGGGCCATAGCGGCCGCAGACGTTACCGGCGCCGTCCATGTGGGTGTGCAATCCGCAACGCTGAAAGTGGTCGGTGATCCAGTGTCGAGCCTGCCAGTCGGCTTCGGTGAAGCCCTGCCGGTAGATCCCTTTATCGCTCTCTCTGTAGCCGAACTTGGCAAGCTCATACAGATCGCGTTCAACCCGGGTAATATCAACGGAGTAAGTGATAATGACATCTCCTGTAACGGTAATTTATGGATCTGTTTGCAATTCAATCTGCTGGTACAGGGTTTGTTGCATGCAATTATAACGGCCTTTTGCACACTGTAATGGGGGGTTATACAAAACTCAAGATGCGCCCTCAGCGCCGCTCCCAATCGGCAAACACCAGCAACCAGTCAGTGCCCTCCAGGCGCCATTCGGTGTGCACCTGATAGACAGCACCCTGCTGTGGGATGAGGCCCTCACCACCGGTCACCAGTGCGTTGAAACGGGCGTGGGCCACGTCCGCCTCCATCTCGATTGCCAGTGCGCTGGCCACAATTTCAATGTTGGTATGTTTCAGCATATAGAACGCCAGGGTGCGCTTGATCCATAGCCTGTCATGGCCGGAGCGGGTGCCGAAATTGGGGTGTAACAGATCCAGCACCTGATCCGGGTCTTTTTCTTCAATTCCGCTTTCCAGGTGTTCCAGGTTTTGGATAATGATGTGCTCCGGGGTGCGGCTGTCGCTACAGGCTAAAGGCAGCAGGCACAACAGCACGTACCACAGGGGCAGGGCAATGGGCTGGATCTTGGTGGTGAAACTGGCCATCATGGGAATCATCTTGTGTGGAAGCGGGCGGATGTCTTCTGTGCTAGTGTACGGCTACCCGGCTTATTGTCCACTGTGCGTGACGGTCTTCTGTCGCTGCGCTACCAGGCAATATCCTCACCCCGCCAATCCCGATAGAGTCCGCTTTGTCCCGGTTTTATGCCATCACAGCATTGCGTCAGGTAAGTTGCTGCCCGTTGCGGGCTGAACAGTTTGTCCTCAGGCACCCGGCTTTGGAATGGCTTGGACAGGGGCGTGTCGACAGTGCCCGGATGGTAAGCCATCAGCGACACATTCTCCGCCCGCCGCTGATATTCAATGGCGGCGGTTTTCACCAGCATATTGAGGGCGGCCTTGGACATCCGGTAGCTGTACCAGCCGCCCAGTTGGTTGTCGTTGATGCTGCCCACCCTGGCGCTCAGCAGGGTGACCACACAATGCCTGGGGCCGCGCAGCAGGGTGGGCAGGCGCGCCAGCCACAGGGCCGGTACAATGGTGTTTGAATGCAGGATGCTTTGCAGGCAGCGCTCGCTCAGATCTTCCAGCCTTTTTTCCGGCAGCAGATCAGTGTTGTGCAGTTGCCCGTTGAACAGGTAAACCCGCTGCACACTGCCTTGATAGGTCATCAGCTTGGCGCAGGTTGAGGCGATGTGTTGTTCACTGTAATCACAGGTTATCCAGTGCACGGCGGCGCCAGGTGTCGGCGCAGGCCGGCGGCTGATGGCGACAATGCGGCCGCCATCGGCCTCCGCGGCAAGCTGCCTGATAAGGGCACCGGCCAGTGTGCTGCCGGCGCCGATAATCAAGGTAGTGCGGTCTGTGTCATCCTTGGTTGCTGACCCGGCCATCCATCAGAACTCCTCGGCGCTAAAGGCCATCAGGTGATCCTTGCCGGCTTTGATGGTTTGCGTCAGAGCCTGCATTTCAGGCAGGATTTCCCGCAGGTACACGTCCCTGGTTTTGCTTTTGCTCCGCAGCACAGGGCGCTCATCGCCGTTGGCCATCAAGTCTTCCGCCACCTGGGCGTTGCGCGCCAGTAAAAATCCCTGCACGGCAATTCCGAACAGTTTCAACAGGGGGGTGGCCGCTGCCGCAGCCTGCTCCCGATCCTGCAAGCCGTGCTGGGTCAACCAGCCCAGTGCATCCTGCAGCTGTGCGAGCGCTTTCTGCAGTGGCTGTTGAACCTGGGGCTCAGTGATGGATGTCAGCATGCCGCTGAGTTCTGTCAACAGCGCCTTGACAGCGCGGCCACCTCCCATGGGTAACTTGCGGCCGACGAAGTCCAGCGCCTGAATGCCGTTGGTGCCTTCATAAATACGGGAGATCCGGCAGTCACGCAGCAGTTGTTCAATGCCCCAGTCCCGGGTGTAGCCGGAACCGCCCAGGGTTTGTACCGCCTGGTCGCAGATGTGGTAGCCGGTGTCGGTGAGGTGGGCCTTGACCACGGGTGTCAGCAGTTCCACCAGATCCGAGGCCTGTTCCCTGGCGGTGTCATCCTTGCTGCGTTCGCTGATGTCCAGTTGCAGGCCGACCCACATTGCCAGCGCTCTGCCGCCTTCCACCAGGGCTTTCTGGGTCAGCAGCATGCGCCGTACGTCCGGGTGAACCAGGATGGTGTCGGCGGGTTTGTCCGGCTCCTGAATGCCGGCCACGGAGCGCCCCTGAATCCGTTCCCGGGCAAAGCCCAGGGCGGTCTGATAGGCCGCATGCCCCAGCCCCAAACCCTGAACACCTACCATCAAGCGGGCGGAATTCATCATGGAGAACATATAGCGCAGGCCCTGATGGGGTTCGCCAATCAAATAGCCCTCCGCGTTTTCCAGGTTCATGAAACAGGTGGCTGAACCATTGATGCCCATTTTGTGTTCCAGGCCGCTGCAATAGATGCCGTTGCGCTCCCCGTTGGTGAGCCATTTGGGTACCAGAAAGAGCGAAATGCCTTTGGTTCCGGCCGGAGCATCGGGCAATTTTGCCAGCACCAGATGAATAATGTTCTCCGCCAGATCGTGTTCACCCCCGGTGATCCAGATTTTGGCGCCATTGATACGGTAGGTGTTGTGTTGATCCGGCTGGGGCTCGGCGCGGGTCTTGATCAGCCCCAGGTCGGTGCCGCACTGCGGCTCGGTGAGGCACATGGTGCCGGTCCATTGTCCGGCGATGAGTTTTTCCAGGTACTGGCTTTTCAGCGCCTCGCTGGCGTGCTGTTCCAGTGCCACGATGGCGCCGTGTGTGAGGCCGAAGTACATGCTGAGGGATGTGTTGGTGGCGGCACACATTTCGTCGAAGGCCACCCCCAGAATCTTGGGTAAGCCCTGGCCGCCGTATTCGGTGGGTGCGGTCAGTGAGGGCCAGCCGTTGGCGACGAATTGTTGAAAGGGCTGCTGGTAGGCCTGTGGTGCGGTGACGGTGTGGGTGGCCGCGTCGTAGCGGCAGCCCTGCTGGTCGCCCTCCGCATTCGCCGGCAGCAGCACGCCACTGGCAAACTTCGCCATCTCACTCAGTACCGCTTCCGCCAGATCCGGGCTGAATTCCTCGTAACCGGCCAAACCTGAATAGGTTTGGTGGGCTTGCATGACATCGAACAGTAGAAACGAGAAGTCTGCCAGCGGGGCTTCGTATTGATTCATGGTGTTACTCCTGCTTAGTTGTCAATGTATTGTTCTTGACAATAGCTGACATAATGGCTTTAATTGAAATGTGTCTAGGTAGTATCTATTATTTGTTTTGTTGTTGTCTTATTTGTGGTGATTAATCCAGGAGATAAACCCATGAAACAGTATCGAATCGGCGCCGTTGCGAAGTTAACTGGCTTGACCGTGCACAATCTGCGGGTCTGGGAGAAGCGTCACAATGCGGTGGACACGGAGCGTACTGAAAGCGGGCGCCGCGTTTACAGCGAGGCGGCACTGCGCCGGCTCAAATTGCTGAAGGCCTGTGTTGATAACGGTCTGGCCATCAGTTCAGTGGCGGACATGAGTGACAGCGAATTGAAAGAGACCCTCTCAGAGTTCGGGGCGGCCACCGTCAAGCCGGCTGCCGCAAAACGGGATTACAAAGTCTGTCTGGTGGGGGCGGAACTGATGCCCAGTCTGGAGCAGATGGTGCTGCAGTATCTGAATCTGCAGGGGCTGGAGCGTCATGCCAGTGTCGCGGAATTCAAGCAGGTGTACAGCGCCGGGCACTATGATCTGGTGATGCTCGACGTGCCTTCTTTCAACGCAGCCGAAGCCAGGGAACTGGGCGCGTTTGTCAAATCACTGGCGGCCGGCAGTGTGGTGCTGTTTTATCGCTTTGCCCGGCAGCAGGACGTGAGCTACCTGCGAACGCTGGGGGTGCGCACCATGAAAGCACCGGTGGACAGGAATGATTTGCACAGCCTGTTGAGCGACGTGGTCAACGTTGAGGGTAAGAGCGCCAAGATTCTTCCCATGCGGCGCGCACCCTCACGCCAGTTCACTGATCACGCGTTGAATAAAGCGGCAAACCTGTCTTCCAGTATTGAGTGCGAGTGCCCCCACCACATGGCTGAAGTCATCAAGAGTCTGGTGGCGTTCGAGAATTACAGTGCTCAATGTGAAAACAAGGACAAGGCATCTGAAGATTTGCACCGGCACATCCATCTTCGTACCGCTGAAGCGCGGCAAATCATGGAATCATTGCTGCAATCCGTTCTGGAGCAGGAAGGTATTGATCTCAGCCTGGTAGAAGCCTGAGTTTTTCCAGCGCCTCTTCCAGAATCTGTCGTACCCGCTCGCGACTGACGCCGATCTGTGGGGCGATTTCGTTGAGTGAGTATGGCTGATGATGGCCGATGCCGTACTTCAGGCGCACAATGGTGGCCTCCCTGTCACTGAGCCGATCAAGATAGGATTGAATCCGACGCTGCTGCTGCGCGATGGCGGTGGCAGAGTCCGGGTCGGCTTGCTGCCAGTCGTAACTTAACTCGTCCAGCAGGGTTTTCTGGCCATCGTCGAACAGCGGGGTGTCAGCAGAGATACAGAGGTTGGACAAGGAACGCAGATCCTGAATTTTTTTGCGGCTGAAGCCGGTTTCCCGCTGGATATCCGCTGGCGTGGCATTGCGGCCGGCACGGCTGCGGTGGGCCTGCATGAAAGCGTACATACGGTTGACCTGATGGTTGATGTGGGTGGGGTAGCGGATCAGGGAGCGCTGTTTGGCGATTGCCTGACGCATGGCCTGTTGAATCCACCAGAATGCATAGGTTGAAAAGCGCACGCCCACCTGGGCATCAAACTTGATGGCGGCGCGCAGCAGGCCCAGGATCCCTTCCTGCACCAGATCGTCGAATTCCATGCCTTTATCGCGGTGCCGTTTTGCCAGGTGGTAGACCAGGCGCACATTGCATTCCACCAGTTGATTGCGAACGTCATAAAGCTTATGCAGGGTATGCACCAGGTCTGAATGTGTGGCCTCCGTGGTGCCCTGTGCAACATTCTCTGCCTGCTGCAGTATGAAATCCCGGTTTATGTCAATGTGATCGAACAGGTGTATCAACCGCTGCAGCAGCGCCTGCTCCCGGGCTGGCTCCGCTAAGCACTGTCGGCACAGTTGCCAGTGATCGTGGGTGGTGATGATGGCGTCCAGGGTAACCTTTAACTCCGGCTGCCTGCTGGCCTGCGCCGGCCATTCTTCAGCTTGGATCTGATCCAGCAGTGTTGCCAGGCGTTCGCTGTTGCCGGCCAATTGTTGCTGTAATCGGCGGAAGCAATCCCGCAGGCTAGTGGCCAGTGCCTGTTCCTGCTGGGCATCCAGTAGTGGGTGGTCGGCAATGTTGCCACGGGATGGATTTTCTGTTGTCACCTCGATTTCTTCATCCACTGTTTGTTCCCACTGTTCCTGATCAAACAGCAGAGCCGTATTGGGGGGATGTATGGCCTCATCGTCCGGGTTGGCCGACACATCAATATGACTCCATCGAAACATAGTCACCTACCTTGTTACGTTGTCTGAAACTTTGAACGCCCGGGCGGGTAAAAGTTTGCGGTCGGTTCCGGTGTCTACGATCTGTTGAGCCTGGCTGTGTTGTTACAGCTCGTCCAGTCGCTGCAGCAGTTGTTCGGCGTGCTGCAGGCTGCGGGCACGCTTTTCCGCATCCATTTTGTCAAAGGTTCGGTAGATCATGTTCATTCGGGGATTGCCCTCGAATGCGGTGCGATGACGTTGCATGAAGTGCCAGTACAGGCTGTTGAAGGGGCAGCTGTCCGCTTCTGAGGCGGTTTTTACGTTGTAGTCACAATGTTGGCAATAGTCGGACATTTTGTGGATGTAATTGCCGGACGCCGCATAGGGTTTGCTGCCCAGATAGCCGCCGTCAGCGTGCATCACCATGCCCAGGGTATTGGGCAATTCCACCCAATCGTATGCATCCACGTACACCGCCAGGTACCATTGGCAGATTTCCCTGGGGACAATGCCGGCCAGCAGCGCGAAGTTGCCGGTGATCATCAGACGCTGTATGTGATGGGCATAGCCATGCTCAAAGGTATTTTTAAAACATTGCGCCATGCACTGCATTCGGGTTTCACCGCTCCAATAATAGTGGGGCAGCGGCCGTTGATTGTGCTGACTGTTCAAATGGGCGTAATCGGGCATGTTCAGCCAGTAGATGCCGCGCACGTATTCGCGCCAGCCGATGATCTGACGGATAAAGCCTTCCACTGCGTTGAGCGGAGCGCGGCCTTCTTGGTAGGCGGTCTGGGCGGCTTCACACACCTGCAGCGGTTCCAGCAGGCCGGCGTTCAGATAAGGGGAGAGCAGGCTGTGAAACAGGGCGTGCTCATGCATGACCATGGCATCCTGAAAATCGCCGTACCAGGGCAGCCGGAATTCAATGAAATGGTCGAGGGCGGCCCGGGCCTGCTGGCCGGTGGTGGCCCAGTTAAAGGGTTGCAGTTTTCCCGGATGATCGCTGAAATGCGATGCCACACACTCCAGCACCGATTTATCGATGTCGTCCCGCGTGAACGCAGGCAGGGGTGGTATCGGTGGTTCTCCACGGTAGGGTTGGCGATTGCGCTGATCAAAATTCCATTGGCCACCTTCCGGTTGGGTGGCACTTCGCATCAGCAGGCCGGTGCGCTTGCGCATCTCCCGGTAGAAGTATTCCATACGCAGTTGTTTGCGTTGGCCGGCCCAATGCTTAAATTCCTCCAGCGACGCCAGAAACCGGTTGTCGTCCAGCACCCGCACCGCACAGGGCAACACCCGGGTCCACAGCTGGTCAATGTCATGTTGTAAGCGGTATTCCCCGCAGTGGGTGATCACCAGGCTGTCTGCCGGGTTGTGCTTGAGTGTGTCCTGCACCACATCAAGCAGTGTCCGTTCTGGTGTAGCGGGATCGTAATGCTGGTATATGACGTTCCAGCCCTCGTCCCGTCGTTCGGCGGCGAAATGCCGCATGGCGCTGAAGATGAACGCTATTTTTTGCTGGTGGTGGGCAACGTATCGGGCCTCCGCGCCCACTTCCGCCAGCAGCAGGCAATCCCGCTGCCGATCCAGTTGTGCCAGGGTCGCAAGCCCCGGGGAAAGCTGGTCTCCCAGTATTAAGCCGATTTTCATCTTAGCCACAAAATTGGGTTGGTTTTAAACATCCTAGGCAGATTCCCCAACGGGCACCAGAATGCTTCACGCATCTCCAGTAATTGTCTAGCTGTGGGCTCCGTTCCACGGTGAAAACCCTTGCCACCCTTGTTCCAGATCAATTCATGGCCCGGGTAGCCGTGCAACAGTGATGCTCTCGGTGCCCTGACCCTGCGGAGAGACTGCAATGCCGGACACAGCAAGCCACTTCCTGACCATTGATGGGAATGAGGCGGTGGCCCTGATCGCCCATAAAACCAACGAAGTTATCGCCATTTATCCGATCACCCCTGCCTCCCCCATGGGGGAGCACGCGGATGCCTGGTCGGCCCAGGGCCGCCCCAATATTTTTGGCTCGGTGCCTCAGATCATTGAGATGCAGAGTGAAGCGGGCGCCGCCGGAGCCATCCATGGTGCGCTGCAGGGGGGCACGCTCGCCACCACCTTCACCGCGTCCCAGGGGCTGCTGTTGATGCTGCCCAATATGTACAAGATTGCAGGGGAGCTGACTCCCACGGTGTTTCACATTGCCGCGCGTTCGGTTGCGGCGCAGGCCCTGTCGATTTTTGCCGATCACAGCGACGTGATGTCCGCCCGTGGCACCGGTTTTGCGATGGTGGCATCCAATTCCGTGCAGGAAGCCCACGACATGGCGCTGATCACCCAGGCTGCCACGCTCAACAGTCGCATCCCGGTACTGCATTTCTTTGATGGCTTTCGCACGTCCCACGAAGTGGCGAAAATACACAGCATTGAGGATTCGGTTATTGCCGCCATGATCGATGGCGATGCGGTGCAAGCACATCGCCAGCGGGCGCTGTCGCCGGAACACCCGGTTATTCGGGGCACATCGCAGAATCCCGATGTCTTTTTCCAGGCCAGGGAAACTGTCAACCCCTACTACCAGCAGTTCCCGGCCATCCTGCAACAGGCCATGGATCAGTTTGCCGACCTGACCGGCCGGGCCTACCGACTGTTTGACTATGAAGGCGCCAGCGATGCCGAGCGTGTGATCATTGTGATGGGGTGCGGCGCTGAAACCGTGGCCGAAACCGTCAGCGGATTGCTGGCCAAAGGTGAGAAAGTGGGCGTATTGAAGCCGCGACTCTATCGGCCGTTTGACGGCACAGCCTTACTGGCCGCTCTGCCCACCACCACCCGAGCCATTGCCGTACTGGACCGAACCAAGGAGCCCGGTGCTGAGGGTGATCCCCTGTATAAGGATGTGGCCACAGCGGTGCTGGATGCGGCGGGGGCGGGCAGGTTGCCATTCGCCCAGGTGCCACGGGTGGTGGGCGGCCGCTTCGGCTTGTCTTCCAAGGAGTTCACACCGGGCATGGTGTGCTCGGTGTTTGACAATTTACACAGTCTTTCTCCCCGCAATCATTTCACCGTGGGCATTGTGGATGATGTCACGCACTCCAGTCTGCCCTGGGAGGAGCGCAACGCGCCGGCGCAGAACAGCAAGCCCTTTGAATGCCTGTTCTATGGCCTGGGCTCTGACGGAACCGTCAGCGCCAACAAGAACAGCATCAAAATAATCGGGGATTGCACCGATCTGCATGCCCAGGGCTACTTTGTCTACGACTCCAAAAAATCCGGTGCGGTAACCGTGTCCCACCTGCGTTTTGGTCAACAGCCGATCCGCTCAGCCTATCTTATCGGAGATGACCGCGCCCGCTACGTGGGCTGTCACCAGACGATATTTCTGGAGAAGTTCGATATGTTGAAAAAGGCCGCACAGGAGGCGGTCTTTGTGCTCAACACCTCGCTTTCGCAAGATCAGGTATGGCAATCCTTACCGCGCTCCGCCCAACAGCAGATGCTGCAGAAAAATATCAGTCTGTACATCATTGATGCCTATGAGGTTGCCCGGCAGAGTGGTATGGGGCGGCGTATCAATACGGTGATGCAAACCTGTTTCTTTGCGATTTCAGGGGTTCTGCCCAGGGCGGAGGCAATACAGCAGATCAAAGCCTCGGTGGAGAAAACCTATGGCCGCAAAGGTCGCCACATCACCCGCCGCAATTTCGAAGCCATTGATAATACGCTGGCCGCCTTGATCAAAGTGCCGTTGCCCGCTGAAGTTAGCTCCAGCCAGGAAATACAGGAGGTGGGTGCGGCGCAAACTGATCCGTTCCTGAAGAACGTTACCGCAGAAATCATCGCCGGGCGTGGTGATCGGATACCGGTAAGCCTGTTGCCGGCGGATGGCACTTATCCCACCGGTACCGCGAAAATCGAAAAGCGAAATATCGGCCTGGAAATCCCGGTGTGGGATGAGCAACTCTGCACCCATTGCGGCAAGTGCGCGTTCGTCTGCCCCCATGGGGTGATTCGCAGCAAGGCGTTCCCCGCTGCCGCGGCCAAGGATGCGCCCGCCACGTTCAAGCAGGTCCAGATTAAGGGTAAGGATTATCCCCAGGGCACGCACATCAGTTATCAGGTGGCACCTGAGGACTGCACCGGTTGTTCTTTGTGTGTTGACATCTGCCCCATACGGGATAAAAGCAACGCCAGCCACAAGGCATTGAATATGGCTGCGATCGGGCCGTTAAAGGAACAGGAAAAACTCAACTGGGATTACTTTCTTGGATTGCCCGACATGGATCGGAGCGAGGTGAAAGTCAACACCATGAAAGGCTCCATGTTGTTGGAACCACTGTTTGAATTTTCCGGCGCCTGTTCCGGCTGCGGGGAAACGCCTTACATCAAATTGGCCAGCCAGTTGTTTGGTGATCGCATGGTGGTTGCCAATGCCACCGGCTGTTCATCGATTTACGGCGGTAACCTGCCCACCACGCCCTGGACAAAAAACGCCGAGGGCCGTGGGCCCGCATGGAATAATTCCCTGTTTGAAGACAATGCGGAGTTCGGCCTGGGTATCAGAGCCGCGTACGATCAGCAGCGCTTGATTGCGGAGGATTGCCTGCGGCAGCTGGCGCATACATTGGAACCAAGTCTGGTTGAGGCTGTGTTGAACAGCCCCCAGAGCAATGAGGCAGAGATTCATGAGCAGCGGCAGCGGGTGGCGGCCATTCGTGACCGGTTGAATAACGTCGGTGAACCCGCTGCGCGCCAATTGGAGCCGGTGCTGGATGCGTTGTGCCGTAAAAGCATCTGGATCATCGGTGGTGATGGGTGGGCTTACGATATCGGTTTTGGTGGCCTGGATCATGTTATGGCCTCCGGCCGTGATGTGAATATTCTGGTACTGGATACGGAGGTGTATTCCAATACCGGAGGCCAAACCTCCAAGGCCACTCCCCGTGGCGCGGTGGCCAAGTTTTCCGCCAGTGGTAAAGCCACCGCAAAAAAGGATCTGGCGCGCATCGCCATGACCTATGAAAACGTGTACGTGGCCCACGTTGCCTACGGCGCCAAGGATGTCCATACCCTGCATACGTTTTTGGAAGCGGAAGCCTATGACGGGCCATCGCTGATCATCGCCTATGCTCCGTGCATCGCCCATGGGGTGGATATGAGCAACAACCATCGACAGCAGAATTTGGCGGTGGATTCCGGTCATTGGCCGCTGTTCCGGTTTGATCCGCGTAAAGCGCAACAGGGACAGAATCCGCTGAAGCTGGATTCCAAACCACCCTCTGTGGATTACGCGGAGTTTGTGAAAAGTGAAACCCGTTTCAGCATGCTCTGGAATACGCATCCGCAGCGGGCCGCTTTGCTGCTGGATCAGGCACGGGCCGAAGTGCATGAACGGTTTGAGCGTTATCAGCAATTGGCGGCACTGGATTGGGACGAGGAGATTCAATAATGGTGGATTTCACAACACGCTATTGCGGTTTAACCCTGAAGAATCCACTGGTGCCGTCATCCGGACCGCTGACCGGTAACCTTGATGATGCCCGCCGCCTGGAAGATGCCGGGGCGGCGGCCCTGATACTGCCTTCCCTGTTTGAGGAAGAGTTGATCCATGAACAGGAACACCTGCATCGATTCATGGATATGCAGGACATCGGTCATCACGAAGCGGACAGTTTTCTGCCCACGGTACATCCCTGTGCGTCCCGCCTGGATCGGATGCTGGAAACGATTGTCCGTTATAAACAATCACTGTCTATACCTGTGGTGGCCAGTCTCAATGGGGTGACTGATAGTGGCTGGATTGAGCATGCGCAGGATCTGCAGGCGGCCGGTTGTGATGCCATTGAATTGAATCTGTTTGGAGTTGAACCCGGTGTGGAAACCCGCAGCGAGATGATAGAGGAACGTTATCTGACGTTGGTCTCTCACCTGGCAGGCTCGGTGCAGATACCCTGCGTGGCAAAACTGTCCAACCAGTTTTCTGGTGTGGTGAGCTTTGTCAGTCGATTGGAGCAGGCCGGTGCTGCCGGTGTATCGGTTTTTAATCGCTTTTATCAGCCGGATATTGATCTGGAGACGCTGCAGATCAGGCCGCAATTAAGCTTGTCCAGTGTTCAGGAAACGCTGTTGCGCATCCGCTGGATTGCCATGATCCGGCCTCATGTCGGATTGACCCTGTCTGCCACCGGCGGCTTTCATGGCTTTCAGGATGTGATGAAAGCATTGTTGGCAGGGGCGGACGTTGTGAATCTGTGCAGTGTACTGTTGAAAGCCGGGCCCGAGGTCATCGGCACCATACTCGAGGATATGGGTTGCTGGATGACGGAGAAGGAATATACATCCGTGCAGCAGTTGCAGGGCAGTCTGAGCTATCGCAATGCAGCAAATCCGGAAGGCTACGAACGGGCGAACTATATGGATGTTCTGGACAGCTATACCAGCAGCCCTGGTGTGCGTGTGTAGCGATTGGGGTCACAAAGATCAGCAGGCTGCCGCCAGCGGGCAGCAGCCTTGGGTGTGTGCCCTGCTCTGATCAGTAGCGGGTGATACCAAACACTTCCCGATACAGTACCGCCATCGCGATGGCCATAAGGGGCACGCTCCAGATCAAACCCAGGCCCAGTGGAATCATGCTTACGATCATAATGATGGTGAGCACAATAAAAAACAGGAATACGCTCAACCAGTGCTTGGTGATGGCCTTGCGTGAGGTTTCCAGCGCCTCCCATGGGCCCATGTCCCGGTCTATGATCAGGGGAATCGCCAGCATGTAGGCAAAGTTCAGATAAATGCCCGGAATGACAAACAGCAGATAGCCGATAAACAGCATGATGTACATGAGGATCATGGTGAGCAGCAGTTTGCCGGTTAGATTGAAGCAGGAGAACAGATCGCCGAACTCCGGTTGCTGCCCCTGCACCTGCTTCAGGCACATAACGAATATACCGGCAGAAAAGGGTAGCATCACCGCCATCATGGCAAATTGTATGATGAGCTGAATCAACATGGCGGCGCCCATACCTGAGCCCGATTCCGGATCGGTGCCGGTGATGAGCAGAGTAACCGTGGTCAGAATGGCCACCGCCACCATGACAATAATATACATGAGTATCCCCGCACCCAGAATATAACGCTTCGCCCCCTTGGTTTTCTGCCAGGCTTCGGACAGGATGTCCGCCAGTTCAATTGAATAATCACCATCGATACCGGCCTGCAGTGATCCACCTGACTCATTGGTTTCCACCAGTGTTGCGTTGGGGGCGGAATAGTTGTTGCTCATGGGTATACTCCCTGTATTTTTACTATTATGAATGAAAGATGACGTAACCTGTGCTGTCGGCTGCCCTCACGGGTCCACCGGCAAAGTTTCAAAACACTTATAATTCACGTTAGCATAAATTGCCACAGTTGAAGTTGTTTCAGGAGGAAAGCGAATGCTCCCATTAATACTCCCCATTGGCGCGCTGCTGTTGGGGGTTGCGCTGTTGTTGTTGGGTGGTGGCCTGCTAAACACGTTATTGGCGATCCGTGGCGGGCTGGAAGGCTATAGTGACAGCAGCATGGGCTGGATCATGTCCGGTTATTTCGTCGGCTTCTTCATTGGTACCTTTCTGGCATTGCCCATAATCCAAAGAATCGGCCACATACGCACCTTTGCTTTCTGCGCTGCCATTGCAGCTTGCTCAGTGTTGCTTCATGTTCTGTTGGTAAACCCGGTGGGCTGGTTGTTGTTGCGGGTGGTAACCGGTAGCTCATTGGTGATTCTCTACACAGTGATCGAAAGCTGGCTCAATGGCTATACGCCCTCAGAGCAACGCGGCAAAGTATTTTCCATCTATATGGTGGTGAACCTGGGGTCTTTGGCGCTGGCGCAACAACTGCTGCGGCTGGATTCCCCCTCGGCCTTTACCCTGTTTGCACTGGGTGCCATTCTGGTGACCCTGAGTGTGCTGCCGGTGACCTGGACCCGGCTGGCGCAACCAGAAGTGTCCAAGGTCTCCAAAGTGAAATACGGAGATCTATACCGGGTGGCGCCAGTGGCTATGGCCGGAGCACTGCTGTCGGGGTTGGCGATGGGCGCATTCTGGGGAATGAGCGCAGTGTATGGGCGGCGAATCGGTCTGGACAGCAACAGTGTGGCCACTTTCATCAGCTGCGCCATTGTAGGCGGCGCGTTGTTGCAGTTTCCCCTGGGGCGTTACTCGGATACCCACGATCGGCGGAAAGTGCTGGCAGTGGTGTGCTGCGGCGCGGCGCTGGCGGCATTGTTGTTGGCACTGTTGTCGATGGCCGGGCAATGGGTGATGCTGGCCATTGCGCTCTATGGTGGTATGGCGTTCGCGGTGTACCCGGTGTGCGTGGCACACCTGAGCGACCACCTGGATGCAGAAAGCATGTTATCCGGCAGCAGCGGCATTCTGCTGTTGCATGGTGTCGGCGCGGCGATTGGCCCGGCGTTGGCCGGACAGCTAATGGGGGTGCTGGGGCCACAGGCATTGCCCATTTATTTTGTCTGCATGCAGATGCTGCTGGCGGTGTTTACCGCTGTGCACCTGCGTAAAAAAGTCGAAGACCCATCCGAACACCCTTCTCATTTCATGCCCATGGTGCGTACCACGCCAACGGCATTGGAGATGCTGCCGGATGAAGAAATTACCTCCGCTCCCGAGACAGCGTCCACAGGATCCTGATGGAAATGCTATCTGTTCGCGGGTGGCCGAAAGTCTCAAAGTAAACGGATTATTATGCCGCTTTGTGCGGCGCGCTGCCTCGTTACTATAACCTCGTAACAATAATTCGTAACAATAATTCGTAACAATAAAAAGAAACATACGAGGCGGCACCATGAAACGGATTCTGACTGCACTGGTCTGGGGTGTCGGGCTGCTGGCAACTACTGGCTATGCACTGACACCGCCCCTGCACCCTATTGATGCCTTTAAAATCATTACCATCGAAGGAGAGGATGCCCCTGGTCTGGTGGGTATGCCCCTTGAACAGCTGTCCCTGGCTGCCATGATCGATGGTGTGCTGGAACCCATCCCCTATCAAATAGACCAGTATAACATCGGTGGCGCCGTTTATTTTGAAGGTTGGCATGTGCCTTTGGCGGGTAGCGCACAGCAGATGGATGAAACCGATAAACTTCTGTTTCTGTTTAAGGACGCAGGTGAACGTTACCGTGGGCGGCTACCCCATGACGGTAGCATCCTGGCAGAGATACGGATGCGGGATGAACAGGGTTATCTGCGCTACGTTTACGTGATGAAGAATTCACGGTTGCGTTCTGATGAGCAGTACGTGCGTTACAGCGCAGCAGAAGGTGTGGTTGAGACTGATTTTTACAGCATCCGTTATAACAAAAATAATCATTTGGTATGGGATGATTTCAGTTATGTGAATTACTTGGGTGAAAGGCCGTTGGATTCCCTCAATCTGCAGCTGCGCGGTGGGATACTCACCTCTTTGGCGGAAGTGGAACTGGGCAAGGATCAATTGGTGGCTGTGCCAAAAGGTGAGCTTATCGGGCCTATTCGTACCACCACTCAGCTTGATTTCAGTGTCTACTTCATGGCGGTACCGGTGCTGAACCTGAGTGTGCAGATTCATCATGGCCCCAAATCGTTAATGTACGATGTGCGGGGAGTCATTCCGGAACTGCGGCGTAGCCTGGTTGCCGATCCCACCATTACCATGTCCATTGATGCCAATCGATTGCTGGGGGCCAGTATCATGACCTCTGCTGCCCCCGGTCGGGTTGGCACTGTAGACGGCACCATTGACGAGCAGGAGCAGTCGGTGATTGATGCCGGACTGGACCCCCATGATAACTGGATCTGGGTGAGTACCAAACGTAATCTGGATTTTCTCTCTTACGTGGACTATTTGGGAGGGTTTGATTCCAGCATGTCATTGTTGCTGGAAGACAGTTTTGAGTTGCAGCGGCCCAACGAACAGTTTCCCGGGCAACTGCCCAATACCGGTTATATTATTGAAGAATTTCCGAAGCAGGGATTCATTGGTGTGGTGGTCAGTTTGTTGATGAGTGATGGGTTCGCTGGTGCACCGGAGGATTTTGCTCGGCAGGCGCGCTCCCTGCCGGATATCGAAGTAAGGCCATGGTGACACCCCTCACAGTTTTCGTGTTTGGTTAGCAAAACCATTTCCCTGTTATGAGATGAAAAGCCCAGCTGTATTGGCGGATCAGCAATGCTGGTCAAAACAATCATTAATTATAGATTAATCGGCCATTAACAAGCGTTCCCCTTTTGTTATTGTCGAGGGTCAGGGCGATCAAAAATTAAATCATGCACCTGAAATCTGCCGTGAGTAAAGGCGCCGACACTGCGCTGCGTTGGTGTTGCTTTACCGGTTCATAACAGAACAACACAAAACGGGATGGGGATGCTCTCATATGTCCAATCGTGACTTCCTTCGGGTAAGTGCCTTGGCTGCCGCAGTCAGTGCTGCAATCACAATGCCGGCTTATGGCTTCGAATATAAACAGGGTGATTTCTATATGCAGGTGGACACCACGGTTTCCGTGGGTGCTTCCTGGCGTGCTTCGAATCGCGACTACCAGCAGATCGGGGCGTTGAACACCGTACTTGCAACCGGTGATCGATCCAATGCCCACAAACACGGTAGCAGCACAGCCGATAATGCGAACTTGAACTACCAAAAGGGTTCAACCTTTTCAGAGCTGTTCAAGATAACCATGGATATGGAACTGAATTACAAGAACTATGGTGCCTTTGTTCGTGGCAAAGCCTTCTACGATCACCGTATTGTTAATGGTGATGGCGTAACGGATACACCCGCTTATTATGATCAGGTGGCCAATCAACTTGTGCTTAATGGTGACGAGTTGGCCCCCAATCAAAGTGACGGCCGCAGTGCTGATATTCTGGATGCTTTCGTCTGGGGTGATTGGTGGCTGGGCGATAAGCCCGTTAATGTCCGCCTGGGGCGTCAGGTCATCAGTTGGGGCGAGGGGATTTTCTTTGCCAATGGGATAAACAGCATCAACCCGGTTGATGTGAACGCGCTGCTTGCACCGGGCTCCGAGGTGAAAGATGCGCTGATTCCGCTGGGGTCATTGTATGGCTCCATTGGCCTCACCAGCGCACTGACCCTGGAAGCCTTCTATATGCTGGAGTGGAAAGAAACCGAACTACCCGCCTGTGGCACTTATTTCTCGCCCTCCGATCTGGTGGGGCCGGGCTGTTACAACGGCTTTGTTCCCTATGGCATGGAATATAATGATGTTTCCCAAACGGTTTTCCCGGCACCTGCTGCGGCGGTGACCTTACCTCGCGTGGGTGATCATGAGCCGGATAACGGCGGCGAGTATGGAGTTGCTGTGCGTTATTTTGCAGAATCCATTGAAACAGAATTCAGCTTGTACTACATGAACTTGCACTCCCGTTTGCCTGTCATTTCCGGGCACTACGCCGATATGGATGCCTTCCTGACAGCAGATCCGTTGGGCCTTGTGGGGACGCTGTTGCCACCGCCCGGGAGCGGTTTGACCCTGGAGCAGTTCCGTGATGGGCTGGCTGCGTTGCCGGAAGCGCCTGGAGCGCCGTCCAGTGTCCTGGGCACTGCCTATCTGCTGCCATATGGGGATTACTACCTGGATTATGTTGAAGACATTGCGTTGTTGGGTGCCAGTTTCAGCACCGCCTTTGATTTTGGTTTGCCCGGTGGTGCAACCGCTGTGTCCGGTGAAATCAGTTTGAGGAAGGATCAGCCGTTTGCTTTGGAAGATGGTGACTCATTGGCTGGTGCTGTGGGCTTGCCTTCACTGACCTGCTATGACGCGCCAACGCCTTATGATTGTTACAGCAAGTTCGATTCCGGTGATGAGAATAAAGGCTACGTTGAGGCGGATTATTATCAGGCTGAGATCGCGTTTATTCATTTCTTCGATCAGATCCTGGGTGCTGCTCGCTGGACCGCGATACTGGATATTGCGGGTTCGTATACCGACTTGCCGGACAAGGATAAAGCATTGTTGAACAGCAGCTATAATGCAACGCTGTCGTTTCCCAACTTACCCCAGGCAGATTCTCCCGAGGCGGCCTTTGCTGACTATGAAGCGTTTCTGGCGGCTAACTTTATTCCCAATTCAGCGACAACCCCTGAACAGGATTACTACCCAACCAGTGGTGCCTGGGGCTATAAGATGCGCTTCACCGGTGATTACAACAACGTACTGGGCGGGGTAAATCTGCGCCCCACCATAAGCTTCAGCCACGATGTGTCCGGCAATTCCGCGAGCCCGGTATCCAATTTCCTGCAGAACCGAAAGGCCCTGGGCTTGTCCCTGGAGGCGGTATTGCTGAATGACTACAGTGTGAAAGCCTCGTACACCGATTTCTATGGTGCGGAACCGTATAACCAGCTTGCCGATCGAGACTACTACTCACTTAGCGCTACGGCATCCTTCTAAGGGTGGGGGAAAATAATGATGATTAAAACGCAACAAACCTCAATCACGTTGCCCGGCATTGTCCTGTCGATAATGATGGCCGGCTTTGCCAACGCCAAGGTGCCTGAGGAACAGGCCGCGAAGCTGGGCGGATCCGAGCTGACGGTGACCGGCGCAGAAGTGGCGGCCAACAAGGAAGGCACCATTCCGGCTTACGAAGGTGGTTTGAAGTCGCCACCCGATTGTTATAAAGGTGGTGAGTTTCTTTGTGATCCGTTTCCGGATGACAAACCTTTATTCACGATTACCGCTGACAATGTAGCGCAGTATCAGGATAAATTGAGCCCGGGCCAACTGGCCATGTTCGAGAAATATCCAGAAACCTATCGTATGCCGGTATACCCGACCCGCCGTACTTTTCGTATGCCGGAGCACATCGCTGAGCTCACCAAAAAAAATGCGCTGAAAACGCAGCCGGTGGGCCCAACCGGAATGAAAAACTATGAGCTGCAGGGTTATCCGTTCCCCATTCCCAATAACGGTCTGGAGGCGATCTGGAACCACATTGCGCGCTGGCGGGGTGATGCATTGGATCGCTATGCGGGTCAGGTTACCCCGCTGGCCAATGGTGCCTACAGCATGGTGATGTTTCGGGATCAGGTGGCGGTTGCCAACAAGTTGACCGACTACGAGCCGGGTAAAGACGATAACGTGCTGTTTTACGGCAAGCAGGTGGTCACCGCCCCATCCCGGTTGGCCGGTAATGTGCTGTTGGTGCATGAAACTCTGGATCAGGTAAAAGAGCCACGCCGGGCCTGGATTTACAATGCCGGTCAGCGCCGTGTACGCCGGGCTCCCCAAGTGGCCTACGACGGCCCGGGGACTGCGGCGGACGGCATGCGCACGGCGGATAATTACGATCTTTATAATGGGTCTCCTGATCGTTATGAATGGACGCTGAAAGGCAAACGCGAGATGTATATTGGTTACAATGCCTATAAGCTGGACGAAAAAGGTTTACCCTATGATGAGATTATCCAGCCCGGACACATCAACCAGGATCTGACCCGCTACGAACTGCACCGGGTATGGCAGGTGGAAGCCAATTTGCGCAGCGGCACCCGGCATATTTACGCCAAGCGGGTGTTCTTTCTGGATGAGGACAGCTGGATGGCTGCAGTGATCGATCACTATGATGGCCGCGGCAATCTGTGGCGGGTGGCGGAATCCCACGAAATACTCTACTACCACGTCCCGGTGCAGGGGTATTCACTCGAAGTGCTCTATGATCTTCATGCCGGTCGTTATTTGGCGTTGGGATTTGAAAACAATGAAGTGATGGGTGTGAATTGGGAAGCTGAGTTTTCCTACACTGATTTCCAGCCGGCAGCGTTGCGCCGGGCAGGTATCCGATAAATCTCAGAGGAGGGGCGCGGGCCCCTCCTCTGCTGTCTCGTCTGCCGTTGTTGTCTGTTGGTTGCAATGACGATTCAACAGAATTTTCAGTTCTGCCATAACAATGGGTTTGGACAGAAAATCATTCATTCCCACTTCAAAACAACGATCCCGGTAGTTTTTCATGGCGTGGGCACTCAGGGCGCAGATGGTTTGCTGCGCTCTGTTGTTGTGAAGCTCCCACTGCCGTATGCGTAATGTGGCCTCGTAACCATCGATGCCGGGCATTTCGCAATCCATAAAGATAAGGTCATATTGATGATTAATACCAATGATTTTATCCAGCGCTTCCTGCCCTGAGGCAGCGCAATCAGGATGCACATTCAGTTTGCTCAGATATCCACAGATGACCTTGGTGTTAACCGGATTATCATCCACCACCAATATTTTGGTGCCGCTAAAATCGGAACGAATCAATGGTGTCGTGGGCAGTTTTCGATTGAAGCCGATGCGATCCAGCAGAGCAAGCTGAATGGCCGAGATGCAGACCGGATACTCTTCAAAGATAGGCGCCTTATTCCCACCCTTTATCCGGTCGCGGGGAAAACCTGCTTTGACGGTCAGCACCAGGTTGGTATCCATCAATGCAGGATTATCCTGTATGAAATGGTTGACCTGATCACAGGTGAAGTCTTCACAGTACTGATCAATCAGCACAAAATGAAAGAAAACCTGCTGCTGGCCCGTTTGCTGTTTGGTCATTTCATTGAGCTGGTGTTGAGCCTCATGGAGCGAATGGCAGATAGATAATTGAAACCCCCACATTGCGCGGTAGTCATCGATTAGACGGGTAAATCGCCGATCAGGGCAAATCAGCAGGATGCGCAATTGGGCGGCCAGTGGCTTCAGATCTTCCGGGTTACTCAAGTTGAACTGCTTTGGGGATACCAATGGCAGGGTAAACCAGAACGTTGAACCTGCTCCGATGGTACTCTGTAGACCGATGTTGCCCCCCATCAGTTCAACAAAGCGTTTGGATATGGAAAGCCCCAGGCCGGTTCCACCATACTGGCGGCTGGTGGATCGCTCTGCCTGGGTGAATTGCTCAAAGATAGAGCGCTTTTTGTGCTCGGGAACACCAACACCGGAATCACTCACTTTGATGATCAGTTGAGTGGCGTCAGCATCGCAGTCGGCGGTTAGTGTAACCTGACCTTCATGGGTGAATTTGAACGCGTTGCTGAGCAAATTGCTTAGAATCTGGCGCACACGTGTGGCATCCCCGTTGATGCTGGCAGGTACACGGGGTGATACATAAATATTGAAGTAGAGCGCCTTGTCCCTCGCCACCACCGAAAAAATACTGGCGGTATCATCGATCAGCCTGCGGACCGGGTAGGAAACGGATTCCAGTTCCAGCTTGCCCGCCTCTATCTTAGAGTAATCCAGAATGTCGTTCAGCACCGTCATCAGGGTTTTACCCGAGCTGAGAATGGTGTTGAGATAGCTGGACTGTTGTTGATCCAGTTTGGTGTCCTGCAGCAGCTCTGCCATGCCCAGAATGCCGTTCATGGGGGTACGGATTTCGTGGCTCATAGTAGCCAGAAACTCGCTTTTGGTTTTTGTTAACAAGTGTGCCTCACGTTTTTCCCGATCCAACGATTTGATACGATGGGCCAAGCCCAGGGATAACAGTGTGACTTCAATCATGTTGCCCACTTGGAGCGAATATTCGGTAAACGCGGTAATAGGCAGAAAGCCCATGACATAGGCGTCATACACGCTCACCGCCGATACCAGAACAAACCATGCCAAGGTATAGAAGGGTGCTGCCGGCACACCCTTGCGCCACATCAGCATGCCAACAATGGCCAGTGAAAGGCTGCCGGGAATCAGAATAATTACCACCACGTAAACCAGCCACACAGCCGGATAGATGGCCCCCAATGCCGCCAGCACCAGCCAGGTTCTGAACAGGTAGCGGTAAGCGTGCGCAATTCGAGGTGCGTACTGATTGAGAGAAAGGAAATGCACGGTAAACGGTATGCTGGCGGCAGAGCCCAGGGCGGTAATGATCAGCGACATCTGGAAATCGAAACCGGGATTGCTCGGCCACAAATATTCGATCGCCAGACCGCGTTCGATCATGATAAATGCAGCCAGGCACACTATGAAAAAGCTATAGGTGCCGTAGCTGCGATCACGCACAAAGAAATAAATACACAGGTTGTACAGCGCCATGATCGAAACCACACCGAAATAGATACCCTGAAACAGAATGCGGGCCTCATTGCGTCGTTCAAGTTGCTCCGGTGTCCATACATTGAGCGGCAGCTTCATGGGGTAGCGGCTTTGAAAACGCATGTAAATCCGAAGCGGCTGGTGGGCCTGTACCTCAATGGGAAAAATGAAGTTGCGCGCAGGGTAGGGGCGCTCATGGATGGGAAGGTGATCCCCTACACTAAAACGTGAATGCAGGTCCTGACCGGTGGTATTCAGTTTGTAAACGAAGACCTCAAGATGATCAATCTTGTGATTGGCCACTTCCAGCATGAGATTCCGGCGCTGCTGATCAGAGGGAATATCGAAGCGGACCCACACCACATCATCGGTGAAGCCCATATTAAGCTCTGAACGCTGAATGGGCTCCCAGTGTGCATTGAGGTTCCGTGGATCTTCATCAGGAACAGCATTCGTTTTTGCTTGCACAAAATAGGACAGTGGCGGTGTTAATTCCGCTGCGTTATGCGTGAGAGCCATACTGGTTCCGGGCAGCAGATAGCTGACCAGTAACCAGATCATGGTCACGACCGTGGTGCCGCTGGTGTTCATGGAGTCCCCAATTAATCATGAAACAGGTTGTGGCCTTTTCTTTGAGTGTAATGGGTGATTGAAAACTGTGCCAGTCATCCCCCATTTGTGATCCACTGTTTGAGCTGGGTTCAACATGTGACCATATATGCGACCTCATTTAGTTAACTCAGGGTAAGAAATTGCGCTCCGTGGGTAATCCGGGTTGCAGTACACTTGCGGAGGTTTTTCTTCGTTTTAAGGCTGCAAAGGGCGTATAACAATGGGTGCTGTGACTGATGTGTTGACCATGCTGGGTGTGATTAGAAAAGCCTTAAAGCTCAAGCCGCTACCCGGCGATACCCCGCTCAGTTTGGGCTCGATGGTTGCGCAGCGGGCACAGCAATCGCCGGATAACGTCATGGTGGTGTTTGAGGGGGTCACCCTGACCTGGGGACAGTTCAATACTAAGGCGAACCAGATGGCCCACTACCTTAAGAGTCAGGGTGTCAAAAAAGGGGATGCCGTGGCGCTGTTGATGGAAAATCGTATCGAGAACCTGGCCTGTGTTACCGCACTCGCCAAGATTGGTGCCGTTGCCGCCATGATCAATACCAGTCTTACTGAGGCGCCATTGTTACACTGCATTAAGTCTGTCGCTTCGGTAAAAATCATCGTGGGGCAAGAGCTGTTATCACCCTTGTCTGAGATAAGGTCAGAACTCGGTCTGGCAAGCAATGATATATTCTGGGTTCAAGATGCCGCGCTGTCCGGGGCAGGCGTAGCCCCGGAATGGGCCGTAGCGTTGGATTTTGAGGGGCAACCGGGTACGGATCTGCCGCAAACCGCAGAGGTTACCCTGAGTGACCTGGCATACTATATTTTCACGTCCGGTACCACCGGGCTACCCAAAGCATCACGGATTACCCATGACCGTCACTACAGGATGAGCCTGGGCTTCTCAAGTATTCTGCTCAACATGTCTGAGCAGGACCGTATTTACGCCTGCCTGCCACTCTATCATTCCAGCGGAATGTTCATCTGTTTTGGCTCAATCATACACAGCGGTGGTTCCATGTTCCTGCGGCGCAAATTTTCTGCCAGCAACCTGCTGCGGGAGGCGCGCCAGCATCAGACCACTTGTTTTGCCTATATAGGCGAGTTGTGCCGCTATCTGTTACATCAAGCACCACAGCCTGATGATGCCGATAATCCTATTCGGAAGTGTGTCGGTAATGGCCTGCGCCCGGATATCTGGATGGAATTTAAAACCCGATTTGGCATTGAACGGGTGGGAGAGTTTTATGGAGCCAGTGAAGGAAACGCAGGTTGCGTGAATGCCTTCAATAAGGATTGCACGGTTGGTTTTTGTGGCGCCAGACACGCCCTGGTGCGCTACGATGTTCTGAATGATGAATTATTGAGGAACAGAAAAGGGTTCTGCCAAAAAGTAAAGAAGGGCGAAGCGGGATTGATGTTAATGGAAATATCAAAAGACGCCGTGTTTGATGGTTACGTTGATCCCGGTGCCACACAGAAAAAGATACTGACCGACGTATTCAAAAAGGGTGACCGCTATTTCAATTCCGGTGATTTACTTAAGCAGGTGGATGTAGGGTTTGCTTTGGGTTTGCCACACTATCAATTCGTGGATCGGGTGGGGGATACTTACCGTTGGAAAGGGGAGAACGTTTCAACCAACGAAATAGGTGAGATTATCAATGGCGCCGACTCCGTTGCGTACTGCAATGTCTACGGTGTGCAGCTGCCCGGCACCGATGGTCGCGCCGGAATGGTGGCTATATCAGCAAAGCACGGCAGCCTGCAGCTGCCGGCTATCTCACAACACATCATCGAAAAAGTCCCTTCTTATGCCCGCCCCCTGTTTATTCGCCAGGTAATGGATATGGATACCACCGGCACTTTCAAAATGAAAAAGGGTGAGTTGAGGGAGCAAGCGTATCATTTGGATCAGTGTCCCGATCCCCTGTTTGTGTTGAAGCCGGGATCAAATGAGTATGAGGCATTGGATCGGGCATTCTATCAGCAGATACTGGCGGGCACGGCAGGCTATTAATCAGGTGGGATGAGCTGTGGTTTGCTCAGGTAAAAGGTTGCCGCTCCAGCTGGTTGCGATACTTGCCCGGCGGCAGTCCGAACCAGCGTTTGGTGGCACGATAGAAGTTACTCAAATCCAGAAAGCCCAGTAGTTGGGAAATCTCCATCAGGCTGAGCGCAGAGTTAGCCAGGTACTGTTCCGCCAGTTCCTGCCGGGTTTGATCCAGCACGTCCTGATAGGTGAGATCTTCCTGCTTCAATTTGCGTTGTAAGGTACGCTCGGACATGTGCATGGCACGGGCAATGTCGGACAATCTGGGTTCACCATAGCGCAAACCACGCAGGATTTCGGTATACACACGATACTGTATAGAGGCGAAACCCATCCGTGCCATCTGTTCCCGCAATACGTTTTGATGCAGCTCGCACACCATTGCGCTTTCAGTGGGTAATTCTGCGGTCAGGATTTCGGTGCTGAACAGAAAGCGGTTCTCAGCCTGTTCAAAGCTTTGCGGGCAGCCAAAGGCCGCCTGGTAAGGGCGGGTATCCGGCGGTGCAGCAAAGGTCCATTCCTGCAGCAGAGGCACAATGTTCTGCCGGGTAATCCAGGTGCAGAGCATCAATGTGGTAAGAAAGCTGAATTCAATGCGGGTACGAAACGCGTAGTGATGCTTGGCCAGGGACAGATAAATCCAGTAGCCCCGGTCATCAGCTTCCAGATTCATACTGACGTCTTCCGATACCACTGCCAGATTTTGCTGCAGGATACGCAACCCATCCAGCAGTGTGGGGCTTGCCATCATGGCGAACCCCACCTGATGCAGGCCACCGTAGCGGTCGCATAATTCACGGCGCAGTCCCAGGTGACGGTTGCCGGTTTGCAGTACCGCAGCATCCCACAGGTGGCCTACATATTCGCTGGGGTAACGCACGTCACTGTCCTGCAGCTCTCGTTCGCACAAGCCGCAGTCCTGCAACATAGGGCCGACATTGACGCCTTCGGCGGCAAACATATCACATAGGTTCTTCAGCCAGGAGGCCGACGCAGTCCTTTGAGTCATAATCGTTGTTTGTTGTTGTAATACTCGATTGTAGGCATGCTGAATTCACAGATTCAAGGGGTGAATTGTGTAGTGACTGTAGACCGTTACTAACGGTGTGCTGCGCAACCACCGGCTTGTATGGTCCAATTCCTCTTGTTAGGGGCACATTAGTGTTTCGGGTCACAGATTTTGTCATTTGTGGCCAGTGTGGGGCCGATAGCCAATCCGTACAATTTCGTCTCATATGGAAAGGATGAAACATGTAAAGGTGTACATAATGACGCAACAATTTGCCTACATACGCTACCGGGCCTCGGCGGTGCTGTTTGATCTGGTACAACACTACATTGATAGTGTAATGATCCATCCGCTGGCCAACCTGTGGGTGTTTGAAAAACCGGTTGAGATTCTCAACCTGGGGCCGTTTATGCGCCGTATGGCGGTTAGCACGGTGTCGACGGTGAAGAAGGCCACGCATTCGTTGATTAATACCCTGGTGCCCAGAATTTCGGAGGCACAAACCGTTGCCGCAGCGGAGTATTTTTCTGGTATTGTTGGCCCCGGCCCGTTCAGCCGGGAATTCGGACCCATCCCGGAACCCTTTATCGCCCTGCGTACGGCGCGAACAATCAGGTAACGCTCCGTCAAATGCAAATGACGAACCGCCATATGAAAGGAATCTCCTCTGTTATGAAACCCCTTAGTGCAACCGATAATCTGTTTTTGATGCTGGAGAAACGACAACAGCCCACTCATATTGCGGGTCTGCAGTTGTTCGATTTTCCGGAGGATGCCCCCAACAACTTTGTTACGCAATTTGCAGAGGCTTTACGTGCCTACAATCAGCCGGTAGCACCTTTCAACCAGCGGCTGCATTACCGTTTTGGCCGGCCCTATTGGAAGCACGATGGGCAGTTTGATCTTGAGCATCATTTTCGTCATGTGGCGCTGCCCAAACCGGGCCGCATTCGGGAGTTGTTGGCCCTGGTGTCGGCAGAACACAGCAATTTGATGGACCGGGAGCGGCCGCTGTGGGAATGCTGTTTGATTGAGGGGTTGAAAGGTCGAAGATTCGCTGTTTACGGCAAGCAGCACCATGCCATTATGGATGGCATGTCCGCCATGCGGCTGGGCACCAAGATGCTGTCCAATGATCCCGCTGAGCGTGATATGGCCCCGGTGTGGGCTTTCGATCTGCAATCCAGGTCCAATCACAGGATTACCAACCGGTTTGATGCCACTACCGTTATCGCCTCCGCCCGGGCCGGCATTCGTGCCAATCTGGCGGCCATTCCGCACGTGGCCAGAGCCCTGCAGGATAGCTGGTATAAATCGAAAACCGATGTGGACTACACCAGTATTTTCCAGGCACCGCAGTGTGTGCTGAATGAGCGCATCACCGGATCCCGCCGGTTTGCGGCCGAATCCTATTCACTGGCCAGGATTCAGCGTATCGCCAAGGCCTTCGATGCCACCATAAATGATGTGGTGCTGGCCATTTGCGGCAGCGCGTTGCGGGATTACCTGTCGGAACAGAGTGCTTTGCCACAGCAACCGTTGATCGCTGCCATACCGGTTTCCCTGCGTCAGGATGACAGCATTGGAGGCAATGAAATTGTCACCATACTGGCCAACCTGGGCACCCATGTGGCGGATGCGGCACAGCGTATGTCCATCGTTAAAGCCTCGGTTCAGGAAGCCAAGCAGCGCCTGGGCAGTATGACGCGGCAGGAAATCATGGCCTACACGGCCCTGATGTTGACGCCGGCAGGCATGCAGATGCTGACGGGCATGATGCCCAGATGGCAGGCGTTCAATGTGCTGATCTCCAATGTGCCCGGTCCGAAAGAACCGTTGTACTGGAATGGTGCCCGCCTGCGGGGCATGTATCCGGTTTCCATGCCGCTGGACCGCCTGGCGCTGAACATCACCATTCTGAGCTACTATGATCAACTGGAATTCGGCCTCACCGCCTGTCGACGCACGCTACCGTCCATGCAACGCATGCTGGCCCATCTGGAAACCGGGATTGAGGGGTTGGAAGCGGCCGCGGGCCTGAACAGTCTGCGCCGCAATGAGCGGCAGCTGGCATAAGATCAATAGATGCAGCATCACATGATGGCGTTTGCAGGGGGATATACAGGCCGGTGCGGTTCAATGGCCGGAACCGCTTTGACTCTGCACCAGCTCGGTAAGCGCTCTGCGTAATCCGGTCCACCGTTGCTGATGATCATCGCATTGAATCAACTGCTGTTTTGTCGGCACGGGAATGGGGAGCAGCATGATCAGATAATTCATCACCTGTTCACCGGTCAGTTCATCCCCAAAATATTCACTCAATCCGTTGACGATCATCAGCTCATCCAGCAGGTCCGTCAGCTCCTCAAGTTCCGCCCGGCCCGCTTGGCCGGATTCCGGGCGCGGCTCTCCTTGGGCAAGCCATAATCCATCGGCTTGTTGATGAATCCCGGACAGGTCTTGCCGTTGCGATCCCTCAATGGTGATGGCCAGCAGACCGTTCTCACGTTGTCCGAAGTCGACGATCTGGGCCTGCGTGCCAAGCGGATAGAACGGGGGGGTTGATTGTGCTGTTTCCCCCGGGCGAATCACCTCCCGGGTTTCCGAGCCCGGCTCCAACAGGGCCACCACAAAGCCTGTACCCGCTTTCATGCAGGAGGACACCATATCCAGATAGCGTTGTTCAAAAATCTGCAATGGCATTTTACATCCCGGTAAAAGCGGTGTATTCAGCGGAAAGACAGGAATAAGGTCACCGGACATACGCAACTCCACCCGTAATGTTGATCGTTAAAAGGCTGGTATAACATGCCCGGAGAGGCTTTGCCCAGTGCCGGGCCTTAATTTACCCTGCGGTACCTGCGGTACCTGCGGTAATAAGGGGGCCTCTGCCGGAATGCACCATGAATTGGCACATCGGCGTATCTTCCATGGCGCCCCGATATTTACTTTTATCTGACACCAGATAAACGTACCATCACTGCTGTTAGGCCGCTTCGGGCAACTTGAACTGATTGAAAGGGGTGATCCATGGCAGGACTGCATTTTATCGGTGGTGAAAAAGGTGGGGTTGGCAAATCGTTCACGGCGCGGTTGCTGGCGCAGTATTTTGTCGATAAACAATTACCCTTTGTGGGGTTTGATTCTGATCAGTCACACGGCACGTTTTCCCGTTTCTACCGTGACTTTACCCACCCACTGAACACCCGTTCATTTGATAGTCTGGATCGCATCGTCGAACTTGCTGAATCCGCGCCACAAAACAATATCATTGTGGATCTGGCCGCCCAGACCTTCGACAATCTGAGCCAGTGGTTGGAAGAAAGCCAGATACTGGAAATTTTTGCCGAGCTTGGTTTCGATGTGTATATGTGGCACGTAATGGACGACGGCGCGGATTCCCTGGCGTTACTGGGCAAAACCATGGAGCGTTTCCGTACCGAGCAGGTTCGCCTCGTGGTGGTGGAAAACAGAGGTCGGGGAGACAATTTTGATCTGGTGGAGCAGTCCTCCACTTTTGGCCGCGCCAAAAGCCTGGATGCCCATACGATGGTGTTGTCCAGGTTGCAGCCTTCTCTGGTCAGGAAAATCGACTTCAGTGATGCCAGTTTCTGGGCGGCGGCCAATAATCGTGATGTGATGTCCACGGTGGAGCGCCACCGGGTGGCGGCCTGGTTGAACAAGCAGTATCTGCAGATCGACAGTATCCTGGCGGACGAGCCGGTGGATCAATTGGAACCCATCACCTGACGG
The DNA here is from genome assembly GCF_003671475.1 of Ketobacter sp. GenoA1. Taxonomy (NCBI): domain Bacteria; kingdom Pseudomonadati; phylum Pseudomonadota; class Gammaproteobacteria; order Pseudomonadales; family Ketobacteraceae; genus Ketobacter; species Ketobacter sp. GenoA1. Next base: position 117,857 of record NZ_RCHM01000044.1, on the reverse strand, counting down.
ATTCGCGCCAATCTGATTAACGGCGCCCACTGGGAGCGCAACGAGTTATCCACCCGGCTCGGCGGCACCTAGAATTCTGCGTCCAGTTCTGCCAGGCGGTGGGCGATGACAGCAAGCCGTTGATCAGCCGCTGCCGCCACGTGGGTACAAAGCAGAGCATTGTGTACGGATTCCTCTGCCATGGAATTGGCGGCCACGTCCCTGCACAGCGTGATCAGGTCCTGTTCCTCTTCCAGTTTCCGGCGGTGCAGCTCCACATAGCGTGATCGCTCTTCCGCGCTGGCGTCACCACTGTCGATGCGCTGTTTCAGTGCGCGGTGCAATTCCATTTCTGCCAACATCTGCTCCACTTGCGTCGGTGTTTTCTCGGTGGGAATCATCAAGGTGTGGGGGTAAACCTCCTGCAAGTACTGAACCTGCATCTGCTGCGCCTGGCGCTGGGTGTCGTAGTCTGTTTCATCCGACACAGTTATAGCCTGCCCGGTGTCTGTTGCGGCCGGCGGCAGCTCATGGGCCCAGTGCGCCTGTGCCTGGGCAACGGCCTCGTGATCCTGAGAGGCACCGGGCGCGGGCTTTGGTTGCACGAGTGTGGGGCTTGGTGTGGGGATTGGTGTGGGAATTAGTACGGGAATCGCTTCCATTTGCTGGCGAACCAATGGCGCCGCATTCCGTTGCGTTAGCAGCAGGCTCAACGCAATCGCTGCAGCAGCGATTGCGCATCCAGCCAACCACCGCAGGCGCAGGGGATGGCGCCGGGTTGGTGTTGTCATGTCCTTGTCCCTCATGGTTGTTTTCCTTTTGTTTTCCACTGGTTTGGCGTGTAATCGGCTTGCAAAGCGCAACTGCGCCGGTGACGCAGTTGCGCGATCGAAAGCCTGGCTACCTTATGAGTCACGCTCAGTCCGGCAGATAGGCGGTGCGCCAGGTGGCCACGTCACGGCTCGGACGCCGAATGTAATCAACCCAGCGGGTGTCGCCGTCCAGAAAGGCTTTGTGAAACGCCAGGGCAATGCCCGCGACATCGCGATTGGCTGCGGTTGGAGAGCCCCAATCAAAATGTCCGGCGGACGCCACTTCGTAGAATACTTTTGGGATGCCGGCGGGGATAGCGTTGTAGACGCCGTCGGATTGCCCCAGTCCGCCCAGATAGGTGGCGTCCAGGGCGCCATTGAACAACAGGGTGGGGACCCGTGTATTATAACCCCGGGCATTCGGATCGATGGCGCTCAGATTATGGCCTGCCAGAGACATGGCGGTCTTCAGGCCGGCATATTCCGCCGCATTAATCCAGGTGGCGCCGCCGCCCATGGACCATCCCACTGCCCCGATTCTGCTGGTATCCAGCTTGCCCCGAAGCGGGCTGGCGGCGCGGTTGTTTTCCCCCTTTAACACATCCAGTACGGTTTTTTGCTGACGGGCGCGCTGATCAACGGTATCCAGGGTTGTAGTGGTGTCCATGGTCACCAATACAATGCCGTGGGACGCGAAAAACGGCCCCCACGCCGCATACATGAATTGCACGCCGGTGTAAGGCGGGGTGAACACCAGGCCGGAATAGGGTGGCTCGGCGTTGGCGGGATAGTAGACCGTGGCACCACCGGGTGTTTGCAATCGTGACAGGGAGTAGGAGCGATATCCGTACGGGCCGTTGCCACTATAGGAGCCCGGTGCCTCACTGCGGCAAAGGGCGGTGGCTGGGCATTCCCCCAGGGGGGCGTCTTGCGGGTCGGTGGGTGGAACCTGGCTCATGGCCAGGGAGTGGGTTGAGAGCAATCCGGTGGCCACCAGGGTCAGGGCTGCTATCCAGTTGGAAAAAGTGTTGTTGGGTTTCATGTTCGTTCCTTGTTCTAGCGTTGTGACATTGTGAAGCTCCTGCTAACTGCGACCCATTCAACAGCGTATGGTCTAGAGGGGATTTCGACTGCGCGACGAAACGCGGTAAGCATAAGCCGGTGCTGAATTTGAGTGCGACAGTCATTGGAGGATTTGGCCACGCTGAATAGGCTCAACAGTCCATTGACCAGGGGTGGGGGCACTGTCATTGGGCGTTATGCGCTGTGGCTAACGTATTTAGGTGCAATTTCCCCATGAACAGCAGGTGAAGATGTCCACTTGCAATTCACGCTGAGGCTTTCTAATCTGCGTAGCCAACTCCTTGCCGGATAACGAAGTAGGTTTTTAATGGCTGCATCACATGATCTGGATTCAGCGGAAGCGATCGGCGAGTTTGTAAAACGGTTTTACGCAAAGCTTTTGGATGATCCTCTGTTGTCTCCGGTTTTTTTACAGACCGCCGATATTGATATTGAAACGCACTTGCCCCGTATTGAAGCCTTCTGGCGGAAGTTACTGCTGCGGGAGACGGGTTACGATCGCCATATGATGAACATTCACCGCCAGATTCATCAGCGGCATGAATTTACCGCAGAACATTTCCAGCGTTGGTTACACCATTTTGATGCCACGCTGGATGAACACTACAGCGGGCGATACAGCGAGCGGGCCCGGTATCTGGGCCATTCCATTGCCAGGAATCTGCAGGAGGCACTGCTTAAGCCGGGGGATTTTTCCCAGCGCACCCGTTACATAGAGGATCGGGTGCCGTTCAATTGATATCGGATTGTCATTTCTCGTCATAGATCTGCGCCGAGCAGCTCACTATGATTCACCGGTTTACGAGCGCAATTAAGGTGTAGCATTGATGAGCCGAATGCAGATTCCGCCGGATTTTCCCGTCTTTCAACAGGTTGGAAACCAGATACTGCCTTCTCATCTGGCAAAAGGCCCCTGGTATCCCGGTACCCAGCATGGCAGTGCCATGTTGTTGCTGGCAGCCATGGCGGTGGAGCAGGTTCCCTCGGCTGTGCCGCGTCAGGTGACACGCCTGACGGTGGATATGCTGAGTGCGGCGCCCTTGGCGCCTATCGACTTGGTGGCCCACCTGCGCCGGAGTGGGCGCAACCTGGAGGCGTTGGATATTTCCATTTGCTCAAAAGGGCAGGAATACGTTCGTGCCAGTGCGCTGCGCTATGGGGTAGCCGACGTACCGGTGGCGGATCGATTGAAATGTGATGGCAATACCCCCGTATTGCCCCAGCCTCCGCGCCAGCCCTTCTTTGCCCAGATGCAAGATCAGGAAGGGTTCCATAACGCCATTGAAATTCGCATTGATCTCAAAGCGCAACCAGCGGTGATGTGGTTCCGCCTGAAACATCCGGTATTGCCGGGGCAACCGATCACCCCTTTGCAGCGGGTGGCGCTGGCGTCGGACTGGACCTACTCGGTACCCAGCTTTTCCCACCATATTCTGACGGGAGAGGCCTTTGACGCCCAACCGTTTTACGGAATCAATCCGGATACCACCATCAACCTGCACCGGCCGGCCGCAGGGGAATGGGTCGGTATTCAAACCCACGCCTCTTATTCCGATCTGGGCGCAGGTACCGTAATGGGGCAACTGTTTGATGAAACAGGGGCCATTGGGTTTTGCACCCAGTCCATTCTGGTGCGCAGGCGGGCCTCACCAGCCACCGGGAATTCCGCGCCATAGCGCCCCACCCCCCCCAGCAGGGAGCCTTCACGGAAAATTCACCACAAACAGTTGACTCTGGACCCCACTCCAAGGTTTATAGTAACTGTCATGAAGCGACCATTGTTGAAAATAGGCGAACTGGCCAACCTGGCCAACGTGTCCCAGGACACCCTGCGGTTCTATGAGAAGCACGGACTGATGCGGCCCAGTGCCCGCAGCGAGGCCGGTTACCGCCTGTATTCGGCACAAGACCTGCAGCGCATTCGGTTTATTCTCAGTGCGAAAGAGGTGGGTTTTACCCTCAAGGAGATAGAGGAACTGTTGGCACTGGAGGTGACCCGGGATGAGAAATCCTGCCAGGATGTGAAGAGCCTGGTGGACGAAAAGCTGGCAACGGTAACCCAGCGTATCCATGAACTGCAAAGAATCAAAAAGTCGTTACAGAGTTTGAGCGATGCCTGTTGTGGTGGCGATGAACCTGCTACCCATTGCACCATACTGGAAGCCCTCAGCGATCACGACGCCGGAAGTAGTTTGGTTGGAGGAAAGCATCATGACCTTATTAAGTAATTTTGTGCAGCTGTTTGTGGAGTCGGCGCCCTGGTTGATGTTGGGTTTGCTGGTGGCGGGCCTGTTGAAAGGGTTTATCCCGACGGATTTTCTGGCCAGGCACTTGGGTAAGCCCGGTTTTTTTTCCACCGTGAAAGCGGCCTTGCTGGGGGCACCCTTGCCGCTTTGTTCCTGCGGTGTGATTCCGGCGGCGTTGGGCTTACGTCGCAGTGGAGCCTCCAAAGCAGCCACCACATCGTTCCTGATCTCGACACCGGAAACGGGGGTGGATTCCATCTCTATTTCCTACGCGTTACTGGGTCCGTTCATGGCCGTCATCCGCCCAATTGCCGCCGTCACCAGCGCCATTACCGCCGGCGTATTGGTGGGTAAAGATCACAGCAGCAAGATTGACACTTCGGCTGGCAAGGCAGGGTCTGCCTGCTGTTCCAGCAAGCAGGCACCACAGCCAGACAGCTGTTGCGCCGGTGAGCCGCAACAGGCCACTGCCAAGAGCCGGGTTGCCTGGCCGGCGCGGTTAAAAGGCGGAATTCAGTTTACCTTTATTGATCTGGTGCGCGATATCACCCTGTGGTTATTGTTGGGGTTGGGGTTTGCCGCCGTGATTAAAACCTACGTACCCAATGAGTTTCTGGCGCAGTGGGGTGATGGCATGCTGGCGTTCGTTGCGATGGCGGTGATCGGTGTGCCCATGTACATCTGCGCCACCGCCTCTACCCCCATTGCCGCCGGGCTGTTGTTCTCCGGCGTGTCACCGGGCGCAGTGCTGGTTTTTATGCTGGTGGGCCCGGCCACCAATATAGCAACAGTGGGCTTGGTAAAACGGGAACTGGGTAATCGTGCTCTTGCTGCCTATCTGGGAAGCGTCGTGGGTGTCGGGTTTGCATTTGGGTTTTTGACGAACTACCTGGCTGAGTTATGGGCTATGGATTTTATGGTGCAGGCAGAGCATGCCCATGAGTTGTTGAGCCCGTCGCTGTCGTATGCGGCGAGTATAGTTCTGGCGTTGTTGATGCTGTACTCCCTTTACCGAAATCAATTGCTGCCTCGCCTGACAAGCGCCACTGTTGCGCACAATCAGGAATAAGCAACGCGAGACTGCAACCAGAAGTGAGAATAAAGCCGATGGATACATCCTTAAAGCAGGCCTACCGGCAGGAAATGGCGTTGGCAAAAAAATACTATCGGCAGCAGGATTATGATCTGACCTTTTATCATCTGGAACGCGCGCATATTCTGGGGCAGTGCTATGTGATCCCCCACACGCGTGCACATTGGTGGATGCTGAAAGTGGGTTGGCGGTGCGGCGATGCCCGCGAGATCCGCGGCCAAATCTTGCGTATTGCCGGTTCGCTGGTGTTGTCACGAATTTGGGTGCCGCTGGGTAACACCGGAGGTGCCGATGTCAGCCCCATCCAACCCATGGCGATTCCGGATGACCTGAAAGCGTTGCTGGAGTCTCGTTAGACGCTGGATTTGAGACGTGCGTAACAATCTGGCTTGAAATTTTATCCGTGCGTTGCAGTCACAGATGACAATAACAGCAGATAAAGTGGGATCAATGGGTTCTGGAAATATATTAATGGGGGTGGGAACCCCGCTTATGGCCATAATAAAATCAGTGTCGGCATGGGGGATGACGGTGCTCACCCGATATCCCGGGGTGGTGGCGGTGTTTGGCTTTGCCGCCGGTGTAAGCAGCTTTTTCCTGGTGGAGCGAGAACAGGAAATCTTTGCCCAGGCTCTGTCTATTTTGATGCTGGCCAGCTGGCTGTGGTTGGTGGCAGAAAACCTCCTGCATCGACAGATAAAGCGTTGGTTTGACGTTTCCCTGCCCCGTCCCATTCTGAAATTTTTAACGCAGTTGGTACATCAGGAAAGTCTCTTCTTCGTCATCCCGTTCTTTTTCGTCACGACCGCCTGGAACAGTGGACAGGCGATTTTCACCACTTTGCTCATCGGGTTTGGAATCATCTCCATCCTGGATCCGCTCTATTATCGCTGGTTGTCCCGCCGCCGCTGGTTGTATTTTATTTATCACAGCGTGACTTTGTTTGCGGTGTTGTTGACTGCGTTGCCAATGCTTTTGCACATCCCTACCGGTACCAGCTATCTGCACGCGTTGGTGATTGCCGTGATTCTGTCGGTGTTCAGCGTGGAGCGGGATCTGCCCTGGCGCTGGTATTGGAGCACGTTAATGGTGGCTGTGCTAATGGCCGCTGCCATCGGGTTTGGTATTCTGGTGCGGCCATGGGTTCCGCCCGCGTCCCTGTGGTTGACCGATGTGGCGATCACATCGGAAATTGATAATGCCCAACGGGCGCCACAAAACAAACTGTTGGTGGTGAGTGAAGGGCAATTAAAGAAGGGCTTGTATGCTTATACGTCGATACATGCACCACGAGGATTGCACGAGCGGATTTATCACGAATGGACTCTGAACGGTGAAACGGTGGATCGCATTGCCCTGGATATTCATGGTGGCCGGGAAGAGGGCTATCGCGCCTGGACCCACAAGCTTAATTTTCCGCTGCAGTCGCAAGGGCACTGGCAGATACGGGTCACAACGGAAGCGGGCCAGCTGATCGGAATCCTGCGTTTTTCCGTGGTGGAGGCATTGCGTGGTCAAATTCACAGGGTTGACTCGTAGTTCGGTGGCTTTAACACAAGAAGCGTAAGAAGAATTGGGTCGGTTTCCGGAAGTGACCCAATCGGTCAGCAAGTCAATTGACAGGGAAGTAGGGGATCTAATGATATTCAGCAATAGACGTTGTCTTCACAGCCGGGCCAGGATTGATGGTCAGCGCTGGTTGCAGCGTTGCTATGGTTCTACATTGGTGGGGTTAGGGGAGTGGTTTATCTTATTTCCCCGGCCGTTATATTTTTGGCTGTAATTGAAGCGCCAGCCGGATACAACTACTACTCTTTCGCGGCCAGTGCATTCTTACTGTGCTCATTCGTGTCTTTGTGTGCACTGATCATTGGTAGATTGATTTGGAAAGACAGCACAGCTTTTTTATTTGCGTTTGGAGGAGGTACGGGAAACACTGGCTACTTTGGCCTGCCCCTGGCCATTGGCCTTTTTGATGCTGCGGGGGCAGCCCTGGCTGTCTTTATTATATTAGGTGTTAACCTTTATGAATTTTCACTAGGCTACTTTCTCACTGCCAGAGGGGTTGGGACGGTTAAGGAAAGTCTCAGCCGTCTGGTGAAGCTGCCTATCCTTTATGCTTTCGTTATTGCTGCTATTCTTCGGCAATTGGATGTCGATGTCAGTGGTGTACTAAGAGAAGGGCTTGCGAATTTCAAAGGCGCGTATTCTGTATTGGGCATGCTGGTTATTGGCATCACCTTAAGCCACATTTCAAAACTTGAAATACCTCATCGTATCACTGTTTTGGAAATTCTTGGTTTGGCCCTTAATCGGACTGTTTGTGATATGGATTATTCCCTATGAACTTGATGTGGTCGAACGATCTATGATCATGCTAATGACCACAGTGCCTATGGCTGGTAACGTGGTCATCATAGCAAACCAACTTGACGTGCATCCTGAAAAGGCCGCCACCGCCGTAATGGCGAGTACGCTGCTTGCGTTAATCTCCGTACCGCTCTTTATAGGGATGAGTTAATCAGAGCCTGGTTTTTGTTTTCCCATTTTGAACTTTTTTGCAAATGGTATGGCTTTATTCTCGGATACACGGGCGCCTTTCAGGTTCCAGATAGTCAACAATAAGTTCCCTTTAGACTAACCACTTTACCCGATAAACCTTTTATTGCACCGATAGGAATCCGTTGATTTGAAGAGTTCTCTGTTCTCTGGTCAGTGTGAGATGGGGCGATACGCAGGGCTGGTAGCGAAGGGGGAACGCATAAAAGAAGACATAAAAAAAGGTGAACTGTTGGGGAACGTCCAAAAGTTTGGCCAAAAATTTGACATAAAGTTTGGCCAAAGCACTCATTTTGGTTGATGCTTGAACAGTTTGGCTTGTTTTGCCTTCGGCTCCCCTCCCTTCAGGGAGGGAGCTGAGTGATGGCTACAGCTGTAATTTTGGTCAACCTTAGGCCATATTATTAACGACTACAGAGCCAATTGCAGCGCCATGAACCAACTCTATGCCAAACCTGAGTAGTTGAAATGAACAGTGTACCCCTCACTCGATTGTTTGAGCTGATGCAAGCAGGCGTTTATTCAGGCTGCTTGGCCGTCATTACCGATGAGGTGCCGACGGAGGAGATGATAAGCAGTTTAAGTGGTAAAGCTCGGCAGCATTATCGAACAGTCAATTTATGGAACCTCTCGAGTGAGGGCTCGTTAAATGCGTTTCCAGTCGACGCTGAGTTGATTCTGGTTTTTGGGTTGGAACGGCAGCTTCCCGATAGCCCTGTAACGTATCAGGCCAGGACAAAGTTGGACGTACGTAGAAACAGCGGCTTGTTTTCAATGATCTGTCTTGACGAAGCTTCATTCCGTTGCCACTTCAGCAATAGTGAAGAGCCGTTTTACAATTTCTGTGACAGTATCTATCAAAAGAGCATTAGCGATTGGATATAGAGCTCGCGGCAATTTCCGAATGTGAGAATGCCAGACCAAGTTCCTTTCGTTCAGGGGTGATAATAGGAGGTGGAAGGACGATCAGTTTTTCGCCATCCGAATGTCTGCCATACCCACCCCGCCAAAGCACATACTCCGTGTCCATGGTGATATAACGCATCATCAGCTCATCATCGAGAATCAGGGTCGTGGGATCTGGCAGTGTATCCAGCCAGAGAGCTTTGAATCTTTCATAAAGCAGCGGCCAAATTTCCCTAAAAATCGGGTGCCGAGCAACATTCGGGAATGCTCGTGCTGCCTGGGTCAAATGATAATAAATCTCGGCATTGCGTCTTATCTTTTCTTCAACAGATTCTGTCGTCTGCTTAATTCGCGCCAGCTGTACCAACCCCAAAATAATTGCGAAGCCTTGTACCGAACCGGTTTCGGCCAGTGCCTGACTGTTGCTACGGCCAAAAATGGGGCGATGGGGATTCGGATTAAGTATTGATCGGTCTGGCAGCCCCCAGTACACACCAGGAGATTGGTCTGTCTTGTAAGGGGATAGCAGCTTTTCGATTTCGGCTGTGCTGAGTTTCACGGATGACAGTAGCGGATAAAGCGGCAAATCAAACAGGCATTTCGTTTCTGGGTAGCGAGCTTCTATAGTCCTGCGATTACTCGGACTGATGCCGGAGCCTGCAAGCCACCGTCTGATCTTCTTCCTGGGCTCGGATTGGTCTGGAAACAATGCTGATCCCAAAGCTTGCTGTCCCAGCCCAGTCTTCTTCATCAAGTACTGGATGATCAGCTTGCTTCTCAGTCCCTCCAGATCTGATTTCATTAGTTGAACTCTCTTAACCACCATTTTTCCGATTATATCTACACATCCCTTCAAATTGTATTGGGACGTTTTTTGAAGTGATTTTCCGAGTTTTGCGTCCCTACCAAGCGTAAACATAACAAGGTATAAGTTGTGTCTATTCATCTCCAGATATGACTAGGTATGACTGGTAATTTTATGCGGCAAAGAAAGCTCATCATTGAATACACATCGAAACAAATGATTATGCAGAAGTACGGACCGCTACTTTCGCTGGAAGAGATTAGAGATGTTTTGAAATACAAAACCGAAGAGGCGGTAAAGAAGGCGTATTACAAAGGAACGCTGCCCATCAAGCTGGTGAAAATTGAAGGCCGGGCAGGTTTATTTTGTTCTGCCCAAGCAATGGCAGACTACATTGATCAGGTAGATAAGGAGGGTACTGAAAATGTAATGGCTTAGCGCAGATAAGGAGTTAGAGGTCGGTACTCAGGTCGGCAAACCTGAGTACCGAAGCGAATCTTTTGGTAGGATCGCTATTCCTCAAGCTTCCTACAAAACCACCAAAAAAGCAAGTTTCTCGAAACATCGGGCGGGCTTAGTTCGCGCCACTGAAAACTGGTGCAGCTGTTCAGCCCGATGATTCTGGAGCTTGTCGGCAATATTTATAACTTGAGGAAATAACTATGTTGACTGACATGCAACTCGAATCATATTTCGAATCCATTAACCTTCCACAAAAGGGTCGCGATTTCGTTCGCCGCGTAAGGGGCTCCGATCCATCTCGTTCGGTAACCGAGGGCAATCTGGAGAATGTAAGCTCCATCATCTACTCGGAGAAAATGGGGCATACCATTCAGTCCGAAAGCAGCACTGGAGAATACCCCGCAATCTACGAGTATGAGTTTGAACCCCATGTGCTTGAATATTGGGAACAGCTGCCATCCGTAAAAGTAACTGGATACAACAAGTCAGGTCGCAAGACCTCGTGGAAACTTCGAGCGGATTTCTTGTTGCTGACCAAGTGCGGAGTGATCGTTGATGAAATCAAGAGTGACAATTATATCAATAAGAAGATTTCAGAGGGGCATCCAGCCTGGAGCGTTGACGATCAAGACATTGCTCACTATTTGCCTGCCGAAGAATACTTTTTGCAGCTTGGTATCGAATATCGCATAAGAAAAATATCGTCGTTCAACAAAAAGCTTTTATTTAACCGCCGTCTCCTCATGTCATCCCGCCAGGAAGACCCGCCAAGCCCAAAAATTATTAACAAGGTCAAGTCGGCCCTGACGAAAAACTTCTCAATGACGATGAAAGAACTTGTTGAGTCGTTAAAGTTAACTGATGTAACGCCTTTGATCCAAATGATTGACAAAGGCGAAGTGTTCTGCGAGCTCGATAAGGAGTTTCTGAGCGACTACGAAAATTTTCATCTTGCCTTGACAAAAGAAATGTCTATGCAAGCACGATCATTGAGAATGCAGGACCGAATGGGAACCAATTTGATCGGCATTGAAGTTGGTGGCTTGCCTTCTCTTGCGCATGCCGAAAGCACACTGGAAAAACTGGATAGAATCGAAAAAGGAGAAAACAGTCGATCAGTCAGGCGTTGGATCAAGCAGATAGAAGCAGGCAAAAAGGAGGGATTGAGTCCATTTGAATCACTGTTGCCGCGCTATGCAAATTCGGGGCGTCGAGAGGAGCGTTTTTCAGATGAAGAAATCGAGGCTTTTCAGGAAGCGGTCGACCACTATTATGCCAATAAACGGCGATCCAACGTGACTTCCGCCTATATTCGCTACCGGAGATTCATGCAAGAAAACCATCCTGCACTGGATTTTATGTGTGAATCCACGTTTCGCAGAAGATTGCGTAAGCTCGATCCTAAAAAGATCGCTTATAAGCGTGGTGGTAAGCGAATGATGCACGCCAATTCAACCACGAGTGCACTGGAGACAAGGAGCCTAAAATATCGTGTCCCATTTCAGCGAGCGCACATTGATCATACCAAAGTGAAATGCTTTCTTGTTTGGGGTACAGATGGCCGAACTGATTTTTGTGGAAAGCCCTGGCTGACGCTGTTGATTGATGAGGCAACGGATATGATTCTGGGCTATCACTTCAGTTTTGCATCGCCCAGCCGAATGGCCGATGCCTGCGTGCTGAGAGATTGCGTTAGACGTTATGAAAAGTTGCCCGAAGAGGTGATTGCAGATCATGGCACCGATTTTAAATCAGCCTACTTCCGTTCACTCCTGGCCTCTGAAAAAGTGACGCTGACTTTCAGGCCAACATCGTGCTCCAAAGCTGGCTCGGAAGTCGAGCGTGTATTCAATGAATTTCTTACCCAATGGCTGACGCAGCGTGACGGGAATACCGCAAATCGAGTCGCCGCCAGAGCGGTGGATGGCGCTTTTTCTGCAAAAAGAATGGCGGTTTTTGATCCCGAAGATTTTCTTTGGGAATTCGATCAGTTTGTGGCTCACCGTAATAATCGATTGCGTGGAGCAAAGACCCAAACGATTGAAATGACGTTCAATCAAAACTCAAATCTGTATTCCTGTGTGGGGCGAAAAGTCCAATATGACGAAAGGTTCATCGTTGCCACGGCTGTGGAATCCAATGACTACACCATTGAGCGCAACGACATCAAAATTGATCACATTCGTTACTCCCATCCCGCTCTCAAGAGTACCCGTGTTGCCAAAACCAAAGTCGAAGTTCGGATCGAACCTGAAAATCCCTATATCGTTTACGCTTATATAGGGGGCAAGTGGGTATCTTGTGCCGCGACTGGGGCAGTTGAGTTTATGGAGCGCACCAGTATCTCCAAGCGCGTAGAGACCTTGAAGATACGTGGCGCTGGCTCCCTCCGCGCATACGCCAAGCGACACGCCCAGGATGATCTTGCCGAGAGGCTTGATAAGGCGGACGCACGCCTGAGGAAGGCCAAAGAAGTGGGTTGGCTTGAAGTCGAAGATTTACCCAATACCGACGACAGCGAAGTCAGTATCAATATCTTCAAACAGCTCGCCAACGCAGAAGTTAAACGGTTATCAACCTCTACCTGGAGCCAGCCATGATCAATTACACCGATATTGCCAAAACGATTAACACGCTTGATATCAACCATCCCATATGGACACGAACTCTTGAGCTTGCCTATGCGAGGATTGCGCTGGCCGCCCCAGGCCAAGTGGTTTGCGTAATAGGACCGCCAAGGGTTGGAAAATCCCGTATGAGTTCGATTATCCGCAGTATGCTCAACCTTTCAGGGATTGGTATTGATGATCCTCAGTCCCTGTCGATTGGTGTACGGGCTTCGAATTGCAGCACCAACGGAGCTTTTAGTACCAAGGACTTTGCCCGCAAAGCCGTTGTGGCGCTGAATCATCCGATACTGTCTACTTCAGCCCGTGATGACACCCATACTCTAATCAGGCAGGAAACCGAAGGCGCTTACTGGCTGGCGCTTGAGCGTGGCTTGCCAGCCGCCGGTAAACGCTACTTGTTTATCGACGAGGCGCAGAACATCTGTCGTGCCAAGGGGCGGAATGGCGCAGGTTCAGTGCTTGATGCCTGGAAGTGTGTTGCGGAAGATACCGGTGTGGTACTGGTCTTAACCGGTACCTATGAGCTTCACAATGCCATGCAGAATTCAACCCACATGCTGGGGCGGAAGAGCTTCGTGCACTTCCCCAGATACCGGGTGACTCGTGAGGACATTTCAGGGTTCCATTCCATTCTTCAGACCTACGCGGGTTATCTTCCTCTCGCGCCTGAGCTGGAAAACATCCTCGCCTATAGCGAGTACCTCTACTCCGGGAGCCTTGGTTGCATAGGCCTGCTGGAGCGATGGTTCCGAGACGCTTTGGGCAATGCCATGGTGCGCAACAGTTCCATTGATCTTCGTGCTTTGGAAGAGTCTCGAGCCTGCGACACGGATCTCGCCATTACCTTAGAGGAGATTATTGCGGGCGAGGAGATGATGGCTGCCAGCGGTATTGAGACCCCTGCATTGAAGGTGGCCTCTCAATTCAAAGAGCCCGAGGCTGTATCGAAAGAGGAGTCGTCCACCAAAAAGACGCGAAAGCCGCGTGAGGGGAAGCCTTTTGTCTGCAAACCTGTACGGCGCACCGCAGGTGAACGGGTTCCAGGAGAGGTTCATGTTTGATATCCCATTAATGGGCGAAGGAACGGGAAGCGTGGAGGCGCTTCCCTCCTATCTTCACCGATGCGCCTATCATCATGCTGTACCAACCACCAAGTTTCTGGAGTATCTGCACAGGGAGTGCAATCGGCTCCATGACCAGAAGCAAACTTACTTTAAGGCATCTCAAACGGTGTCGATGCGTAGCCTGTTGACGTACGGTGAGTACCCTCGCATGTACGTAAAGGTGATAAAGCACCTCACTGGGCGTGATGTGGCATCGGCTACATTTTTGCCGTTGATGGCGGTGGTCAGTCAGCCACAAGTGGAAATATGCCGAAGTGCTCGGTGGTGTCCGGAATGTTTCAAGTCCATCAGAGACCTCGGTAGTGAACCTTACATCAAATTGGTATGGCATTTGTCCGAGGTGACCCACTGCCCGCATCACCATACGCCACTTCTGGAAGCATGCCCTCACTGTGGCGCGGACCAGAATGCGGTGGGGCGCAAGTTGCCATTGGATGTGTGTCATAAGTGCGAGCGGAGTTTGAGTGAGAGAACGGTCGCGCCCGCTGAGATTAGCCCTTCCTGGGCATACCAGGCAGGTGATCTGCTCCGATTGCTGACTCACATCCCCCACCGATCAGGTGACTGTATTAACACGAGAGGCCTCATTAAGCCTGAGGGCTTGGAACGATCGATTAACGACTTTTCGATCCGCTGCGCCGAGCCAGAGTTTGATGCGGCGTACGAATACTGCTGGACCAATAAAGATGTACGCAAACAGGTTTGGGGTTGCCAGTCGATATCACTGCGCACCGTGCGCGCTCTGGCCCACCTCACAAACGTCGATATTATCGATGTGCTAACCGGCAATCTGCTAAATCGAACCAAGGCGATGCGTTACCTCTGGCGGCAGCCAGTGCCGGAACCATTGGCGTTAAATCGCAGCCGGGATAAACACGACCATGGCAAATGTTTTCAGCGGTTAACTGAACTGGCTCGATCTGAAACGCCGCTATCCCTGAAGGAGGTGGCCCGCAGAGCAGGGCTAAGCATCGGCTACATCAACTATCGCTTTCCGGTGCTCAAACAACAAATCGTTGCACGCTATGAAAAGCATTTGGAGCAATTGGCGCTGGATAAGCACCACCGGGCCATGCAGGCGGCGCTCAGATACTTCAACAGCAGTCAGTATGAGAAACACCCAAAGTCCAGGAAGCAGGCGCTTAAACACCTGTTGGATGAAACGGATCTGACCAAGCTCTACCTCAAGCCAGCCATAGAATCAGCGTATCAAAAGTACCAACAACAATAACAGGGGAATATCGAATGGGGGAACCGCTGGAGCGATTTTCGGAAGCACTCAACAGCATCTACTACTTACACAACCCTGCCATAAAAATGGACGAGGCTCTGGTATTGAGCCTATGCGATAGGATTCTGAGCAAAAGTGAGACAGACCAGAGGCGGCTAAGTGAAATTTTTGAAATTCTGAGTGCTAATGATCGACATTTAGAGCTTAACTCCCTTGGGCTCGCTGAGGTAAAAGAGCGACTTACATGTCTTGATCAATTCAATCATGGGCAGCGATCGGCTCCCTATTCACGAAGTCACCACCTCTATCTCGCCAAGTACACCTTGTTGGCCAAGACGGTGCTGCTCGTTTGTTACCACCATGGTCTAAGTCGTGATGAACTGGCAGAACTCCGGGTATCTAGCCTTACCGTCGCTGATGAGGTGGTGACGCTGACGACGCTCATGGGTGCCACTAGGCCGCTTTTCGACCTGGAGACTGCGTACCACCAAACCCTGGAAGCCTGGTACCGCCTTCGTGGATATGAAGAACCGCAAGAGTATCTGTTTGGTGCCATCCTGAAGGATGGCCGGTTATCGCCTTACCCCATCACAGCAAGCTACTCCGAGCTCGCGCGCTTTGTGTTTTTGGCTGATACGGGATGTCATCAGGCCGAATGGGGGGAGGCGTCTGTTGCGGAGTTGACTATTGGGGCCGGCAGCGGGCGGCTTGCCGTTTTCGAGCATTAAGGCTTGTGTTTTGGCTGCCGAATATATAAATTAGCTAAATTATATATGGCGACTTGAGTTTGTAACTTATTGATCTAAAAAGCAAAAAGGCCCTCCTTTCGGAGAGCCTTTCTGATTGAATCTTCGCATCTTGGACCCCTTCAAGCTGACCGAAGTGAGCAGAGAAAAGATATAAACCCAAGTGCTTACGGAATCTAGTATAGGATAGGAGGCCAGCGAGTGCAACCCGCCAATATTCAACAGACTCATACAGACATATCTGTCGCTCGGCTATCCAGCTATCGAACGATGTTTCATGGAGCAAATGACCATGAACTCTATGGCATATATTGCTGGAATGAGGCCCTTTCCGCAACGCTATTCCGGTTAATTTCAATCACCGAGGTTGTGATGCGTAATCGCTTCCATACTGCGCTCAGCTTGCACTTGCATAGTCACCGCTCCGTAGGCAGAAACGATTCAAATGACTGGTACAACCATATTTCACTGAGCGCAAAGTCCTCCGATAAGATTAGGGCTGAAACCCATTTCTATCATAAGAAAAGTAATTCATGGCGCCCCAAAAAGCGTCAGCCCTCGGCCAACGATGTAGTTTCTAGAATGACATTTGGATTCTGGCCGAAACTACTGGATATAAGCGGAATAGCATGGGGGCAACTGCTTCCGCAAATTGTTCCCGGCCATCGCTATAAAGACGCTAAATACTGGTCTGTGATCAAGCATCAAGATGCGTTTTACGCACGCATGGATCTGGTGAATCGCATCCGAAATCGTATTGCCCACTTTGAACCGGTTTGGAAGCAGGGTGATTTGTACGAAGAAAGACGAGAGCGACCTGGCTCACCTAAACCTATCATTGAGTTTCATGCTCCCGCTTCACCAACGGAAGTTATTCTCAGGCTCAAACTCATACATGATCGCATCACAGAGCTACTGAAATGGCTATCACCTGATCGATACAATGATTATATGAGCAGCTATGTAGAGAGACATTTCAACTGGATTTGCTCTGCCGAAGGACTTGATGCCTACAAGCAGTTGCAACCTGGGGTGAATATGCCAATGGCTCGCTTCAAGCGGGAGCTCAATAGTCTCCTTGCGCGCCAGGCCATGGTAACGGTCAGTCGTAAAAACCGCCCGGTAGGTACTTACTACCCGATGCTTCGATGAATCCGACCAACTAAAAGCAGCTTATGGCTTGCACCAGGCGAAACCAGTATATAAATTAGCTAAATTATCTAAGAGACGATCTTGAAGGTTAAAAAATGAACGAATCCGAGATCTATGAACAGATTCGCAAAGCCCTGGCCGATGCGCCTCGTAACCAGTACACCGTGGAGATGCATCTGCAAATGATTAAGTACGCAGACAAGCTCAAGAACGTGACCTCCAAAGAGTTCTGCGAGGGTGTGGGCCTCAAGCCCAGCTTTGGTACTGAGTTCAGCAAAATGCGGAATCTCACCCAGCGCTTGAAATCAGCGGGTCTGAATACCGACCTCCTCTAATTCAACAATATCAAAAATTGGAATCCATCAATGCAAGAAGTAAGAACCAGCGATAGTACAACTCTTTCCAATTTCATCTGGAAGGTTGCCGACGACCTATGGGGGGATTTCAAACACACGGATTTCGCCCGCATCATTATTCCTTTGCTGCTTCTGCGCCGCCTTGAGTGCGTGCTGGAACCCACCAAAGAAGCGGTACTGAAAGAGTACGAAAACGAAAAAGACTCCGGTATTGATCTGGACCTGATCCTGCCGTCGTTCTCTGGCTTGCCGTTTTACAACATCAGCCAATACACCCTGGATACCTTGGGCGGCACCAACACCCGCGCTAACCTGGAAGACTACATCAGTAAGTTCAGTGCCAATGTGCGGGTGATCTTTGAAGAGTTTGGCTTTATCAATACTATTCACGAGCTGGATAAGGCCCGCCTGCTATATAGCATGACGCGCCAGTTTGCCGCCATTGATCTGCACCCGGATGTGGTCTCTGACCGGGTGATGTCGAATGCCTATGAAGACCTGATCCGCCAGTTCGCTGCCAGCATCAACGAAAAGGCTGGGGAATTCATGACCCCGAAAGATGTGGTTCGCCTGGCCACCAAGCTGGTATTGGCACCCGATGAAGCCGTGTTTTCGGAAAAGGGCGTTATCCGCACCGTATATGACCCAGCCTGCGGTCTGTTGGGCTTTATCAGTGATGCAATCGACCAGATCAATCAAATGGGCTCTACCGCAACTATTGTCCCCTTCGGTCAGGAGCTAGACCCGAAAACCCACGCCATGGCCCTCACCGCCATGCTGATCCGTGGCTACAAATCAGAAAACATCGCCCAGGGCAGCACACTCTCTAACGACCTGCACCGTGATAAGCGCTTCCACTATGGCCTGGCGAATCCCCCCTTTGGTATCAAGTGGGAAAAAGACAAACCTGCCGTTGAAAAAGAACACAAAGAGTTGGGTTACGCAGGGCGCTTTGGGCCGGGATTACCCCGCGTCAGTGACGGTTCCATGTTGTTCCTGATGCATCTGGTCAGCAAAATGGAGCGCCCCGAAAACGGCGGTGGTCGAGTTGGTATCGTACTGTCTGGTTCGCCGCTGTTTACCGGTGATGCAGGCTCTGGTGAAAGCGAAATTCGCCGCTGGCTACTGGAGCAGGATTTGGTAGAAGCCATCGTGGCCTTGCCAACCGACATGTTCTTTAACACCGGCATTGGCACCTATGTGTGGATTCTGTCCAACCACAAAGAAAAACGCCGAAAGGGCAAAGTGCAGCTGATTAACCTCAGCGATACCTGGTCTGCCATGCGTAAATCCGAAGGTACCAAGCGTCGATTCTTAAGTGATGAACAAATCGATGATGTGGTGCGCGAATACGCTGATTTTACCGAAACCGAGCGCAGCAAAATCTTCAATACTACGGACTTTGCCTACCGAAAGGTCGCCATCAAGCGCCCGCTCAAGGCCAAACTGGTCATCACCAAAGCCAAAATCAAAACCCTGTTCGATCAGAAAGCGTTTGAAAAACTCGATGAAGCCCAGCAAACCGCCTGGATTGACTACTTCAGAGAACTGATCTCACAACCCAATGGCGGTGAGCAGTCGTACACCTGGGCTTTTGACATTGTGAAGGCTAAGAACAAAGGAGAAGGCTTTGGTAAAACCACCAAAGCACTTGCTAACGCCTTTATTGCTGCATTTATGGAGCGCGATGACGACGCCGAGCCGGTTTTAGACGACAAAGGCCAGGTAATTCCTGATACGTCGTTGAATGATACCGAAAGTGTGCCCTTTGGTACCTCGGTAGAAGACTACTTTAAAGCCGAAGTGTTGCCCCATGTGCCCGATGCGTTTATCGACTACAGCGTGCGCGACAGTAAAGACGGAGAAGTGGGCATTGTCGGCTATGAGATCAACTTTAACCGCTACTTCTATCAATATGTACCGCCGCGTGACTTGCATGACATTGATGCGGACTTAAAAGCTTGTGAGGCGCGTATTCAGGCCCTGCTGGAAGAGGTGGCTGAGTGATGCAGGGCTATCCGACATACAAAGATTCCGAAGTGGAGTGGATAGGACGTATTCCTGCTTCTTGGGATATCAGGCCGTTATTTACTGTAGCCTCTGAGTCAAAAATATCCAACAAAGGGATGATAGAAAACAATCTATTGTCACTCAGCTATGGGCGAATTATTCAGAAAGATATCGAAACACTCGGCGGGCTGTTGCCGGAGTCGTTTGAGACATATCAGGTGGTGAATGAAAACGACATCATTTTTCGGTTAACAGACTTGCAGAATGATAAGCGCAGCCTGCGCTCAGCAATTTGTAGGGAACGTGGAATTATTACTTCGGCCTATGTTGCGGTTACTCCCAAGAAAATTCGGCCGAAGTTCATGCACTATTTAATGCGTTCGTATGATGAAATCAAGGTCTTTTATAACCTTGGTAGCGGCATGCGCCAGTCTCTCAAATATGATGAATTAAAACGTCTGCCTCTTGTTACACCTCCAGAGAGTGATCAAAAGCAAGTTGAGGATTTCCTCGACCGAGAAACCGCCCGCATCGACAATCTGATTGCCGAAAAGCAAACCTTTATCAACCTGCTCAAAGAAAAGCGGCAGGCATTGATTAGCCATGTGGTCACCAAAGGCCTCGACCCCAACGTCAAAATGAGAGACTCCGGTGTCGAGTGGATTGGTGAAGTGCCGGAGCATTGGGAATGCGTGTCATTAAAGCGGTTAGTTCGCAATATTGAACAAGGTTGGAGTCCCGAATGCCATTCAAATCCCGCAAAAGAAAATTGTTGGGGAGTTTTAAAATCTGGGGCTGTCAATGGAGGAGTTTATCAAGCCCAAGAAAATAAAGAGCTTCCAGAGAATTTCCTGCCAAGACCAGAGATAGAAGTCAAATCTGGCGATCTAATCATGTCTCGCGCAAGTGGGTCTCGTGACCTGATTGGTTCTGCTGCATATGTGTATGAAACTCGTTCAAAACTGATGCTATCTGATAAGCTATTTAGGCTAAATTGCTTAGATGATATCAATCCAGAATTTGTCTCCATTTGCCTGGGTTCGTATCCGCTACGTCGGCAAATAGAGCTGGCTATAGGTGGTGCGGAAGGGTTGGCTAATAATTTGTCCCAATCAAATATCAAAAGACTATTCCTAGCAAAGCCCCCTAAAGCCGAGCAGGGCTTGATCGTAAGTGCGCTGAAAAAGCGCCTAGAAGGATTCGATAGAATTATTGTAGAAACCTCACGATCTATCGAACTCTTGCGAGAACACCGAACCGCTCTTATCAGTGCCGCCGTTACGGGAAAAGTCGACGTTCGCAACTACAAAGAGGAGGCGGCTTAGGGGGGGGGCACTGATTAGCGGGCTATATTTGACGAAAATTACCAAAAATGACACTTTAATCTGTCTAAATTTAAGGTTGTATGCTAAATTTTGGATTAATTTGTCAAAAATACAATTTTGGGAGAATCTCAATGCTTATTGAGATGAATGTGGCGAACTTTCGTTCGCTTTGTGGCACGCAAACCTTCAGCCTGGTTAAGGGCAAGGGTGACGAGCTGGCAACATCCAATGTCTTTAAGGTTGAAGCCGCGAATGAGTTTGAGTTGCTGCGTTCGGCCGCCATTTATGGCCCCAACGCCAGCGGTAAGTCCAACTTTTTGCGCGCTTTGCAAACCATGAAGCATATTGTGCTCGAATCTGCCGCGAGCCAGCAGCGCGGTGATCGCTTGCCTGTTACTCCATTCCGGCTTTCGGTAGATACCCGCCAGGCACCCAGCGAGTTTGAAGTGACGTTTCTGGTGGATGGTGTGCGTTATCAATATGGCTTCTCCGCCACGCCTGAGCAGATTCACGAAGAATGGCTTTTGGCCTACCCCAAGGGGCGTGCCCAGCGCTGGTTCACCCGTGTATGGGCAGCTGATAAGAAGCAATTTGAATGGGAGCTAGGCAGTAGCCTGACAGGCGAAAAGCAATTGTGGCAGAAGTCCACTCGAGATAATGCATTGTTCTTATCAACAGCGGTTCAATTAAACAGTGAGCAGTTACAACCGGTTTTCGACTGGTTTAAAACCACGCTTCGAATGAGCAATGTGGGTGGCTGGGCTCCGTCGTTTAGTGCTTCGTTGTGTGAAAACGATGAAAAATCCAAAGTGATGGAGTTTCTTCATGCCGCGGATATTCATATTGACGACGTTTTAATCGAGAAGAAAACATTTGATCCTGATGACCTACCTTC
Source organism: Ketobacter sp. GenoA1 (assembly GCF_003671475.1). Classification (NCBI taxonomy): domain Bacteria; kingdom Pseudomonadati; phylum Pseudomonadota; class Gammaproteobacteria; order Pseudomonadales; family Ketobacteraceae; genus Ketobacter; species Ketobacter sp. GenoA1. Next base: position 96,443 of record NZ_RCHM01000044.1, on the reverse strand, counting down.
TGATATGCCTGAGGCGCTGAGAGATGCAGTCATCGGTCAAATGAAGGATAAAAAGACGCTGGAAATCAAAACGGTCCATAAAGGCAGTGACGGCAAGCCAGTCATTTTTGATTTTGATGAGGAGTCTGACGGAACAAGAAAGCTGTTTGCTTTTGCCGGGCCATGGATTGATGCGCTTGAAAATGGTTACGTCTTGTTTATTGATGAACTGCACGACAATCTGCACCCAAGGCTTGTACGTTTTTTGGTTGAGCTTTTTCACAACTCCGAAACCAATCCAAATAATGCGCAATTAGTTTTTACAACCCATGAAACGTCAATTCTGAACCAGGAAGTCTTTCGTAGGGATCAGGTTTGGTTTTGTGAGAAAGATAAAGATCAAGCGACTGAGCTTTATCCGTTAACTGATTTCAGTCCGCGCAAAGGCCGTGAAAATCTAGAGTTGGCTTATCTTTCTGGGCGCTATGGTGCTTTACCGTTTGTGAAGAAAATGCGCTCGGCGAGTTAAGGGGGCTTTGTGGGATCGGAAAATCTATTTCATAAGCGCAAAGCGAAAAGTGCAAAAAACCTGCAAAGAAAGGGGGCTCGAAGAGCTGCCTACAAAAAGATTTTGATAGTCTGCGAAGGCGAAAAGACTGAACCGAACTACTTTGAAGGTGCTCGCGAGTATTATGAGCTTAATACAGTGAATGTTGAGGTTCGGGGTGATTGCGGTTCCGACCCAATGAGCATTGTCAGCTTCGCTAAACAACGGTATCGAGAAGAAAAAGATGCTGGAGACCCATTTGATCAAATTTACTGTGTGTTTGATAAAGATGGGCATGCCACTTATGCCCGCGCAATAGACGCGTTGACATCTGCCACGCCGAAAGATACCTATTTCACTATCAGTTCAGTCCCCTCTTTTGAGTATTGGTTGTTGCTGCATTTCGTTTATTCAACCCGCCCATATACAGCGCTCCCCGGTAATAGTTCAGGTAATCAAGTTTTGACGGAGTTAAAGAACTACATTTCCGATTATGAAAAAGGCCGGCGCACGATATTTTCCGAGCTTATTGAGCAATTAGAACAGGCAAAAAATTATGCCAAGCGAGCACTGCAAGAAAGCGAGCGGAACCAAACCGATAATCCCAGTACTCGCGTGCATGAGCTGGTTGAAGTTTTACAAAATTTAAAGGACTAAAACGCATGGCCGCCCATCACGAAGTACATCTTGAATCCTATGTGGTTAAAAAGCTGGTCGAGAGTGGCTGGGTGGAAGGCCACAATAGCCACTACGACCCAGTGCGGGCGCTATACCCAGAAGACGTGGTGGGCTGGGTTAAGGCTTCGCAACCGCAGACCTGGGAAAAGTTGATACGCCTTAATGGAGGCGATGCGGAAAAGGCCATTTTGGATCGGTTGGAAAAGGCACTTTCCGCCAAAACAGGCGGTACTATGAAAGTACTTCGCCAGGGCTTTGATATGGCGGGTTGCGGTAATATTGCCATGAGCCAGGCAGCCCCTGAAGATACCCGTAACAGCAAGGAGGTTGAGAAATATCAGAACAATATTCTGCGGGTTGTACGGCAGCTGAAGTATTGCCCGACTCGGGAATGGGCCATCGATCTGGGTTTGTTTATCAACGGTTTGCCGGTAGCTACGGTGGAGCTGAAAACAGATTTCACGCAGGCCATTGATGATGCCATTTTGCAGTACAAACAGGATCGTCTGCCGGTAGACCCGAAAACCAACCGCAAAGAGCCACTCCTAACCTTTAAGCGCGGTGCCGTGGTGCATTTTGCGATGAGCGATAGCGAAATAGCCATGTGTACAGAGCTGAAGGGCGATAAGAGCTTTTTCCTGCCGTTTAACAAAGGTAATGATGGTCACGCCGGTAATAAACCCCGTGATGATGGTGAATACCCCGTTGCTTATTTTTGGGAAGAGATATGTCAACGCGATGCCTGGTTGCGAATTTTCCATAGCTTTGTGTATGTGGAAACCAAAGAGAAAGTAGACAAGTTCGGGATGCCCTACAAAGCAGAGACGCTTATCTTCCCTCGTTATCACCAGTTTGACGCGGTGAACAGGATGATCGACGACGCCCGTAAGCTAGGGGCAGGCCATCAATATCTGTGTGAGCACTCTGCGGGCTCAGGCAAAACCAGTACCATCGCCTGGACAGCCCATGATCTGATTAAGTTGCGCTACCCGGATGGGAAGGCATACTTCAATTCCGTGATCATCGTGACCGATAGAACCGTTCTGGATGCGCAGTTGCAGGATGCGGTAAAACAGCTTGATCACCAGTTTGGTTTGATCGAAACCATTGAGGCGAACCAGCGCGGTGGCAAATCCAAATCGAACCGCTTGGCAGAGGCGTTGAAGCAAGGGGTGCCGATTATCGTCGTAACGATCCAGACCTTCCCCTTTGCGATGGAAGCTATCATCACGGAACAGTCATTAAAGGACCGCAACTTTGCCGTCATCATTGACGAGGCCCATACCTCGCAAACGGGTTCAACAGCTCAAGGCTTGCGAGCAGCTCTATCGCTGGACGCCAAAGATAAACTCGATGAGATGACCATTGAGGACGTGCTGTTGGAAATTCAGAAATCGCGAGTGCGTCCGACTAACGTCAGCCATTTTGCCTTTACAGCTACACCTAAACACAGCACCTTTACACTATTTGGTCGACCGGAGAACCCAGCGTTGCCGGTATCAGATGATAACAAGCCTGTTTCGTTTCACCGATATACACAACGACAGGCCATCGAAGAAGGCTTTATTCTGGATGTGCTGCGGAACTACACGCCTTACGAGCAGGCATTGCGCCTTGGCGACCAGGGGTTAAACGATAAGCGTGTCGACAAAAAGTTTGCACGCCGCGCTCTGGCTCGTTGGAAGTCGCTTCACCCGACCATTGTGTCGCAGAAGGTAGAGTTCATCATCGACCATTTCAGCAAAAACATTGCCGGGCTGCTGAATGGCGAGGCGAAGGCCATGGTGGTTACCAGTGGTCGACCCCAGGCTGTTAAATACAAATTGGCCTTCGATAAATACATCAAGAAGCACAATCTTGAACACATCAAGGCGTTGGTCGCCTTCTCTGGAAAGGTTGAAGGAAAAGCCCTTGGTGATGACGACGAGAAAGAGTCGTTGGGTATCGATATTGAAAAGGAATACACAGAGTACAATTTGAATCCAGACACCTCTGGTGACTTGCGCAATGAGTTTGAGCGCAGTGAATATCGAGTGATGATTGTAGCCAACAAGTTTCAGACAGGTTTCAATCAGCCGAAACTGGTTGCCATGTACCTCGATAAGAAAATCAGCGGAGTGGAGGCTGTTCAGACGCTATCTCGCCTTAATCGAACATATCCAGGCAAAGATGAAACCTATGTGATCGACTTTGTTAATGATCCGAAAACCATTCTGGATGCCTTTAAGCAGTATGATGATGGTGCAGAGTTAGAGTCTGTACAGGATGTGAATGTCATTTACGACATGAAAGATATTCTCGACGCTTTCGGCATTTACGTACATGCGGATCTCGAAGCGTTCAAACAAGCACGCGGCAAAGCTGTTCTTGGTAAGGAGAGCGACGAAAGCCTCCACAAGAAACTATACAGCGCCACCCAGCGCCCGACCGATATTTTCAATAGCAAATTGAAGATCCTAACTGACGCTATTGAGAAATGGGATGCAGCAATAGACAAAGCTGTTGCACAAGGAGATAGAAAAGCGCAGGAGTATGCTGAAAAGCAACGCAGTGAATTTGCCACAGAGCGTGAAGGGTTAATGCGCTTTAAAACCGATCTTGCTCGTTTTGTTCGAACCTACAACTATATAGCTCAGTTGGTTGAGTTGGGTGACGCAGAACTGGAGAATTTTGCGGCTTTCGCAAAGCTTTACAGCAAACGCCTGAAGGGTATCTCCCCTGAGCAGATTGATTTAACGGGTTTGGTGCTTGCTAATTTTCAGATACGTGGTGCAAAGGAAGTCAAAGAAGAAGGTGCTAAATATGCCTTGAAGCCTATTGGCCCAAATGAGGCTGAGCCTAGCGATCGAGAGAAGGAGTTTATAAGTCAGATCATCGCACGAATGAATGAATTGTTTGGCGAAATATCAGACGATCTTGGGCGGCGTCATTTTACATCGCAAATAGTTGATATCGCGAAGCAAAATGAACGAGTCAACGAGCAGGTTGAAAACAATACAAAAGAGCAGGCGCTTCAGGGTGATTTGCCACAGGTTGTCAGATCGGCAACGGTTGATGCAATGAAGTCGCATAACGATTTGGCGAGAGTCCTGCTGAAAGATCCTCAAAATATGGCTACGTTTTTTAGCTTGGTTTACGACATTATGAAGCACGGCGAGTCAAAGGATTTGATCGAGTAATGTTTGATAAGCAACAAATTAAAAATGTCCTTCGGGAGTCTCCTGGGCTGACAGGTAAACAGATTGCTAAAGCGTTAGGTGTTAGCGATAAGTCTGCACTCAACAAGTATCTTTATGCCAATTCAGAAGGGCTGAGGCAGGAAGGCTGGAAATGGTATTTGGCTGACGAAGATTATATTTTGGAGCTGGCGACACAGTCGACGTGGATTAGCGAGAGTGATTTTGAGGATAGCTTGTCGTCTGCGGGATGCCTGTTAGGCTCGCCTGCTAACAAGTGTGTCATACGTTTTCCAGAAAACTGTAAAATCTTGTTAATTGCGGGGGCGCGAGTGATTGCATTGGCAAACCAGGCTTCCTATGTTGGCAAATCTATCGAATTGGATTTCAGCAGATGTCCAAGCACAAAGCACTATCTTGATAGGCTGGGGTTCTTCGATCACTTGCATCACAGTGTTATGGTATTGCCCGCAAGGCCTGTGGATTCCAAAGCGAAACAGTACCTTGGAAACAGTGAAAACCTGGTTGAAATTGCCTCAATAGATTTGAACAATTTTGATTATTCGCTCCCCAAAAATCTTACAAAGCGCTTTTCGCATCACGCAGGCGATGCCTATTACCAATCGGCTTTTACAATCTTTTCAGAGTTAATTGGTAACGTGCAAGAACACAGCGAAACACCTATGCCGGGCTTTGTCGCATTGCAACTTTATGGTGGTAAGCGACGCCATATCCAGACGGTTATATCCGATGGAGGGTTGGGCATTGCTTCGACGTTAAAACGAACTCTGAGTCAGCACTACCCAGATCTTTTTGAGCAACTTGAAGAAGGTAGCGTTGATACAGATATCTTTTTAGTATCACGAGCATTAACCCAAGGCGGGTTAAGTCGATTTGGTTCTAGCCCAGATGGGGATGCGAGGGGGCTTGGGCTCAGAAGTACACAGACTCATGCCGCAAAATACGATGCCATCGTTGTTGTTCGTCAGCCGACTTTTGAGTTGAAGATTCAATACAAAGATGGAGAACTAGCCGACATAAGTGAGAAGAAGGGTCTTTGCAGGATAGACGGAACACAAGTTTGCTTTGATTTTTATCTGGACTAACATTAGTATAATCTCCTTAAATTAAACCTGTTAAGCAGAAGTCTATGTTAGTTAAGCTCCTCGAACTCACTGATAATAACGACCATCCGTTCGGGAATGTTATAGGCCGTGAGGTATTTAAACGGCTGCAAGGTGTTGTAGACGAGAATCCTGGCAGAAAGTCTTTTGAAATCTCGCTTGAAGGTATTGTGGCTACAGATTCCTCTTTTCCAAGAGAGAGCGTTATCGCCCTCGCAAAGCAGCTGCGCGGGGAAAGGTGGTTTTACATCACTCACGTGAACTCGCCGGATCTCATCGACAACTGGGATTATGCCGCAACCGCGAAACAGCAATCTTTGATACTCATAACGGATAGCGAGACACGGGTCATAGGGCCCGATGCAAAGGCGTCCACAAGAGAGCTACTGGACTTTGTTCTAAGCCAGAGGGGGGTCAGCACAGCTAGTGTGGCCAAGGCTCTCGGAATCTCTGTCCAGAATGCCAGTACCAGGCTAAAAAAGCTTAGTAATGAAGGGCTAATAATGAGGTCTGAGGCATCTTCGCTCACGGGTGGGATAGAGTTTCTCTATTCAGGCCCACAATTTTCTGATTAAACGGGTTGTTTTAAACAGATTTGGCGTGTAAAGTGCGCTTATGGGTGAAAAACACCCATTTTTAATAACCCCTGGTTAAACAGCTTTATTTAAGGAGAATCAGCATGGCAACAAATCCACCTAAAGGCGATGGTCACCGCAATGGCGCGGTTCGTGATCGCTCTCAGACTCAGACTCCCAGTGGCCACTGGGTTAAGCGTGACGCTGATACTGGCCGCTTTATGGATGTTAAAACGACTGACAAAACACCATTCAAAGGTGTACGGAAAGAGAAGAAATAGATATGCCCATGTGCGCGGGCACTAAGCGAGACGGAACTCGCTGTTCAATCTTATGTGCCGAAGGGGAGAAATACTGTAGGCATCATCGCTCCCAGGGGGCGTGGAGGAGCGCAGCAGGTTTTGGAACCGCTGCATTCTTAAGTCAATTCATCGCTCCTGGATTGGGCCCAGCACTGATCGGTGGCGCGTCCTATTTGTTAGGAGAAAATGTGTTTGGAGGCACAGCAATGGTCGGAAAAAAGAGAGTATTCGTGAGCTTCGATTTTGATGAAGACCGCGTTTTGAAGGATTTCATTATTCAGCAAGCAAAGAACCCTGACTCGCCCTTTAACGTTATTGATCACAGCTTGAAGGAGGCAGCTCCAGAGCGTTCCTGGAAGGACAAGGCTCGATCGGCAATTAAACGGTCCGATATTGTTCTCGTTATGGTCGGCCCCAAGACCCATCGGGCCCCGGGAGTTTTGGCTGAGGTTGCGATGGCTAGGGAAGAAGGAATTCCTATTGTTCAAGTTATTGGATACAAAAATGGGGATTATGTTGCTGTTCCTAATGCTGGAAGGCTATATCGCTGGAACTGGGAAAACCTTAAGAATTTGTTGGGGTGACTACATTGGTTTCTATCGAAAACTTCATTAAGAAGTTCTCACGCGAAGTTGACGAGAATAATGCAGCTATCTTTGCAGGGGCAGGACTGTCAGTCGGAGCAGGATTCGTAAATTGGTCAGATTTGTTGCGTGAGATTGCGGACGAATTGAATCTGGACGTTGATAAGGAGCACGACCTAGTGTCGCTTGCCCAATATCACCTCAACGACAGAGGCGCAAATCGAGATGGTCTGAATAGGGCGATAATCGACCACTTTTTGAATGAGAATACCGTTACTGAAAATCACAGAATCTTGGCTCGCTTACCGATTGCCACGTACTGGACAACGAACTATGACGATCTAATAGAGCGGTCATTGAAAGATGCTGGGAAGATTCCGGACGTTAAGCATGCCAAGGAAGATCTACCAAGGACTATTCGAAATCGCGATGCTGTCGTTTATAAGATGCATGGTGATGCGCAGCACCCTAATGACGCAGTGATAGCAAAAGATGACTATCAAACATATATGCAAACGCGTGGGCCGTTTGTAACTGCGCTTGCAGGCGAGTTGGTATCAAAAACATTTCTGTTTTTAGGGTTCAGCTTTAGTGATCCAAATTTAGATCATGTTTTAGGAAGGATACGGTCAGAAATGGGATCTTGTCAGAGAACCCATTACTGCATACTTCGGAAAGAACAGAAGCTGGACTCAGACTCTCCTGGTGATTTCGAGTATAGGAAGATAAAGCAAGAGCACTTTATCAATGATTTGAAGTGCAGATATAACATTCAAACTGTATTGATAGATTCATACGCGCAGATCACTGACATTCTAACGAAAATTGAACGTGTCCATAAGCAAAGAACGATTTTTGTTAGTGGTGCGGCAGATGATTATTCTCCGTGGGCTGAGGCGGATGCTTTGGATTTGTGTGCGAATATTTCCGCTTTGATAGTGAAAAAAGGATTCCGAATTGTTAATGGCCTTGGTTTAGGGGTTGGAAGTGCAATCGTAGAAGGTGCCTTAAGGGAAATATATAGAAATCAACGAAGCAAACTCACTGATCAGTTGCAGATTCGCCCATTTCCTCAATCCGATGACGCTAAAAAAATGTGGAGCCGATACAGGGAAGATATGCTGGATTATGCCGGCGTTGCCGTCTTTGTTTTCGGAAACAAGGCCTCGGAAAATGGATTGGTTTTATCCAATGGAATGAGAGAAGAGTTTGATATAGCCATAGCAAAAGGAGTTACTCCCTTGCCTTTGGGATTCACGGGGAGTATGGCAGAGGAATTATGGCGTGAAGTTGTTAATAGCTTTGAGAAAATAATCCCGAAGAGTCTTCACGGTATTAAGCCTGATTTTGTTTCTCTCGGCGATAAAACCAAATCAGGGCAGGAACATTTGAAAACGCTTGAGCGTATATTGGATAGTTTGTAGGAGGCTCTAATGGCTTATTTTACGAAAGACGAGGCGCGTCAAGCAGCCCGCTCCAGAATGAATAAAAGTTATCAGTTCAACGCTAAGTCAATATTGGAGTCGGAGGCCAGATCTACAACATCGTATGAAAGCTTCGATGTGTTTCTATCCCATTCATCCAAAGATGCTGAGCTCGTCTTGGGAGTAAAAGAAATTTTATCCCGCATGGGGATTAAGGTTTACGTTGACTGGCATGACGATCCACAGGCAAATCGTGAGAATGTAACCGTTGAGACTGCGGAGCTCCTGAGAACGAGAATGAAACAGTCAAAATCGTTGATATTCCTGGCTACAGACAATGCATCGGGGTCGAAGTGGATGCCTTGGGAATTAGGTTACTTTGATGGATTCAGCGGAGGCTCGGTTGCAGTTTTGCCAATCGTTGATTATGAAGGCGCAACATTTAAAGGTCAGGAATACTTAGGTTTGTATCCGTTGGTTGATAAAGGTAGGTATACCAATGGTCAGTCAGATACATTCGTAAAAAAGCAGGGCGCTTGGTTAACGCTCGATTCGTTTAGGAAAGGAAGTACAACCTGGAATCGTTATTCCTATTAGTCGGCATCGATTTCCGCAAACGACCGGCAATCTTGCAGATTTAAGAACATTAAGCAAAAAGGCCTGAGAAATCATTAGTCTGTGATTTCTCAGGCCTTTTTTTCTTTAAGTGGGTCAGTATACCCTTGGATTTGGCCAACCTTTTTGAAAAAAGTACATAAGTTTGGCCAAAATGGCCAAACTTTGTGACTTTCCCCAACTGTGATCAGTTCACCTTTTTCAATTGGTGGAGGCGGCGGGGATCGAACCCGCGTCCGCCAATCCTCTGCCTAAGGATCTACATGTTTAGTCTTGTCTATTAATCTCGCTCGTTACGGCCCGACCAGACAGGGTGTAACAAGCCAGCCTGTTAAGGTTTTAACAGCGCCGCGCCAGGCGCGCTTTGCTGCGATCTTGTGTAAAGTTACCGACCTGTCATCTCCACAAGCAAAAAATCGGGTCGGTTTAGCCTTAAGCGGCTAAAGCGTAGTTGTCGTCGTTTGCAACTATCATTTGCAGCACTTGAAGTACGTGTGTTGCTACCCACACGACATGCACCTAAGGGTTCGTAATCGACGTCGAAGCCAATGTCGCCCCCAGAACTTCCATTATACCACTGATAGGCAAAGTAATATAACGGTTAAGTGTTTTCTTTGACTGTCCGGCACGATAAAAGTTCCCTGACCGGGGTTTCAGGTAATGCTAGGGCAACAGGGGCTGCAGCGGATTAAAAGCCAGTGCCGGGATCAGGCACAGGGCCAGAATCACCAAAGTACCCCAGCCAAACACCGCGGGCCGCTTGACGAAATTGGTGTAGGCGGCCCCCACCATCACCGCGCTCACCAGCAACGCCCCCAGGCTGGCCAGGGTGGGCAGCCACCAGACCAGCAACATCAAGGGGGCGGCAATCAGTTCCAGCACCCCAGCCAGAATACGCAGCCAGTGAGGCAACTGGAATTTGTCGAATTCTTCAATCATGTGGGGGTGGCCGCCGGCTTTCATCCAGCCGGTGGCAACAAAGAACAGGGCGAGAAGGGTGCAGACAATCTTTGCGCTTAGGATCATGGCCGGGTACCAATAATAATGTGGTACTCACTTTACCCCTAAGTGGCAATATGGTCAATTATGGTTGACCGGTTTAGGCGTTCTTGAGAATCCGACTTTTCTCACGGTTCCAGTCACGGTCTTTTTCGGTGGCCCTTTTATCGTGCAGTTTCTTACCCTGTGCCAGGGCGATCTCGCATTTTACCTTGCCGTTCTTCCAGTACAGCGCCAGGGGGACACAGGTCAGGTGCTTTTTGGCAATGGCCCCGAAAATACGCCCCAGCTCCCGTCGATGCAACAGCAGCTTGCGGGTTCGGGTTGGGTCGGGCACAAAATGGGTGGAAACAGTGGGCAGGGGGGAAATATGGCAGCCGAACAGAAACGCCTCGCCATCTTTCATCAGCACATAGCTGTCCATGAAATTGACTTTGCCTTCCCGCAGGCTTTTAACTTCCCAGCCTTCCAGTGCCAGGCCGGCTTCAAAGCGATCTTCGAGAAAGAATTCATGCTTGGCTTTTTTGTTCAGGGCGATTGTGGAACCGCCGGCTTTTTTCTTCGACTTCGACATAGTTTCCGCGCTGAGTGATGTCCCTTGCAAGCGATCCAACCGGGTACCGATCCAATCTGGGTACCGATTCAACCGGGCCGCTAAGTATAGGGCTTTTGACCCTAGAAACCAAAAACCGTGTGGGCTTGTTTTGACAGCCCGCGGAAACGCAAGGAAAATGCCCTTAGCGCTGGGGGTGTTTTTGAGCGCGCTACCTTCAATAACAGTGACAATAAGCTTCGCATAAGGGACTGCCAATGACTGAGCAGCAATCAATTCATGGTATCTGGACGAAACGCTGGACCTTCATACTGGCCGCCACCGGATCCGCAGTGGGATTGGGAAATATCTGGAAGTTTCCCTATATGGCAGGCGAGAACGGCGGCGGAGCCTTTGTTCTGCTCTATCTACTGTTCATCTTTGCCATTGGCATACCGGTGATGCTGGGGGAAATTCTGCTGGGCCGGCGCGGGCGGGCCAGCCCCATTAACAGCATGCACAAGCTGGCCGATGAGGCGCGGGCAACCCCGTTCTGGGGCGGTATTGGTTGGCTGGGTGCACTGGCGGGATTGTTCATCCTGTCCTTTTACAGTGTGGTTGCAGGCTGGGCGGTATCCTATGTGTACCTGATGGCAAGCGGTACCTTTGCCGGTGAAAGTGCTGAGGCAATCAGCGGCGAATTCGGTAACCTGGTGAGTGATCCCTCCAAACTGGTGGATTGGCACACCCTGTTTATGGCCATGACTGTGGCGGTGGTAGCCAATGGTATCCATAAAGGGTTGGAGATGGCGGTGCAGTTGTTGATGCCTCTTCTCTTCATCATGCTCTTGATCCTGCTGGGCTATTCCATGACGCAGGATACCTTCAGCGACAGCCTCGTTTTTATGTTCAAAGTGGATTTCAGCAAGTTGACCGAAGAGGCCATTCTTAGTGCGCTGGGGCATTCCTTCTTTACCCTCAGCCTGGGCATGGGGGCGATTATGGCCTACGGCGCCTATATGTCCCGGCAGCAGAATCTGGCCTCCACGGTGGTCACCATCGGCATCCTGGATACCCTGGTGGCACTGGTGGCCGGGGTGGTGATTTTCACCATCGTCTTTGCCAACGGACTGGAGCCGGGCGCCGGGCCGTCCCTGATGTTCCAGACCCTGCCCATTGCGTTCAGCCAGATGCCCGGTGGTATGATCCTGGGGACCATGTTCTTTATACTGGTAACCGCCGCCGCCTGGAGTTCGGCCATTTCGCTGGCGGAGCCGGCCGTGGCCTGGGCCGTGGAAACCTTGGGTATGAACCGTGGGGTGGCGGCGCTGATTGTGGGGGTGGCGGCCTGGTTGTTGGGGGTGGCCTGTGCGTTGTCCCTGAATATTTGGTCGGATATAAAAATCTTCGACAACAGCATTTTCGATTTCCTCGATAAACTTACCACCAACATCATGCTGCCCCTGGGCGGATTGCTGATTTGTGTGTTCGTGGCCTGGATAATGGATCGTGCCGTGGTGCGGGCTGAAGTGGACATTGATCATCCTACTGTCTACAAAGTCTGGTTTTTCCTGGTGCGCTTCGTATCGCCGGCGGGCGTGGCGGTGGTAATGTTCAATAAACTGATGGCGTGAAATGAGTGAACCGATGATTCAAGTGGAAGTGGCCTATGCTTTGCCCGAGAAGCAGCTGATTGTGCCTTTGTCTGTGAAAAAAGGAACCACCATGTATGATGCGGTGGTTCAGTCCGGCATTGCGGACAAGTTTGCCGGGCTGGATGTGGATGCGGTGCCCATGGGGGTGTTCGGCAAGGCCGAACGCAAACCCAAAGAGCGTGTGCTGGAAGAGGGCGAGCGGGTTGAGCTGTACCGCCCTCTGATTGCCGATCCTAAGGAAGTGCGTAAAAAGCGTGCTGCCAAAAAGGCCGCCGGGGAGGAATAGCCCCGGGCCAAATGCGATCAGGCTTCGGTGTTGGGTGTGGCTTTGTCTTGGTCTTTATCTTTATTTTCAGACCGTGGCACCGGCAGACCCATTTGTTGCAGCAGGTCGTTACGCAGTTGTTCCGGATCTTTGTAGCGGCTGGTGTCGATTCTGGCCAGGCGCTCGTTATTAAAAAAGAGCGTTAGCTGGTTCTGAATCTGGATGCCTTTACCGGTTTCCAGACTGTAAATGTAGTCCCAGCGGTTTGGGTGAAAGGTATCCGCCACCATGGGGGAGCCCATCACATATTCCACCTGGCGCGGGGTCATGCCCACCCTCAGTTTGTCCACCATTTCCTTGGTGATAAGATTGCCCTGGCCGACATCAATACGGAACACGCCGGGAAAGCGCAGGGAGCTACAGCCGCCGGCCAGCAGCGTTGCCACCAGCAGAATCAGTGTTGCGGCGTGCCGGCCGCTGCGGAAAGCGTTCAACAAGTTTTGCATCTGGTAAGGTTTTCCACTATCTTCGCAAAAAACGAACATCATACAGGTAACGCGGATTCTTTAGAAACCGTAAAACGAAGAAAGATCCCTATGACAAATGAAAATCAGGAATTGCGCAAAGCCGGCCTCAAAGTTACCCTGCCGCGCGTGAAGATCCTGCAGATTCTGGAAGCCTCCGACAGCCACCATATGAGCGCAGAAGATGTGTATAAGGCCCTGTTGGACGCGGGAGATGATGTGGGGCTGGCGACGGTATACCGGGTGCTGACTCAGTTCGAAAGCGCCGGGTTGGTGAGCCGATTGAACTTTGATGGTGGTCATGCCGTGTTTGAGCTGGATAAAGGCGACCATCATGACCATATGGTTTGTGTGGATACTGGTCAGGTCATCGAGTTTGTAGATGAAGAGATCGAAGTGCTTCAGCACGCCATCGCGGAGAAGCACGGTTTCGATCTGGTGGATCACAATCTGGTGCTGTACGTTAAACCCAAGAAATAACCACCTGTTACCCGGTGTTGCCACGAGTGTGGTGATTGCACCCGGTGACTGCACTCGGTGAAGAGGAAAGCTTAAGCCTGGCTTTCCTCAATCAACTCCCTGGCATGCGCCAGAGTCTGTTCTGAAATCTTCAATCCGCCCAGCATCCGGGCAATCTCTGCTACTTTCTCATCCTGTGACAGCTTTGCAATGTCCGTGTGTGTCTGGTTCTTGCTGGTCTGCTTGTTTACGTGCAGATGGGTGTGGCCCTGAGCCGCCACCTGGGGCAGGTGGGTGACGCACATAACCTGGTTATGGTGGCCCAGTTCCCGCAATAGTTGACCCACGATCTGGGCAACACCGCCGCCGATGCCCACGTCCACCTCATCAAACACCAGGGTTGCCACATTGGTTTTGGCGGCGCAGGCCACCTGAATAGCCAGGCTGATGCGGGAGAGTTCGCCTCCGGAGGCCACCTTGTTGAGCGGTTTGGCCGGTTGGCCGGGGTTGGTGCGGACAATGAATTCCACAGTTTCCAGGCCGTTGGCTGAATACTGTTCGGTGCTGAGGGGCTGCAGGTCTACCTGAAATTCGGCCCCCGGCATGCCCAGCGGTTGCACCTTTTCGGTAATGAGTTTGCCCAGTTTTTTGGCTTCCTTGGCGCGCCCTTTTGACAGCTTGGTGGCGGCTGCCAGATATGCCGTCCGGGCCGCCTCTGCCGCCTGCTCCAGCTTGGCCAGTTTTTCCTCGCCGCCATCAATGGCGTCCAGCTCGGTTTGCAATTCATGCCAGAGTTCGGCCAGTTGTTGCGGGTCAACCCGATGCTTTCGTCCCAGGTGAAAATAGGCCGCAATGCGTGAATCCAGGGCCTGGTAGTGTTCCGGGTCCAGATCCAGGCTGTCGAGGTAGTGGCGCAGACTGGTACCGGCCTCATCCAGCTGAATGCGGGCGCTTTCTACCAGCTCGGTCATCTCTTTCAGGCCGGGATCTTCGTCCAGCATATCCTTCAACAGGTGCAGGACACTGTGGGTTTGGTCCACCAGGCTGGGGTCGCCTTCACTGAGCCCGGTTAGCGCCTGTTGTCCGCGACTGAGCAGGGATTCCACATTGGACAGTTTCTTGTGTTCTGCCTCCAGCGTGGCCAGTTCACCGGCAACGGGTTTCAGCTCATCCAATTCGTTGATCTGGAAACGCAGCAGGTCAGCCCGGTCCTGCATCTCTTTGGCGTGATCACGGAAGTGTTCAAACGCCTGCTGCGCTGTTTGCCAATGGCGGAAGGCGTCGGCCACGGCTTTGGCCTGCTGGTTGAGCCCGGCAAACTCGTCCAGCAACAAACGGTGGGTATCCCTGCGCAGCAGGGCCTGGTGCTCGTGTTGTCCGTGAATGCTTACTAACATTTCCCCCAGTTCTTTCAGGCTCTGGATCGGGGAGGGGGTGCCGTTGATGTAGGCTCGGCTGCGGCCATCGGCGGCAATCACCCGCCGCAGGATGCACTCGTGGTCGGCGTCCAGATCCCGCGCTTGCAGCCAGCTGCGGGCGGCCGGATTGTTATGGACATCAAAGGTGGCGAGGATTTCCGCCTTGTCGGCGCTGTGGCGCACGGAGCCGGAGTCGGCGCGATTGCCCAGAGCCAGGCCCAGGGCATCGATCATGATCGACTTGCCGGCCCCGGTTTCACCGGTGACCACCGTCAGTTTGTTGGGGATATCCAGATCCAGCTGTTCGACAATGGCAAAATTGCGGATGTTGATGTGTGTGAGCATAGTGGACGTGATCGCGCCTGGTTGATCCTGGGAGTGTGCCACCATGATAGGGAAATTGGTGGCTTGTCGCCATCGTCAAAGGCGCGCTAGAATCAAAAATTACTGCTGATTTTCAATCATGTGACGGGGCCCAGATGCGACCAAAGGTGGATCGTGCCGAAGAAGTGCTGAAAGCGCTGGTGGAGCGTTATATCCGCGATGGCGAGCCGGTGGGCTCCAAGGCCATTGCCCAGTCCATGGTCAATTCCGCCAGCCCGGCCACCATTCGCAATGTGATGGCCCAGCTCGAGGAGCGGGGCCTGATCCATTCTCCGCACACCTCCGCCGGCCGCGTACCCACCTCCCTGGGTTATCGCATGTTTGTGGACACCATGCTGACGGTGTCCTCACCGGGGCGGGAGAACGTGGATCAGGTCAAGCAGCGCCTGTTACCCGATAAAACCCCCCAGGCATTGATGGAGGAAGCCTCTGAGGTGCTGTCGGATCTGACCTCCATGGCGGGTATTGTGATGGTGCCCAAAAGCGATCGGTCCAGCCTGCGCCAGGTTGAGTTTCTGCCGCTGGAAGGCAAGCGGGTGCTGGTGATCCTGGTGCTCAATGATCGCGAGGTGCAGAACCGGATCATTACCACCAATCGCCGCTACAATGAATCTGAATTGCAGCAGGCAGCCAACTATCTCAATCAGCACTTTATCGGCAACCCCCTGGGCGCGATCCGGGATCGGCTGCTGGCCGCCATGCGGGATGACAAGGTGCGTATGGATTCCCTGATGCAGACGGTGATTGAAGTGGCGGGCCAGAGTTTCCAGCCCAGCGGGCAGCCGGAGTGCGTTGTGTCCGGCCAGTCGAACCTGCTGGCCATGGCCGATGAGCAGGGCGTGGATCGCTTGCGGGAGTTGTTCGATGCCTTCCAGCGCAAGCGGGATCTGCTGGATCTTATGGATCACTGTGTCAGTGCGGATGGTATTCAAATTTACATCGGTCAGGAGTCCGGCTATGAAATGCTGGACGAGTGCAGCCTGATCTCGTCGCCTTATGGCACCGAGGATGAGGTGCTGGGGGTGCTGGCGGTGATCGGCCCCACCCGAATGCCCTACCAGAAAGTCATTCCCATGGTTGATTTAACAGCAAAAATTCTCTCGGCGGCCTTGAAGCCCGCCAGTTAACCCCCATATAGCCTTCAAATTTTTGTTAGAATCTTGCCGCTATTTCGCAGCGGTTTGGATAACCTTTTGTTTTGTTTGGAGAATTTGTATGTCCAACGAAGAAGCCACGCGCCCACAGGATGAAGAGCAGCCTCAGCAGGAGGGTGTGGAGCAGGCATCCGTTGAGCAGGCCACCGAGGCCCAGCAGGCGGAACCGGTTGAGAATCTGGAAGCTCCGACCGTGGAGTCACTGATGGAAGAGGTGGCGGCATTGCAGGCCAAAGTCACCGAGCAGTCGGATTCTGTAATACGGGCTCAGGCGGAAGTGCAGAATATCCGTCGCCGCGCAGAGCGGGACGTGGAAAATGCCCACAAATTCGCGCTGGATAAGTTCTCATCCGATTTACTGCCCGTGATCGACAGTCTGGAGCGTGCCCTGGAGGCCGCAGAAAACCTGGAGAACGAAGCGGTCAAGGCCATGCGGGACGGGGTTGAGCTGACCCTGAAAATGTTCGTGGATACCCTGGGCAAGCACGGTATTGAGCAACTCAATCCCATGGGTGAGCCCTTCAACCCGGAATTTCACCAGGCCATGTCCATGGTGCCCAACCCGGACATGGAGCCCAATTCCGTGATGGCAGTGATGCAAAAAGGCTATGTGTTGAAAGGGCGGTTGGTGCGTCCGGCCATGGTGGTGGTGTCAAAGGCGCCGTAAGGCAAATGCCCTGAATTTCAGACAAGTTATCAGGATAAGCACTTGAAAAGGTGGGGCAAGCCCCCATCTAGGTAACCAGACAAGGGGTAAGGCCAAATGCAAGGGCCGGCCCTCAGGCAAAAAAGTTTCATTTACAGAACCGTTAAGGGCTTAGACAGCCTGAATCGAGCAAAGCAGCGGAGAGTTTAAAATGGGTAAAATTATCGGCATCGACCTGGGTACAACCAACTCGTGCGTAGCGGTAATGGAGGGTGACAAGCCCAAGGTTATCGAGAACAGCGAAGGTGATCGTACCACTCCTTCCATCATTGCCTACAACGAAGATGGGGAGATCCTGGTGGGTCAATCCGCCAAACGTCAGGCGGTGACCAACCCCCACAACACCTTGTTTGCGGTGAAGCGTCTGATCGGACGCAAGTTCACTGACAACGAAGTGCAGAAAGATTTGAAGCGCGCCCCCTTCAAGATCATCAAGTCCGACAATGGTGATGCCTGGGTGGAAGCCCACGGCAAAAAGATGGCGCCCCCTCAGGTGTCTGCGGAAATTCTGAAGAAAATGAAGAAGACCGCCGAAGACTATCTGGGTGAAGCGGTCACCGAAGCGGTGATCACGGTACCTGCCTACTTCAACGACAGTCAGCGTCAGGCCACCAAAGATGCCGGCCGTATCGCCGGTCTGGATGTGAAGCGCATCATCAACGAGCCTACCGCCGCCGCACTGGCTTACGGTATGGACAAGAAGCGCGGTGATTCCGTGGTGGCGGTTTATGACCTGGGTGGTGGTACCTTCGATATTTCCATCATCGAAATCGCCGAAGTGGATGGCGAGCACCAGTTTGAAGTACTGGCCACCAACGGTGACACCCACCTGGGTGGTGAGGATTTCGACCTGCGCCTGATCGAATATTTAGCGGATACCTTCCAGAAGGATTCCGGCATCGATCTGCACAACGATCCTTTGGCCCTGCAGCGCCTGAAAGAAGCCGCAGAGAAAGCCAAGATCGAGTTGTCTTCCAGCCAGCAGACTGAAGTGAACCTGCCTTACATCACGGCGGATGCTTCCGGCCCGAAACACTTGAACATCAAGTTGACCCGCGCCAAGCTGGAATCGCTGGTTGAGAAAATGGTGGAAGATTCCCTGAAGCCCTGCGAAACCGCGTTGAAGGATGCCGGTTTGAAAGCGTCCGATATCAATGAAGTAATTCTTGTGGGCGGTCAGACCCGTATGCCTCTGGTTCAACAGAAGGTAAAAGATTTCTTCGGCAAGGAACCCCGCAAGGATGTAAACCCGGATGAAGCGGTAGCCGTGGGTGCTTCCATCCAGGCTGCGGTACTGGCCGGAGATGTAAAAGACGTACTGCTGCTGGACGTAACACCCCTGACCCTGGGTATCGAAACCATGGGTGGAGTGATGACGCCGCTGATCGAGAAGAACACTACGATTCCGACCAAGAAATCGCAGATCTTCTCTACCGCGGACGACAACCAGACAGCCGTAACCGTGCACGTGTGCCAGGGTGAGCGTAAGCAGGCTTCCCAGAACAAATCACTGGGTCGCTTTGATCTGGCGGACATTCCGCCGGCACCGCGGGGCATGCCGCAAATTGAAGTTACCTTCGATATTGATGCCAACGGTATTCTGAACGTCAGCGCGAAGGACAAGGCCACCGGCAAAGAGCAGTCCATCGTGATCAAGGCCTCTTCCGGTCTGAGCGATGATGAGATTGATCAAATGGTGCGGGATGCAGAATCCCACGCCGAGGAAGATCGCAAGTTCGAAGAGCTGGTGACGGTTCGCAACCAGGCTGATGGCATGATCCACGCCACCAAAAAGACGCTGGAAGATGCCGCTGACAAAGTTCAACCGGAAGAGAAAACCGCCATCGAGTCCGCCATCACGGCACTGGAAGAAGCCCTGAAGGGTGATGACAAGGACGCCATCGAAGCCAAGACCAAGGAGCTGACGGAAGCTTCCTCCGGTCTGGCGCAGCGGCTCTACGCCGAACAGCAGGCTCAGGGTGGCGCTGAAGCCACTGACGCGGCGGCGGATGCTGGAGCGGCTGAGAAAGGCTCCGCTGACGACGCGGTAGACGCCGAGTTCGAAGAAGTGGACGACAGCAAGAAGTAAGCAGTACCGGAGCGGCGAATTCGGTGTGAGTTCGCCGCTCCCCAGCTGCTGTTCTTGCCAACGGCATTATCGGGTCGCGGAGCACTGTCTCCGCGCTCTTGTGTCGGACACCCGGTTCCGACAAAGGTATAATTCGCACCATTCATTTCATCTAATTGGTCTGAACGCATGTCGAAAAGAGATTTTTACGAAGTACTCGGGGTAAGCAAGGGCGCCAGTGCGCAGGATATTAAAAAAGCCTATCGTAAGCTGGCCATGAAATATCATCCCGACCGTAACCCGGACGACAAAGAGGCGGAGGCGAAATTCAAGGAAGCCACCGAAGCTTACGAAGTGCTTTCCGACGAACAGAAAAAGGCCGCCTATGACCAATACGGTCATGCCGGTGTTGATCCCAACATGGGTGGCGGTGGCTTCCACGCCGGTGCCGGCGCCGGCGCCAGCTTCAGCGATATATTCGGAGATGTGTTCGGGGATATCTTTGGCGGTGGTGGTGGACGCGGTGGCAGCCGCAACAACCGCGGCTCGGATTTGCGCTATACCCTGGAACTGGATCTGGAAGAGGCGGTTAAAGGCACCAGTGTTGAGATCCGGGTTCCCACTATGGTGCATTGCGATACCTGTGATGGTTCCGGTGCCAAAAAAGGCACTAACCCGGTCACCTGTAATACCTGCGGTGGCGTGGGTCAGGTGCGCATGCAACAGGGCTTTTTCTCGGTGCAGCAGACCTGTCCGGCGTGTCGCGGCCAGGGCAAAATCATCAAGGATCCCTGTTCCGATTGTCATGGCCAGGGCCGTAAAGAAAAGCGCAAAACCTTGTCGGTAAAAATTCCCCCGGGTGTGGATACCGGCGACCGTATTCGCCTGGCCGGTGAGGGTGAGGCGGGGCTCAATGGAGGCCCGGCCGGTGATCTGTATGTGCAGGTGGCGGTGCGTGATCATTCCATCTTCCGTCGTGAAGGCAAGGATCTTTATACCGAAGTGCCCATCAGTTTCGTCGATGCTGCCTTGGGTGGTGAGCTGGAAGTGCCGACTTTGGATGGCCGCGTAAAACTGAAAATTCCATCCGAAACCCAGACCGGTAAATTGTTCCGTTTGCGGGGCAAAGGCGTTACACCGGTGCGCGGTGGCAATGCCGGCGATCTGTTGTGCCGGGTTATCATTGAAACACCGGTTAACCTGTCGAAGGATCAGAAAGAGCTGCTTAAGCAGTTCCAGGAAAGCCTGGAAAAGGAAGGTCACCGCCAGTCACCGAAAAAGAGTGGTTGGTTTGATGGGGTGAAGTCTTTCTTCGACGACATGTTGTAAGCGGGCCGGCTCTCGCCTTGTCTTCCCGGCGCTCATGACGGCGATGGCCTTTATCATCGCATTTGCCATAGAGGTTGGCTGCCACTGAGCATGCTATGAAGTGATAGCGTAAGGAAGAGAAGATACCTTCCCCAGAACTCCCAACCGCAGGGATGCGGTTGTGAAGCCCCCAGGGATGGGTTTACGGCGTGTTCTGGGGAAGGTATCTTCTCTTCCTGTAGCGATCTAGCCGATTACGATTAAACCTGATTTAGTATCCATACAAAGGAATCAACGTGAGCAATTCCGACGTACGAGTCGCCGTCATCGGCGCAGCGGGCCGCATGGGGCGCGCCCTGATCCAGGCTGTCACCGAAGGTGAGGGTGTCACCCTCACCGCCGCCATTGACCGCCCCGGCAACTCCCTGATCGGCTCCGATGCCGGGGAGCTGGCGGCCATTGGCAAGCTGGGTGTCACGGTTGCAGACAGCCTGGAAGCCGTGAAAGATGATTTCGATGTGTTAATCGATTTTACGGCGCCGGCTGCCACGGTGGCCAATGCCGAGTTCTGTGCCCGGCACGGCAAGAAGATGGCCATTGGTACCACCGGGCTCAGTGATGAGGAAAAGGCCAGGCTGGCGCAAGCGGCGGGCAAAACCGCCATTATGTTTGCTCCCAATATGAGCATGGGGGTGAATCTGTGCTTCAAGCTGTTGGAAATCGCCGCCCGGGTGTTGGGCGATGAAGTGGATATCGAGGTGGTGGAAGCCCATCACCGCCACAAAGTGGATGCTCCCTCCGGTACGGCGCTGCGCATGGGTGAAGTGGTAGCCGATACCCTGGGGCGGGACTTGAACAAGGTGGCAGTGTACGGTCGGGAAGGGCAGGAAGGCCCCCGCGATCGGGATACGATCGGTTTTGCCACGGTGCGCGCCGGCGACATTGTTGGCGAGCACACGGTGATGTTTGCGGCCGATGGTGAGCGGGTTGAAATCACCCATAAGGCTACCAGCCGGATGAATTTCGCCCGGGGTGCCGTGCGGGCCTGCCGCTGGCTGGGTGACAAAGAACCCGGCTTGTTTGATATGCAGGACGTGCTGGGTTTGCGCTAACAGCGCTTTTACCCCTTTGCAGCCGGCGGGTATTAAGCGGGCCTGCCTGCTGCTACCGCCTGCTGTTAAGGGGTGAACCCCGTTACAGGCGGTCAATTGCAGCAGAAATGGGATCTGGTGGTGTGGCAGTGTGCCGAATGCCACAAAGCAATAGACGCCATACCTCCAATTCGATAAAATAGCGCCCGATCAGCTCCATGGTGGAGCGGTTCTTCATCCAATCACTCACCAACCGACCTTAAGCAAGGCTTAGCAGTTCGCTGTATCAAGCCCGCTCGTGTTCGGCCTGGCGTTTTTCAGAGGGTGAAAAAGCCGCCATATCACACCAAGCACCTGATCAAGCCAGTAACAGAATCAACAAAGCGGGATGGATCTCTTTGAATCTATTCCGCTTTTTTGCAACTGGTGAACGAGTTGCCGTAACATCGAACTTAGCACCCGCATCGACCAGCAATGGAGGTTGGCTTGAACAAACCAGCCATTTTGGCCCTAGAAGACGGCACCCTGTTTCGGGGTGTATCCATTGGAGCCGACGGGCAATCCGTAGGCGAAGTAGTTTTTAATACTGCGATGACCGGCTATCAGGAAATCCTGACCGACCCATCCTATGCCCGCCAGATGGTCACCCTGACCTATCCCCACATTGGCAATACCGGCGTCACCGAGGAGGACGAGGAATCCCGCCAGATTTGGGCGGCTGGCCTCATCATCCGGAACCTGCCGTTAATGGCCAGCAACTGGCGGCGCCAGAAGAATCTGGATGAATACCTGCGTGATAACGGCGTGGTGGGTATCGCCGATATCGACACCCGCAAGCTGACCCGAATCCTGCGGGAGAAAGGCGCATTGGGCGGCTGCATAATGGCCGGTGATGTGGATGAAGAGGTGGCTCTGGCGGCTGCCCGGGGCTTTGGTGGCCTTAAAGGCATGGATTTGGCTAAGGAAGTGACGGTTTCCGAACCCTATTTCTGGGCTGAAGGATCCTGGTCCTGGGGTAAGGGTCATGCCCGTCATGAGGCTGGCCAATACAAGGTGGTGGCCTATGACTACGGGGTGAAGCGCAATATTCTGCGTATGCTGGTGGATCGCGGTTGCGAGCTCACCGTGGTGCCGGCGCAAACCCCTGCCAGCGATGTGCTGGCCATGAATCCGGACGGCATCTTTTTATCCAACGGTCCCGGTGATCCGGAACCCTGCGACTACGCCATCAAAGCCATCAAAGAGATTCTGGAAACCGATATACCGGTATTCGGGATCTGTCTGGGTCATCAGCTGTTGGCGTTGGCCAGTGGTGCCAAAACCGTGAAAATGAAATTCGGTCACCACGGGGCCAATCACCCGGTGCAGAATCTGGATGATAAGACTGTGCTGATCACCAGCCAGAATCACGGCTTTGCCGCTGATGAAGATACCCTGCCTGATAATCTGCGGGCCACTCATCGTTCATTGTTCGATGGCTCCCTACAGGGGATTCATCGCACAGATAAGCCCGCATTCAGTT
This sequence comes from Ketobacter sp. GenoA1, assembly GCF_003671475.1. Classification (NCBI taxonomy): domain Bacteria; kingdom Pseudomonadati; phylum Pseudomonadota; class Gammaproteobacteria; order Pseudomonadales; family Ketobacteraceae; genus Ketobacter; species Ketobacter sp. GenoA1. The sequence continues at coordinate 73,354 of NZ_RCHM01000044.1, read as the reverse complement.
TTCAGGGTCACCCGGAAGCCAGCCCCGGCCCCCATGATGCTGCACCTCTGTTCGATCATTTTGTCGAACTGATGCAGGAACGCGCCAAGCAAGCCAATTAACGCAACGGTAGGATGCAATGCCAAAACGTACTGACATACAAAGTATTTTGATTCTGGGTGCCGGTCCCATTGTGATCGGGCAGGCCTGCGAATTTGACTACTCCGGCGCGCAAGCCTGTAAAGCCCTGCGGGAAGAGGGGTTCCGCGTCATTCTGGTGAATTCCAACCCGGCCACAATCATGACTGATCCCGCCATGGCGGATGCCACCTATATCGAACCGGTGGAATGGAAAACCGTGGCCAAGGTCATCGAGCAGGAGCGCCCCGATGCCCTGCTGCCCACCATGGGTGGGCAAACAGCACTGAACTGTGCTCTGGATCTGGCCAAAAAAGGTGTGCTGGAGCAATTCGGTGTGGAGTTGATCGGTGCCACCCAGGATGCCATCGATAAAGCAGAAGACCGTGAGCGCTTTGATAAAGCCATGAAGTCCATTGGTCTGGAAACACCGCGGGCTCAGATCGCCCACAGTATGGAAGAAGCCCTGCAGGTACTGGATGTGCTGGGTTTTCCCTGCATTATCCGCCCCTCTTTTACCATGGGGGGGTCCGGTGGCGGGATTGCCTATAACCGCGATGAATTTGTGGAAATCTGTGAGCGTGGCCTGGATTTGTCACCCACCAATGAATTGCTGATTGATGAATCCCTCATTGGCTGGAAAGAGTATGAAATGGAAGTGGTGCGGGATAAAAACGACAACTGCATCATTGTCTGTTCCATTGAAAATTTCGATCCCATGGGTGTTCATACCGGTGACTCCATCACCGTTGCCCCGGCTCAGACTCTCACCGATAAGGAATACCAGATCCTGCGGGATGCCTCATTGGCTGTACTGCGTGAGATCGGCGTGGAAACCGGTGGTTCCAACGTGCAGTTCGGCATGTGTCCCAACACCGGCCGCCTGGTGGTGATTGAAATGAACCCGCGGGTGTCGCGCTCTTCGGCGCTGGCCTCCAAGGCAACCGGCTTTCCCATTGCCAAGGTGGCGGCCAAGCTGGCGGTGGGCTACACCCTGGATGAGCTGCAAAACGACATTACCGGCGGCAATACTCCGGCATCTTTTGAGCCTTCCATTGATTACGTGGTGACGAAAATACCGCGCTTCAATTTTGAAAAGTTCGTCAAATCCACCCCCACGCTTACCACTCAGATGAAATCCGTGGGCGAAGTGATGGCGATCGGCCGCACCTTCCAGGAGTCAATGCAAAAAGCGCTGCGCGGCCTGGAAGTGGGTGCCGATGGTTTTGATCCGTACCTGGATCTGGAAGCCGATGATGTGCGGGATCAGCTGCTGAACCTGCTGAAAAACCCCGGCCCGAATCGGATCTGGGTGCTGGGTGATGCCTTCCGGGCCGGCATGAGCATTGATGAAGTGTACCAGTGCACCGGTATTGACCCCTGGTATCTGGTGCAGATCGAGGACATCATTCGCGACGAGCTGATGCTGGTGAAATCTGCCATCGGTGATATGACCAGAGACCGCTTCTGGCAACTGAAACGTAAAGGATTCTCGGACGCCCGTCTGTCCAAACTGTTGGGTGTGTCCGAAAAACAGGTGCGTAAGCGCCGTGAGGAAATGGGCATCAAACCCGTTTACAAGCGCGTCGATACCTGTGCAGCCGAGTTTGCGACCACCACTGCGTATATGTACTCGACTTACGAGGAAGAGTGCGAAGCTGAACCCAGTAACCGTGACAAAATCATGGTGCTGGGTGGTGGTCCTAACCGAATTGGTCAGGGCATCGAATTCGATTATTGCTGTGTGCATGCGGCCCTGGCCATGCGGGATGATGGCTATGAAACCATTATGGTGAACTGCAATCCCGAAACAGTATCCACGGATTATGACACCTCCGATCGCTTGTACTTCGAGCCGGTTACCCTTGAAGATGTGCTGGCCATCGTGAATCTGGAAAAGCCGAAAGGGGTTATCGTCCAGTTCGGCGGTCAGACACCCCTGAAACTGGCCCGCGATCTGGAAGCGGCCGGTGTGCCCATCATTGGCACCACCCCGGATGCCATTGACCGTGCGGAAGACCGTGAACGATTCCAGCAGATGATCGAACGCTTAAAGTTGCGCCAGCCGCCCAACAGAACGGCCCGCTCCACGGAAGAAGCCGTGCGCTACGCTGAGGAAATCGGCTATCCGCTGGTGGTTCGTCCTTCCTATGTGCTGGGTGGTCGCGCCATGGAGATTGTGTATAAGGAATCCGAGCTGCGTCGCTATATGACTGAGGCGGTCAGCGTATCCAACGATGCGCCGGTGTTGCTGGATCGGTTTCTGGATGATGCCATCGAAGTGGACATGGACGCCGTATCCGATGGCAAGCAGGTGGTTATCGGTGGTTTGATGCAGCATATTGAGCAGGCCGGTGTGCATTCTGGCGATTCCGCCTGTTCGCTGCCTCCCTATAACCTGAATCAGGACGTGCAGGACATCATGCGTGAGCAGTCCCGCAAAATGGCCCTGGAGTTGGGTGTGGTGGGGCTGATGAACGTTCAGTTTGCGGTCAAGCGTAACGAAGTTTATGTGTTGGAAGTGAATCCCAGGGCTTCCCGTACCGTGCCGTTCGTATCCAAGTGTATCGGCGTGTCCCTGGCAAAAGTGGCCGCACGTTGTATGGCGGGAACCTCATTGCAGGAACAGGGTTTCACCACCGAAATTGTACCCAAGCACTACTTTGTTAAAGAGGCCGTGTTTCCCTTCGCCAAGTTCCAGGGTGTTGATCCGATTCTGGGGCCGGAAATGAAATCCACAGGTGAAGTGATGGGCGTGGGTGATGAGTTCGGTGAAGCTTTCGGTAAGGCTTCCCTGGGCGCAGGCGAGAAACTCCCCACCAAAGGCACTGTCTTTATCAGTGTGCGTGAGAGCGATAAACCCGCGGCCGTCGACGTGGCCCGTCAGCTCACCGAACTTGGCTTTAAGTTGGTGGCCACCGGCGGCACGGCGCGGATGATCAAAGACGCCGGTCTGGAAGTAAAACAGATCAATAAAGTGAAAGAAGGGCGTCCGCATATTGTGGATGCTATCAAGAACAAAGATGTAGATCTGATCGTCAACACCACTGAAGGTACCCAGGCGGTGGCGGATTCTTATCATATTCGCCGTGAAGCGCTGCAGAATAAAGTGGCCTATACCACAACCATCGCTGGCGCGCAGGCCATCTGTGCGGCGTTGAATTCAGATGTGGAGATAGTGGTTCGACGATTACAGGATTTACACGCGGAGTTACTAGCATGAATCGATTTCCAATGACCGTGAATGGCGCGGAAAAGTTACGACAAGAACTGGATCATCTGAAGCGGGTGGAACGGCCACGAATCGTGGCGGCCATTGCCGAGGCCCGTGAGCACGGCGATCTTAAGGAAAACGCGGAATACCACGCTGCCCGAGAGGAGCAGGGGTTTGTTGAAGGCCGAATCATGGAGATAGAAGGTAAGTTGGGCAATGCCCAGATCATCGACATCTCCAAGATCGACAACAGTGGTAAGGTGATCTTTGGTGTCACCGTTGATCTGTATGATGTGGATAAAGATCAGGAGAAGACCTTCCAGGTGGTCGGTGATGACGAGGCGGATATCAAACAGGGGAAACTGTCGGTTAACTCGCCCATTGCCCGTGGCCTCATCGGTAAAATGGAAGGGGATGAAGTCGCTGTCGACACACCCGGGGGAACTGTGGTGTACGAGATAATCAAGGTAAAGCACATATAAGAAAAGGGCGGGCAACCGCCCTTTTCTTTGTGCGTGTTCCATGCAGAAAATCCCACTCCAACCGCAAGCACCGCAATCAGGGGAGCGCGATTTAACACCGCGCTTTCTGCTGCAGGCAATAGAAGTCCTGTTGCTTGGGGCCGTCTGGTTGTTCGTGCTGGTATGGCTGCCATTTTATGACAGTCAGGTGCCCGCTGGCGTGCCATTGGCCGTATACAAAATGCAGTGGTTGACGGTATCCGGGCTGACCCTGGTCTTGCTGGTTTTGTTGTGGATGCAGCGCGCTCAGGTTGCCGTATCATGGATGCAGTGGTGTGCGCTGATGCCGGTTGGTCTGAGCGCTCTGGGAATGTTGGCGAGCCTGCATGTTCCCGCAGTGGGAGCAATGGCGAATGCGGTGGCGGTGGTGCAGGCGTTATCCGGCCTGGCCTATTTTGCCGTTAGACGTAGCCGGGAATAAAAAAACGCCGCAGTGCGCGGCGTAAAGCAGGTTAAGAAGTCGGCTGAAGGTGGCTCCTGTTCTTATTTCTGATAGCCGCGTTCATGGTGTTCGCGTTTGTTTTCGAAGCGCTCCCTGCGTTTTTCCTGCATTGTTTCGAACTTTTTGATTTGTTCTGGATTCAGCACGGTTTTGATTTCAGCGTTGGTCTGCGCGTGCAATGTTTGCATCTGCGCCCGAATGGCCTCCATTTCCGCTTTTTTGGATTCCAGAATGGCCTTTACCTGAGCCTGTTGTTCATCGGTTAAATTCAGTTGCCGGGTCATGCCTTTGAGCATTTGGCTGCCGTCGCCCGGAGGCATGGCCAATACCGGGATGGCTATGACGGTGCTGATGATAAGTGCGATAAGGGTTCTCATTGATTTGCTCCTGGTGTGTTTGGTTTCCAATACAGTATTGCGAAGCATGATGCAGAAAAATCACATCAATTATCCAAAGATTGTGGAAGTTCAAATTTGTAGCCGACACCGTATACGGAATGAACGACCTCACAGTGAGGACAGGCAACACTGAGTTTTTTGCGCAGTTTGTTGATATGGGAATCGATGGTGCGGTCATTGACCACACGACGGTCCTGGTACATGCGGTCCATCAGTTGGTCGCGGCTGAAAATACGGTGCGGGTGTTCGCTCAGGGTTTGCAGTAACCTGAATTCTACGCTGGTGAGTGTCAATGGTGCGCCAAAGAGTTGGGCACTCAATGAATCAGGGTCCATCACCAAAGGCCCGTGGCTTGCCTCCGGCGGTGGAGAAATCGTGGTTGAACGCCGCAGGACGGCTTTGATACGGGCCACCACTTCCCGTGGGCTGTAGGGCTTGCAAATGTAGTCGTCAGCCCCCAGCTCCAGGCCAAGCAGGCGGTCAATCTCCTCCACTTTCGCCGTTACCATAATAATCGGCACCTGGCTTTGCGCGCGGATCTCTTTACACAGTGTCAGCCCATCTTTATTGGGCAGCATCAGATCCAGCAGAATCAGGTCCGGTTGGTAACCCAGAAAGTATGCTATGACGTTATTGCCATCGGCAACCTGTTGTGAATCGATCTGATGGTGCTGCAGATAATCGGTCAGCAGATCGGCCAGATCCTTTTCGTCCTCAACGATCAACACTCTGGTCATGCTGTCCTCACGGGTAATGTTACCGTTACCGCAAGCCCGCCCAGGCGGCTGGCGCTGGCGCTGATGCTGCCAGCGTGGGCCTCCACGATGCTGCGGCACAGGTTCAGTCCAAGGCCGGCACCGCCGGTTTCCCGGTTGCGGGAGCTTTCACCGCGATAAAAGCGCTCAAACAGATGATTCAGTTGCACCTCTGAAACCCCTGGTGAAGTGTCCTCCACGGAGATAATCAATTGATCGTGGTCCTGGTGGGCGCGAATAAAGGCTGCGCCGGGGGGGTGGGTGTAGCGCAGGCTGTTTTCCAACAGATTGCACAGTAGTTGATGCAGGCGTTGCGGATCTGCCAACAGGCGCAGGCCGGGCGTGAGCCTGATATCGGTGTCCAAAGTGATGCCGGCTTTGGCAAACGCGTCCCGGAACTCCTCAACACAGTCTTGCACCAGGGCAATGGGATCACAGGGCTGCTTTCGGTACTGCAACGCACCTACATCCGCCAGGGACAGCTGGTAGAGATCCTCCACCAGTTGCTGCAGGCGTTGGGTTTGCTGTACCAGGCGCTGGTGGGTGCGCTCATTGTAGGTGTGCACCCCATCTTCAATGGCTTCCAGCTGTGCCCGCAAAGTGGCCAGTGGCGTGCGCAGCTCGTGGGAAATATCCGCCACCCACTTGCGGCGGGATTGTTCCGTCTGTTGCAGTGTCAGTGCCAGGTGATTCAGGTGTGTTCCTAAACGGGATAACTCATCCTCACCACTCAATGCCACGCGCGCATCGTATCGGCCTTCGCTCAGATGATGAATCTGCTGGCCCAACTGATCCAGCCTGGCCACCAGAAAGCGGGACAGGGGCCAGGCGAACAACAGCGACAGAATAATGCCGGTGATGGAAATCAGCAGCAACTGCCGCCCCTGCCGTTGGGCGAAGCGTTCGTCCATGTGGCTGAGTACGCGCCGGTCCAGGTCGTAACCAAGATAACCCACAGGTTGGCCACCCACAGTAATGGGGGCCAGCTGGTGGGGCTGGATGTGCTGCGGCGCTTTGCCCAACAGCAACCGGTGTTCAGCGTCCAGGAGAAAGAAAAGACGCATGGACTTGGCAGGCGGCGGCGCGCTGGTGCTGTATTCGTCAGGAAGGGGTGGCCCGGGCGGACCTGAAAGGGGTGAGGGGCGGCGCATCAATTGTCGCAACTGTGGCGGATCATTCTGCAGGCTGTTCCAATTGCCGTGTTGTGCATAGTAATCCGCCAGACGCAGGGCACCCTCCTGCAGACGGGACAAGTTCTGCTCTTTTACATAGGCGCGAAAGTTATACTGAAAACTCCACTTTACCAGCAATGCCATGCTGATGATCAGTACACCACTGAAGACGATGAAGGTGAGCAATAATTTCTTGTGAATGGACATACCGGATCATTGAGAGTCGCTTTTGTCCCAGTATATCCACAAATTGTGCAAAAACTTTGGAAGCCGGCGTTATTGCTGTTGCAGTCGAACCAGATTGGAAAGTTTGGGGTTCTGCTTTTTGGCGGGCCGGTACAACACGGCCATTTTGCCGATCACCTGAGCCAGCTCCGCTCCGCATTGGGCGCAGATCTCGTTAATGATGGCCACCTTATCCTCCCGATCCATGGTATTGACCCGAATTTTGATCAACTCGTGATCTTCCAGTGCTCGGTCCAGCTCATTCATTACTCCCTCGGACAGGCCATTTTCGGACACCAGAACCACTGGCTTCAAATGGTGGGCCAATTTGCGAAAGCGTTTTTTCTGATCTTGGGTCAAAGCCATGCTGAGAATACCTGCCTGAGAGTCACCGGGCGCGTATTGTAGAGTAGTCCGGGGCCGGACACCAAAAAATTCGCAGTGCAAGTGCCCATCGGGCAAAATAGGCGGTTCTGCACTGTATTGAACCCAGAGGTGAAGTTTGTCGCGTTCCAAAACCAGCGGAAAATGGCTGCGTGAACATTTTGATGATGTTTATGTGCAGCGGGCCAAAGACGAGGGCTGGCGCTCTCGTGCAGTCTATAAGTTATTGGAAATCAACGATAAAGATGCCCTGATAAAGCCAGGTATGACGGTGCTCGACCTGGGCGCGGCGCCCGGGGGCTGGAGCCAGATGGCGGCCAGGTTGGTGGGGGATCATGGCCTGGTGATTGCTTCTGATATTCTGGAGATGGACCCCATTCCCGGGGTTAAGTTTCTTCAGGGAGACTTCCGGGAGGATGCCGTGTACCAGCAACTGCTTGAATTAGTGGGAAAACGCCCGGTGGACCTTGTAATTTGCGACATGGCCCCCAATATGAGTGGAGTGAACGCGGTGGATCAACCGCGGGCGATGTATCTGGGGGAGTTGGCTCTGGATATGGTGAAACAGGTTTTGAAGAAAAACGGAGATTTTCTGGTCAAAGTTTTTCAGGGTGAAGGTTCGCAGGAATATCGCAAGGATTTGCAGCAGAATTTCGCTAAGGTCATCACCCGAAAACCCGCGGCTTCCAGGCCTCGATCCAAGGAGGTTTATCTATTGGGCAAGGGCTTTCGAGGATCGTGATCTGTTTCCGGCGAAAGATGGTGTAAGCGTCTATTGTGTAGTAATGTAGTTCATTAAACGCAGTAATAAGTATTCTCGTCCGGCGTCGTCCGGCGAATGAAAAGAGAGGGTAAACCCTTGAACGATATGGCAAAAAACCTCATTTTGTGGGTTGTGATCGCAATTGTTCTGCTTTCGGTTTTTAATAATTTCAGCGCCAATACCAGTTCTCAGACCATTCCGTATTCGCAATTTGTCGAATACGTGCAATCGGGTCAGGTGGATAAGGTCGTCATTGATGGCTCCACCGTAGCCGGGCGAACAGTATCCAATGAGAAATTCGAGACCGTACTGCCCGCCATTGCGGACATCGATCTGATGCCCATGTTGCTGGAAAACAATGTCGCCATTGAGGGCCGCGCGCCTGAAAAACAAAGCCTCTGGGCTCAGTTGCTGGTGGCCTGTTTCCCCATTCTGTTGATTGTTGCCATTTTCATGTTCTTTATGCGTCAAATGCAGGGTGGCGGCGGCGGCCGCGGCGGCCCCATGACATTCGGCAAGAGCCGCGCCCGATTGTTGAGCGAAGATCAAATCAAGACCACCTTTGCCGATGTCGCAGGCTGCGACGAAGCCAAGGATGAAGTCCAGGAATTGGTTGAGTTCCTGCGGGACCCAGGCAAGTTCCAGCGGCTTGGCGGTAAAATACCCCGTGGCGTGCTGATGGTGGGCCCTCCCGGTACAGGTAAAACCCTGCTGGCGAAAGCCATTGCCGGAGAAGCCAAGGTGCCTTTCTTTACCATATCCGGCTCCGACTTCGTTGAAATGTTCGTTGGGGTGGGTGCATCCCGGGTGCGGGACATGTTCGAGCAGGCTAAAAAGCAGGCACCTTGCATCGTCTTTATCGACGAGATCGACGCCGTGGGCCGTTCCCGTGGTGCCGGTCTGGGTGGAGGTCACGACGAGCGTGAGCAAACCCTGAACCAGTTGCTGGTGGAAATGGATGGTTTTGAACCCAATGACGGTGTCATTGTGATTGCCGCCACCAACCGACCGGATGTACTGGATTCAGCCTTGTTGCGCCCCGGTCGATTCGATCGCCAGGTGGTGGTGTCCGCGCCGGACATTCGTGGCCGTGAGCAGATTTTGAAAGTACACATGCGCAAAGTGCCGCTGGGAGACGATGTGGAACCTAAAGCCATTGCCCGTGGTACCCCCGGTTTCTCCGGTGCCGACTTGGCCAACCTGGTGAATGAGGCTGCCCTGTTTGCCGCCCGCGCCAGCAAGCGGGTAGTGGAGATGGCCGAGTTTGAGAAAGCCAAGGACAAGATCCTGATGGGTGCCGAGCGCAAGAGCATGGTGATGTCCGAGAAAGAAAAGCTCAATACGGCCTACCACGAAGCAGGGCATGCCATTGTCGGGCGTCTGGTGCCCGAGCATGATCCGGTGTACAAAGTCAGCGTCATTCCCCGTGGGCGTGCCCTGGGTGTCACCATGTATTTGCCGGAAGAGGATAAATACAGTCAGAGCAAGCGGGCCCTGGAAAGCATGGTTTGTTCCTTGTTCGGTGGCCGCATTGCAGAGGAAATCACTCTGGGCCGGGATGGCGTCACCACCGGTGCATCCAATGACATCCACCGTGCAACCGAGATTGCGCGCAATATGGTTACCAAATGGGGTTTGTCCGAAAAAATGGGCCCCCTGAGTTATGAAGAGGACGAAGGGGAAGTGTTCCTCGGTCGTCAGTACACGCAACGCAAAATGGTATCCGGTCAGACCGCCAAGGAAATCGATGTAGAGGTCCGCAAGATCATTGATGACTGCTATAACAGGGCGAAGAGCATTCTTGATGAAAACATGGATAAGCTGCATATGATGGCAGAGGCGCTCATGTTGTACGAGACCATCGATGCGGACCAGATTGAAGATATAATGGAAGGTCGAAAGCCGCGTCCGCCGAAAGGCTGGAACGATTCCAATGATGGCCCCAGCGGCGGTAACCAGGCAGTGGATACATCCGCTTCCGGTAAAAAAGACGATTCCAATACCGGCTCCATTGGTGATCCGGCTAACACTCACTAATGCCCAGATAAGCGAATGCACAGACCAGCTTCGCCCGAAAACGGTCTCCAATGTGGAGGCCGTTTTTTGGATTTATCCCGTCCTGTGGTGATGGGTGTTCTCAATGTTACTCCTGATTCCTTTTCCGACGGCGGTCGCTTCTTCTGCAAAGATGAGGCTTTGGCCCAGGCGCGGCTGATGGTTGAGCAGGGGGCTGCCATTATCGACATTGGTGGGGAGTCCACGCGCCCTGGAGCGGCACCGGTTTCCGAGCAGGAAGAGCTGGACCGGGTAGTGCCCGTGATTGAGGCATTGGCCGGCGCAATTGATGCGGTTGTCTCGGTGGACACCAGCACACCTGCGGTCATGCGCGAAGCAGCCGCGGCGGGGGCCGGGATGATTAATGATGTGCGTGCACTGGAGCGCCCCGGGGCACTGGAATGTGTGAAAAATACAGCATTGCCGGTTTGCCTAATGCACATGCAGGGGCAGCCGGAATCGATGCAGAATAACCCCCGCTACCAGGACGTGTTGAATGACGTCTACACTTATTTGCAGGCCCGGCTGGAAGCCTGTGGTTCCGCAGGCATTGCACCTGAACGTATTGTCTTGGATCCCGGTTTCGGGTTTGGTAAAACGCTGCAGCATAATTTATCCCTGCTCAAACATCTGGATCAGTTTACAAAACTGGAGTGCCCGATGTTGGTGGGGATGTCCCGCAAGAGCATGATTGGGGCCGTCTTGGATAAGCCGGTAGCCGAGCGACTGCACGGCAGTGTGGCGGCGGCACTGATTGCAGTGCAGTCCGGTGCGGCGATTGTGCGGGTGCACGATGTTGCTCCGACGGTGGATGCGTTGAAAGTATGGTCCGCTGTGCTGGAATCCGTCTGATAGTGATTTGAACGTTCAGAAAAATTAAGGAAGCGTGATGAGCAAACAGTATTTTGGAACCGATGGCATAAGGGGCAAGGTCGGTGAAGGGGCCATCACCCCGGAGTTTATGCTCAAATTGGGGTGGGCCGCAGGCAAAGTATTCGCCCAGGGAGAGGGGCGTCAGCGGATTCTGATTGGAAAGGACACCCGGATTTCCGGTTATATGTTTGAATCCGCCCTCGAGGCGGGGCTATCGGCATCCGGTGTGGACGTCATGTTGCTGGGGCCCATGCCAACACCGGCCATCGCCTATCTGACGCGCACCTACCGGGCTGCCGCCGGCATTGTCATCAGTGCGTCCCATAACCCCTATTACGATAATGGCATCAAGTTTTTCTGCACGGAAGGAAAAAAACTGCCCGATGAGGTGGAGCTGGCCATTGAATCCCAGTTGGGCCGGAAAATGGATACGGTGCCTTCTGACCGGATTGGCAAAACCAAAAAGCTTGAGGATGCCAGGGGTCGCTACATCGAATTCTGTAAAAGCACCTTTCCCAGGCATTTGTCCCTGCATGGCCTGCGCATCGTCGTGGACTGTGCCAATGGTGCGACCTATGCGCCCGGGCCGGCCGTATTTGAAGAGCTGGGTGCTGAAATCGTGCCCATTGGTGTTAAGCCGGATGGATTGAATATTAATCACAACTGCGGCTCCACCCATCCCCAGGCCCTGCAGGAAAAAGTACTGGAGCTGCGCGCGGATATGGGGATTGCGTTCGACGGTGATGGCGATCGGGTGTTGATGGTGGATGCCGAAGGGGAGTTGGTGGATGGCGATGAACTGCTGTTCATCATTGCCAGTGGCCGCCAGCTGGACCGCTCCCTGCAGGGTGGTGTCGTGGGCACGCTGATGAGCAATTACGGTCTGGAGTTGGCACTGCAGTCTTTGGGTGTGGATTTTGTGCGGGCCAAAGTGGGTGATCGCTACGTCATGGAATTGCTCAAGCAGAATGACTGGCAGTTGGGCGGTGAGTCTTCCGGTCACATCGTGTGCCTGGACAAGACCACCACCGGGGACGGCATCGTGTCTGCCCTGCAGGTTCTGGCAGCCATGGTGGCGCAGGGCAAGGCCCTGGCTGAGTTGCGCTCCGGAATGACCAAGCTGCCGCAAACCATGATCAATGTTCGGTTGCCCGAAAAGCAGGAAGTGGTATCCATTCCCCAGGTTCAGGATGCGGTCAAGACCGTGGAGTCACAGCTTTCCGGGCGTGGCCGGGTCCTGCTGCGTCCTTCCGGTACCGAACCCTTGATTCGGGTCATGGTGGAAGGGGATGATGCGGACGAAGTGGCGGGATTGTGCCGCCAGATAGCCGATGCGGTCGAGGAAGTGATCGGCGCGTAACCCCATTCTTGTATGTTGACATCTTCTTCGCTACCATTGCCGCCTCGTAAAAATGGAGGCAGTTGAGCGATGCGTACACCTGTGGTTGCGGGCAACTGGAAAATGAACGGTTCCAAATCCACCGTGACTGCCCTGTTGCGGGAGTTGAAGCAAGGCCTGAATCCAGGTCGAGCCAGCGTGGTGGTGTGTGCACCCTTCCCCTTTCTGGGGCTGGTGGCGGACGAACTGAGTGGCAGTGCCATCCAGTGGGGGGCGCAGAATGCCAGTCAGTATCCTGCAGGGGCCTATACCGGCGAAGTCTCGGTGGGTATGCTTCAGGAATTCGGCTGTAGCCATGTGATTCTTGGGCACTCTGAACGCAGGGCGCTGTTTAGTGAACAAAATGAACAGATTGCTGCCAAATTCATGGCGGTGATTGATGCCGGGCTCACCCCGATTTTATGTGTGGGTGAAACCCTTGAGCAGCGTGAGGCTGGCACCACCGCGCAGGTGGTCGAAGAGCAGTTGATGGCCGTTGTGGACGCTGCGGGGGTAGCAGCCTTCAGCAAGGCAATCCTGGCTTACGAGCCGGTTTGGGCTATTGGTACCGGCCGTACAGCATCTCCGCAGCAGGCGCAGGAAGTGCACGAGACATTACGCAAGCGGCTCGCAGCGGAGGACGGGGCTGTCGCAGACAAACTGCCTATTTTATACGGAGGCAGTGTGAAAGCGGCGAATGCGGCGGAATTGTTCGCCTGCCCAGACATTGATGGTGGTTTGATCGGTGGTGCCTCCCTTGATGCCGAAGCGTTTTTGGCTATCTGCCATGCGGCAGAGTAATTAGGAAATCGAGATGATTGAGAATTTTGAAACCGTTTTATTGATTGTGCTGGTGTGTGTGGCCCTTGCTCTGATTGGCCTGGTGCTGATTCAGCAGGGTAAAGGTGCCGATGCAGGGGCTTCCTTTGGTGGTGGCGCATCGCAAACCGTGTTTGGCAGTGCCGGTAGCGGTAATTTCCTCACCAAGTCTTCGTGGTTGCTGGCAGCGATATTTTTTGTTATCTGCGTGGCGCTGGCCTATATTGCCCGGGAAAAAGCCAGTGGTGGTGAGTTTGACTTTACCTCGGAGCCGGAAGCGGCGGTAGAGCAGGTGGTCGAGACTGATGTTCCCCAGTATCAGGAAGAGCCGGCGGAAACCACCGGTGACGTGCCTGAGGCACCGCAAGCGGCGGCTGAAGCAGGCGGTGCGGCAGTGGATGAGGCCGAATCTGAAGCGCCAGAATCGACCCCGGTTGCCCCGGTAGAGTAATTTAAGATTTACGGCATAATTGGGCTGGAACGCAAATGCGTTATCCGTTAAATTATGCCTCCCCGCCGAAGTGGTGAAATTGGTAGACACGCTATCTTGAGGGGGTAGTGGCCTAACGGTCGTGCCGGTTCAAGTCCGGCCTTCGGCACCAAATTGGTAAGTAGCCTGCGTAGAGCAGGCTTTTTAATTTCTTTTAATTTACCAGCACTTAGATAAACATCTTTATTTGTGACAACCTGTTGACAGGTTAAAATAAAGTCTCTAAGATGCGCGTCTTGTCGATGCGGGGTGGAGCAGCCTGGTAGCTCGTCGGGCTCATAACCCGAAGGTCGTTGGTTCAAATCCAGCCCCCGCTACCAATCCTAAGCTCCCGTACCTGATCAGGAATTACCAGACCTGACCAGGTACGGGCAGCGACTTCGAAGTTCTATCGGATCATTTGTGCTCAGGTCGTTGTAGTTGAAGCGGCGCTTCAATCATTGCTATAATGCGCAGCCGATAGGATTGGGTGATCACCTTAAGGTGTTAGGTGGCACGCAAGCGGAGCTAACGAGTACGAATTTTGAAAGCCCCTACTTTTAGGGGCTTTTTGTTAGGAAAAATGTTGGTTGGGCAACGGTGTAACACCTGCGGCAAGCCAACCAGTTGTGGGCCGTGGTGCCCACTTTTTGTTTGTGACATAAAGATAGAGTTCAATACTACGTGTCTTCAAAACGAATCGAATCTTTGAAAGAAATGTTGGAGCCGGCGGTCAACGCTGTAGGGATGGAGCTGTGGGGCATCGAATATCTGTCACAGGGCAAACATTCCATTTTGCGCGTATACATAGATTCGGAAGACGGTGTGACCATTGATAATTGCGAAGCAGCCTCGCATCAGGTCAGTGGTGTGCTGGATGTGGAAGATCCCATCAATGGAGAATACAACCTGGAAGTGTCTTCTCCAGGTATGGACAGACCCCTTTTCAACTTTGACCAGTTTGCAATGTACCAGGGCGAACTGATCAAGGTGCGTTTGCAAATGGCCGTAAACGGCATGAGAAATTTCACCGGTAAGCTGTTGGAAGCGAAAGATGATGTGCTCACTTTTCAAGTGGATAACCAGCAGCTCACCGTTTCCATCAACCAAATTGATAAGGCAAACCTGGTCCCAATATTTGACTAACGTACTGATGGATATCTATCGGACGCAGTCTCAGGGTGAGGCAGTGAGATGAGCAAAGAAATACTTTTGGTAGCGGACACCGTATCTAACGAAAAAGGCGTTGATAAAGACGTAATCTTCGGCGCGGTTGAATTGGCGCTGGCAACGGCCACTAAAAAACGATTCCCTTCCGATGACGTGGAAATTCGCGTCAACATTGATCGAGTTACAGGTGACTACGATACCTATCGTCTCTGGCATGTGGTTGCGGATGAAGATTTTGAATTTCCCGGTCGTCATTTGACGCTGGAAGAAGCCCATGACGTGGACAAATCCCTGAACATCGGGGATACCTGGGAAGAGCCCATCGAGTCCATTGAATTCGGCCGCATTGCTGCCCAGACTGCCAAACAGGTTATTGTACAAAAAGTTCGTGAAGCAGAGCGGCAGCAGGTCATTGAGGCTTTTGTTGATCGTATCGGCGAGTTGGTTAGTGGTTCTGTCAAGAAGGTGACTCGAGACAGCGTCATTCTGGATTTGGGCAACAACGCCGAGGCGTTGCTGCCGCGCGATGAGATGATTCCCCGGGAAACGTTCCGTATGAGCGATCGGGTGCGTGCGGTGTTGCATGGGGTAAACCACGAGAATCGCGGGCCGCAGCTGTTTGTCAGCCGGACGCGTCCGGAAATGCTGATCGAGTTGTTCAAGATAGAAGTGCCGGAAATCGGTGAAGACCTCATAGAGATCAAAGGGGCTGCCCGTGACCCGGGTTCGCGGGCCAAGATTGCCGTAAAAACCCATGACCAGCGGGTGGACCCGGTTGGTGCCTGCGTTGGTATGCGTGGTGCCCGTGTTCAGGCTGTTTCCAACGAATTGGGTGGTGAACGAATTGATATCGTTCTGTGGGACGACAACGTGGCGCAGTTCGTCATTAACGCCATGTCGCCTGCTGATGTAATGTCCATTGTGGTGGATGAAGACCGTCACGCCATGGATATTGCGGTGGAAGAGGATCAGCTGGCCCAGGCGATCGGTAAAGGTGGCCAGAACATCCGTTTGGCCAGTGAACTGTCGGGCTGGGATCTCAATGTGATGACCATTGAGCAGGCTCAGAGTAAACAGGAAGAAGAGGCGGGCGAATTGGTCGAACGCTTTATGAATGATCTTGATGTGGATGAAGACGTTGCTGTGGTGCTGGTTGAGGAAGGTTTTACCAGCCTCGAAGAAGTAGCGTATGTGCCCAAGGAAGAGATGATGGCAATTGATGGTTTCGACGAGGATGTTGTCGATGAACTGCGCCGTCGGGCAAAGGATGCTCTACTGACCAAAGCATTGGTGTCAGAAGAGAAACTGGAAGGCGAGCAGGCGCCTGCTGAAGACCTGTTGAATATGGACGGTATGGATAAAACCACCGCCTACGCGCTGGCGAAAATCGGTATCATCACGATGGATGATCTGGCCGAGCAGGCTGTTGATGATTTGTTGGATGTGGAAGGCATCGACGAAGAACGCGCCGCGCAATTGATTATGACTGCACGTGCCCCCTGGTTTGAAGGTCAGGAATAACCTGAACCCAAACCACAAGTACTTAACCGGCACGAAGAACAGGAGTGAGAAACGCTGATATGGCAGAAGTGACCGTCGAACAGCTAGCAGATGTCGTGGGTATTCCCGTTGAGACTTTATTGCAGCAAATGAAAGACGCGGGACTGACTCACAAAGATCCAGCGCAAGCTGTATCAGATACTGAGAAAGAGCAATTGTTGGCGCACCTGAAACGATCCCACGGTGAGTCGGACTCTGGGCCCAAGAAAATCACGCTGAAGCGTAAGAGTGTGAGCACGCTGAAAGTCAGCGGCTCGCAGGGCCGCAGCAAGACTGTGAACGTTGAAGTGCGTAAGAAGCGGACCTATGTAAAGCGTTCCACAGTAGAGGCTGAAGAAGCGGCCAAGGCGGAAGAGGCAGAACGCCTGGAAGCAGAACGCAAGGCAGCGGAAGAAGCTGCGAAGAAAGCGGAGCAGGAACGCCTGGAAGCAGAGAAAAAAGCTGCCGAAGAGGCGCGCAAAGCCGAGGAGGCCAAGCAAACTGCGGCCGCTGCGGCCAAGGAGCCTGCCAAAGCCTCCACCGCCAAGACCAAGAAAGAGTCTGCTGCAAAGGATACCGCGCCTAAAAAGCCGGAGAAGAGTCCGGAAGAGCAGGCTGCAGAAGATGCGCGCAAAGCCGAAGAGGCCAAGCGCAAGGAAGAGGCTCGTAAGAAAGCGGAAGAAGAAGCCCGTCAGCGTACGCTGGAAGAAGCACGCCGTATTGCCCAGGAGCTGGAAGGTCGCGGTTCATCTGAGGAGGCCAGCAAGGAAGAATTGCTGGAAGAGGAAAAAGACGCCATTGTTAAGCGTGCCTTCGAAGACAGTCTGGACCGGGAAGCCCGCCAGGCCAAGCGGGCCCGTAAAGTACCCAAGAAGAAGGGTAAGGATAAACAACCGGAACGTAAGATTGTCCCCCGCGTTTCTGCTTCTCGCTTAAACCAACATGGGTTCCAGAACCCAACAGGACCTGTCGTGCGTGAAGTCGCTCTTGGTGAAACCATTCTTGTGTCAGACCTGGCACAGCAAATGTCGGTAAAGGGCGCTGCGGTTGTCAAATCCCTCTTTAATCTGGGTGTTATGGCAACGATGAATCAGGCCATTGACCGTGATACGGCACAATTGGTCGTGGAAGAGTTCGGTCACAAGGTCAAGCTGGTGAGCGAAGACGCGGTTGAGGATTCTTTGGTAGAACACCTGGAAGATACTCAATCCGACGCCGAGACTGCCAGTCGTGCTCCGGTGGTGACCATCATGGGCCATGTTGACCACGGTAAAACGTCACTGCTGGATCATATTCGGCGCACCCGGGTGGCAGCAGGCGAAGCCGGTGGCATCACCCAGCATATCGGTGCCTACCATGTGGAAACCGGCCACGGCATGATTACCTTCCTGGACACCCCTGGCCACGCAGCGTTTACCCAAATGCGCGCCCGCGGTGCATCCTGTACCGATATCGTCGTGCTGGTTGTGGCTGCGGATGACGGCATGATGCCACAGACTGCAGAAGCCATCGATCACGCCCGGGCGGCGAACGTGCCCATTATTGTGGCAGTGAACAAGATTGATAAAGAAGACGCCGATCCGGAGCGGGTCAAGTCTGATCTTTCTCAGAAAGAAGTAATTTCGGAAGAATGGGGCGGTGATACCCAGTTCGTTAATGTCTCTGCTCATACCGGTCAGGGAATTGATGAGCTGCTGGATGCCATCCTGCTGCAGGCCGAACTGCTGGAGCTACAAGCTGTTCCAACGGGTGCCGCCCGCGGTATCGTGATCGAGTCCCGTGTGGATAAGGGGCGTGGTGTTGTCGCCAGCCTGTTGGTCCAGAATGGTATTCTGAATCAAGGGGATATGGTGTTGGCTGGCGAGCATTATGGCCGGGTGCGGGCCATGCTGGACGAAAACGGCAAACCGGTACAGTCCGCCGGGCCATCCATTCCCGTGGAAATTCTCGGCTTGGCCGGTGCACCGGATGCCGGTGAAGAGTTCCAGATCGTTCCAGATGAGCGTAAGGCGCGGGAGGTGGCTGAGTTCCGTCAGAAGAAGCTGCGCCATAACCGTTTGGCCCGTCAGCAGGCGGCCAAGCTGGAAAACGTATTCGAGAACATGGGCTCTGGCGAGGCCGCGTCCGTCAATATCGTATTGAAGACCGATGTGCGTGGGTCACTGGAAGCACTGCAGTCTGCGCTGGTGGATCTTTCCACCACGGAAGTTAAGGTGAACATCGTTTCTTCCGGTGTTGGTGGTATCAACGAGTCCGATGTGAACCTGGCCCTGACCTCCAATGCGGTGGTCATTGGTTTCAACGTACGGGCAGATGGTGCAGCGCGTAAACTGTGCCAGGAAGAGAACATCGAACTGCGCTATTACAGCGTTATTTACGACATCATTGAAGACGTGAAGAACGCTATGTCCGGGTTGCTGGAGCCAGAGCTGCGCGAGGAAATCGTGGGTGTGGCCGAAGTGCGGGATGTGTTCCGTTCCTCCAAGTTTGGCGCAGTTGCCGGTTGTAAGGTAATTGAAGGCACCCTGCATCGCAATAAGCCCATTCGGGTCCTGCGCGATGATGTGGTGATCTTCCAGGGCGAACTGGAATCCCTGCGTCGCTTTAAAGATGACGTAAACGAAGTAAACGCCGGTATCGAATGTGGTATCGCCGTGAAGAGCTACAACGACGTGAAAGAAGGCGACAAGATCGAAGTCTTTGACGTTAAGAAAGTAGCTCGCACCATTTAAGGGGTGATAGGCGTTGCGTCACGGAGCTCGAGGTTATAATCGTACTGACCGCATAGCTGACCAGATTCAGCGTGATCTGGCGGTCCTGCTGCAGCGGGAAGTAAAAGACCCAAGAGTGGGTATGGTTACTATTAATAGCGTCAACGTGAGTAAAGATCTGGCGTTTGCCGATGTTTATGTCACGTTCATGGGTATTAATGAAGATCAGAACGTGGACGAGTCCATCGGTGTGCTGGAGCATGCCGGTGGCTTCCTGCGCAGCTTGCTGGCAAAGAGTATTCAGTTGCGTACCATGCCCCGTCTACGCTTTCATTATGATCGCACCATTGTTGATGGGCCGCGGATGTCGCGCCTCATTGACAAGGCCGTGGCTGAGGATCAGGCCCGTCATCGCGACGATGAACACAGCGAATCCGACGGAGAGTAAGCGTGGGAAAACGACGCAATAAAGGGCGTGCCGTCGACGGTGTGCTGGTGCTTGATAAGCCCGCCGGCTGTACTTCCAACGAGATTTTACAGCGCGTGAAACGAATGTTTGGTGCTGCCAAGGCCGGACACACAGGCAGTCTGGACCCGCTGGCGACCGGTGTATTGCCCCTCTGCTTTGGTGAGGCCACCAAATTTTCGCAATTTCTGCTGGATGCCGACAAGGCCTATGTGGTGAAAGCCAAGTGGGGCGCACGCACGGATACCTCAGACGCAGATGGTGAGGTGGTGGAAACCTGTGCCACCGACGGCTTGACGGAAGCAGCCTTGTTGCCGGTGCTGGAGCAGTTCAGGGGGGATATCGAGCAGATTCCCTCCATGTATTCCGCCCTCAAACATAATGGACAACCCTTGTACAAGCTGGCACGGCAAGGGGTGGAAGTGGAGCGCAAGGCCCGCAAGGTGCGCATTCACAGCCTGGAGCTGCTAGACTTCGACACCAGCCATTTCCGGTTGGCGGTATCCTGCAGTAAGGGCACCTACGTGCGTAATCTGGTGGAAGATATCGCCACCGCTATGGGGAATCTGGCGCATGTGGTAGAATTGCGCCGCACCCAGGCAGGCCCCTACACCCTGGAACAAGCGGTCACCGTGGATGCGCTTTCGCAAGCCATTGATTCTGGAGGCCATAAAGCCCTGGATGAGTTGCTTTTGCCGCTGGGTAGCAGTGCCGATCACTGGCCTGAGCTGGCCCTGACGGAAGCCACCGCATTTTACATGCGCAATGGCAACCCGGTACAGGTAGCGGGGGCACCGGTCACTGGGTGGGTGAAGCTCACCGGGCCGGATCATGAATTTATTGGCGTTGGAGAGGTGCTGGACGATGGAAAGGTGGCTCCCCGACGCTTAATAAGTAACAGCATCTAGCTGTTGATGAAGTAGCCGACGAACTGTAAATATGCGTGGTTCGGTCGGTTTTGATGCAAGCATATTTGGAGAAATACAATGTCATTAAGTGCTGAACAAAAAGCAAAAGTTGTTGCCGAACACGCCCGTGGACAAGGCGATACCGGTTCCCCGGAAGTACAGGTTGCTCTGCTGACTGCGCAAATCAATCAGCTGCAAGGTCACTTCAAAGCTCACAACAAGGATCACCACTCTCGTCGTGGTTTGATCCGTATGGTAAACCAGCGTCGTAAGCTGCTGGACTACCTGAAGCGCAAGGATCTGGATCGCTACACTGCACTGATCGGCAAGCTTGGTCTGCGTCGTTAATGAAGCATTGGCAAGGCAGATATTCAGAACGCACCCGTCCGCTAAGGGGTTTACCCGTGTGGACACTGTGCTTCTGATACGCTGAGAAACACGGCACTCATCTTCGGATCAGTGCCGTGTTTTTTTAAGTGCATTAATGAAATTGAAACTATTGGTAAAACTTCGGCTTCAGAATGTAAGCAATCATAGGAAAACGAGTTGTGCCGGAGTCTCGAAACGGAAGGTAAATTATGTTTAAAGTGGTAAAAAAAGAATTTCAGTTTGGTGACCAGACATTTACGTTGGAAACCGGAAAGGTAGCCCGTCAGGCGACGGGTGCAGTCGTTGTGAAAACAGAGTCCTGTTCTGTGTTGGTTACGGCTGTTGCCAAGAAAGAAGCCAGCCCGGGAATCGATTTTTTCCCATTGACCATTAACTATCAGGAAAAATTCTATGCCGCCGGCCGTATCCCCGGTGGATTTATGAAACGCGAAGGCCGTCCTACCGAAAAAGAGACGCTGACCTCCCGTTTGATCGATCGTCCTATTCGTCCACTGTTCCCCGATGGCTTCACCAATGAAGTGCAGGTGATTGCCACGGTAATGTCGACCGATAAAACAACCGATCCGGATATTGCTGCATTGATCGGTGCTTCTGCTGCACTGTCCATCGCCGGTATTCCCTTCATGGGCCCGATTGGTGCCGCCCGTGTTGGGTATTGCGATGGTATGTACGTTCTCAACCCCACCTACAAGCAGCTGGAAACCTCTGTGCTGGATCTGGTGGTGGCCGGTACCGAAGAAGCGGTACTGATGGTTGAATCCGAAGCCCAGGAATTAACCGAAGACCAGATGCTGGGCGCGGTTCTGTTTGGCCATATGGAAATGCAGAAAGCCGTTACCGCCATCAACGAGTTTGCTGCAGAAGTGGCAACACCAAAGTGGGACTGGAAAGCGCCGGAAGAAGATACTGCATTGACTGCGGCAGTGAAGGACGTGATTGGCAACCGTCTGGTGGAAGCGTATCAGATCCATGACAAGCAGGCGCGTTATGCTCAGGTTGACGTGCTGCGTAGCGAAGCCATTGCTGCTCTGTGCAAGGAAGATGACGAGAACGCCCCTTCCGAGCGTGAAGTGAAGGACACGTTCCACGATCTGGAATACGTGACGGTGCGGGAAAACATTCTGTCCGGCAAACCCCGTATTGATGGCCGCGCCCAGAATACGGTACGTCCGATCAGTGTGGAAACCGGTGTTCTGCCCCGTACTCACGGTTCAGCCTTGTTTACCCGAGGTGAAACCCAAGCCATTGTAACGGCTACCCTGGGCAGCCTGCGCGATTCCCAAAGCATCGATTCCATTGAAGGCATGAAGCAGGATCCGTTCATGCTTCATTATAATTTCCCGCCATTCTGTGTGGGTGAGATCAGCTTCCAGCTGGCGCCCAAGCGTCGTGAGATTGGACATGGTCGCCTGGCCCGTCGTGGCGTACAGGCCATGTTGCCGGACAGCGCCGATTTCCCTTATGCCATTCGCGTGGTCTCTGAAATCACCGAATCCAATGGTTCTTCTTCCATGGCTTCTGTGTGCGGTTCCAGTCTGGCGTTGATGGACGCCGGTGTGCCCATGAAGGCGCCGGTGGCGGGTATTGCCATGGGCCTGGTAAAGGAAGGCGAGCGTTTTGCCATCCTGTCCGACATTCTGGGTGATGAGGATCACTTGGGGGATATGGACTTTAAAGTAGCCGGCACGGAAAACGGCATTACCGCCTTGCAGATGGACATCAAGATTACCGGTATCACCGAAGAAATCATGGAAAAGGCTCTGAATCAGGCGCGGGAAGGCCGCTTGCATATTCTGGGCGAGATGAACAAGGTACTGGGTGCGGCCCGTGGCACATTGTCTTCCGATGCGCCGGTCTATCTGACCATCAAGATCCACCCGGATAAGATTCGTGATGTGATCGGCAAAGGCGGAGCGATGATTCGCAGTATCTGCGAAGAGTCCGGTGCCGAGATCGATATTCAGGATGACGGTCAGGTACGAATCTACGGTGAGAACCAGGTTGCAGCCGAGAAAGCACTGTCCATGGTGGAAGGCATTACTGCCGAAGCTGAAATCGGCAAGCTGTACACCGGTAAGGTGAACAAGATCGTTGATTTCGGTGCTTTTGTTAACATTCTGCCGGGTACCGATGGCCTGGTTCATATCTCTCAGATTGCTGAAGAGCGTGTGAACAGTGTGGGTGATTACCTACAGGAAGGTCAGGAAGTAACCGTTAAAGTGTTGGATGTGGACAACCGTGGCCGCATTAAACTGAGTATCAAGGAAGCACTGGCAGAGCAAGGTGAAAATACCTCTGCGGAATAACAAACATCAGCTAACTTGCTAAGGTTTGTAAATAAAAAGGGAGCTAACGGCTCCCTTTTTATTTACACTTGGTTATATAAAATACAGTTGTGTTTGTGAAGGGCATTGCGTACCCTAATGACATTCGAGACAAAATCAGCGTCCTGCTTTATTTTTGATCTGTTGCGCTGTGTAGATCACGACAGACTGCAGACCCGTACATTTTCTACAGAATATACAAGAACAAAAAACCGGAGGAATAGGGAAATGCCATTGCACAAAATCAACCGTTTTAAAGCATTGGTTGCATCATCCGCTCTGCTGCTTTCAAGTGTGGCCCTGGCCAGTGACTGGCAGTTGGATATGGATGAAAACGGAGTACAACTTTATACCAAAGCATCGCAATCAAGCCCGTTGAAACAAGTCAAAGTCGTCACTTCTGTGAAGGGCAGCCTTTCCAGTCTGGTGTCTTTTTTGTCGGATCACAGCGCTTTTCCCGAGTGGATGGATAAGGTGGCCAAAGCGGAGCAATTGAAAGAGATCAGTGATAAGGAATCCATAACCTATACCGTTGTTGATGCTCCCTGGCCTGAGCGTGATCGGGACGCCATTTTGTATTCCCGCTGGGAACAGAATCCGGAAACGTTGGTGGTGACCAAAAAAGTATTCGCTGAACCGCAGTACCTGAATAAAGATGACAGCATGATTCGCAGCCCACATATGGAAGCTGAGTGGGTGCTGACACCGAAAGGCAATGGTGTTGTCGAGGTGGCCTACGTATCAGATTACAATCCCGGTGGTGATATTCAGGGTTGGTTGCTGGATATGTTTACCTATGAAATGCCGTTTAATACCATGAAAAACCTGCGAGCTTCAGCACTGGGTAAATATGAGGGTGCAAAATTCGCTTTCATTAAAGAGCCGGTTTCCAGCGGCGTTGCCATGACGCAATAAGCGGTTTTTTTAACAAGTAAAAAGAAAGGGGCCTGCTGGCCCCTTTCTTTTTGTGCACGTTATACCATGTTGCATACGGTTTAGATCAGATGAAAGTGCGCCGCTTTGGTGACCGCCTGGGTGCGGGTTTTGCACTGCAGTTTTTTCAGTATACGGGCAATATGGGTTTTTACCGTCTCGGTGCTTTTATCCGTACTGATGGCAATTTGCTTGTTACTCATACCGGTGGCAAGCCATTTCAGTATTTCCGTTTCGGTGGCTGTCAGCTGCAGATCCGGTTGTTGTAATTCTCCGCAATCGTTCAGTGCCTGGATGGTTGGCTCCGGGGTTGAAAAATACACGCCGCCGTTGGCTACCGTATTCAGTGCCTGTATAAATTCCTCGATACCGGATTCCTTAAACAGAAAGCCTTTCGCCCCCAGTGACAGACAGTGTTGCAGTGCCAATGCGTTAAAGTGAGAGGTTAGCAGGACAACCGGAATACCGCCCAAAAGGTTCTGATTGCGCAGCAGGGTTTCCGCAGTATCCTGTTTCAGGTGGTAGTCACAGAGGATCAGGTCGAAGGTCTGATTCTTTTTAAGAAGTGCCAGTGCCAGTTGGGCTGATTCCAGGCTGTGAGTAACCTGAAATTGTTGTGTGCTGTTTAATAGCGAAGCCAGGCTCTCTCGCACCAACGCTTGATCTTCCACCAGGAGTACGTGATATTTCATAGCGCGGGAATCACCAAGGTGGCACTGAACCCGTCGGTGTTCAGTGCCAGATCGATCTTGCCACCCAACTGTTTCACTCGGGAATAAATACCGTTCAGGCCTTTGCCGGGTTTGAACTGAGTCTTGCCGGAACCATTGTCTTCAATGCTGATGCTGTACTGCGTTGGGCTTTTCATTATGAGTATGTAAAGGGTGCTGGCGTTGGAATGTCGAATGCTATTGGTAATGATCTCCTGGCAACAGCGAAACAGAATGGCGCCACTGGAGGCTGAACAGCTGCCGTCAAAGCCTTCTGTATCGACCACGATATGCGGGCGAGGAATACTGTGCGCCAAAGTTTCAAGAGCACTTTTGATGTCAAAAACCGGCTCCTGCCAGGTATGCGACAGTGTGCGAATCTGTTCGGACATCTTGCGGGTCAGTTCCATGGCATTGATCAGTAACGGGTCTTTGTTTTGGTGTGTGTAACAATACTGATTCAGGTTGTGGCTGATGACAGTGCTCAGGTGCCCCAATTCATCATGCAGATCACGGGCGATTGCCTCCCGGGTCTCTTGAGCGACCCGGGATTCCAGTAAGTTTTGGGTGGCGGTCAGCTGAGCCAAATTGATGCTGGCGATGGTTTTCTGTTTGAATTCGCTGATCATGGTATTGAACAGCAGATAGACCAGTACCTGGCTGCTGGCGATTTGCAGAAAATAGGATGTATCCAGTTGTGCAAGCAGAACCTGGCCGGCAGTGAGATTGGCAATGCTGATTATCAACACCGCTTGCCAACCGCGTAATCCAGCGGTGGAAGCGGCCGGCAGCGCCAGCAGAAAGGTCAGCACATGCAGATTGTCAACAGCATTTTTACTGGCTTCAATGAGCGCGATGGCGCATCCGTAGTTGAGTATGCTTAACAATAATAGAATAGGATGCTGTGCTGAATTGGGATAATGGTTGGATTCCCGCAGCGGGTAAAAGATGGTGAGATACAAGTAGGACGAAATAAAGAGCACTGGATACAGCAAGGCCAGTGACAATATGAAACTGCTCGTATCAATGGCTTTCACCAGTTCAGCGTAGACACAGGCCATGACGATGATCCCTGTACTGGTGAGGATCAGGGAGCGAACCAGAAAATAAGGTGGCACCAATTCTTGATAACGTTTTAGCATGGCGAATATCATGATGTTTTCACTTTTGTATAACATGGCGTTCGAGTTGGCGTCTATGCAGGATCTATTGTAATTTGCGAATAAAAGTATCTATTCGTAAATTAAGATCTTCTGCTTCATGGTGTAGCCAGTGAGTGCCTTGCGGATAAGTAACCAGCTCCAGATCCGGTACCAGGTCTCCAATGCCTGTTAGGGTATCCTGATTGAAGTAGGGGTCTGCCAGGCCCCACAAAAACAGGGTTGGGCGTTTGATGGTGTAGATCTTTTTCTGGAACGCCGTAAGCTCAGCAGGGTAATCCTGTTCATTGGCAGGAAACGGCATGGCGCGATAGTAATGTTTCATGGTTTTCCAGCGTTGCGTGGGCACCCAGTTTTCCAGCATCAGGCGCAGTATCCGCTTGCCGGAATAGAATCCGCTATCGAATATTGAAAAGTCACTGAAAATGATTTTGGAAAAATTCAACTGGTCCGCTAGTGAGGTTCCCTGCGCATAGCCAATGTAGCGGCTACGCTCTGCCTGGTCGCTGTCAGGATTCAACAGTGCGCGGCCAAACAGGTAGGGGTGGGGAACACTGATCACCACCAAGCCGTCAACGGCATCTGGATGCAGCATTCCCATAATCCAGGCGATGGCGCCACCGAAGTCATGGCCGACAATGGTTGCTTTGTCATAACCCAGGCAGCGAATGATTGCACGAATTTCCCAGGCAATTTCTATGAAATCATATTCCTCCACCAGGTCAGGGCTGGAGGAATAATGATGTCCTTTCAGGTCTATGGCCACAGCATGGTGGGTGTCACCGAAGTATTCCAGTTGCTGCTCCCAGGCGTAGGCAAATTCGGGGAAACCATGTAAAAAAAGGATCAGGCCTGCGGGGGTTTCGGGTCGCTTTTCAATGGTGAAGTAACGCCACTGGTTGCCGTCAATGTCTTCCACGGTCAGTATCTTTTCGTCAAATGTCTGGTTCCACTCACCAACAAGGCCGCTTTCGAGCCGGGCCTGGTCACGTTCAGGTGCTGTATATTCATTTTGTTGGCAACTGCCCGCCATACTGGAGGTGGTGACCAGTGTCGCCAGCACCAGCAGCGTGAGGCGCATGAATAGGTGTGAATGGTGCATGTGAATTCCCTCTGTTAATCCAAGTGGATAGTGTTTCAGAATGGGGAAATCAGCCTGTTTTGGGTATCACCCGGATGGGGGAAGTCCTAGAGATGGGAGAAGTCCTAGAACAGCACGATATCGTCGGGTTGGGCCGGGGCTCGGTAGTCGACACTGCCCCGCAGGTGATGCAGCAGATTTTCAACGATTGCAAACAGGTCCAGGTTGGAACGGGTATGGCTGTCCAGAGTCTGCGACATGGCCTCGACGATCGGTGTGATGGCATCGTAGATATCGTCTTCCTGATCAGCCTCCAGGCCCAGCATGGGCAGCAGGGTTGCCATGTCCGTGAGCATCTTATTGACGATCAGATCCCGTTTGCTGCCCAGAGACTGCCTGTCCAGGAGCAGGGCTTGCTGGAAATCATTTAATTGATGTTTGATCAGGGTTTCGGTCTGCAGCAGTGCCTCATGCTTGTTTAACCAGATTTCCGCACTGTCGAGAAACAGTGCCATATCATCCTGAATGGAGTCATCCTGGATGGGGCTGTGTTGTTCCGGTGCAGGGCCCTGGTGGTGAATGACCAGCTTGAAGTCTCGATATCGGAAGGCAAACAGATGATCGTGGGCCGCAATTTTATCATCGCCACAGAGCAGTGCCGTCAAGGTTCTGATCTGGTTGCGCGGTAGTCCGGCGGCGATTTTACGTACACCTCGAAAATGGGGCCCTTGAAGAAAGACAAAACCGGAAGCCCCCAGACTGCAACACAGTTGCTGGATGATGTTGAGCAGATCATCGTGGCATTGTGCATTAATCAGTTCCCGCGTTGCCTTGTTCACCGCACCAAGCTGATGTTGGCGGCGCAGGGCATTGGCCAGATCACGGGGTGCTGGTTCCTTCACAATCGATTTGGCAGACACAATAGCTCCTTGAGGTGGTGCCTGGCTTTCAGTATGTCATTCCCTGCTTGTTGAACTATCCAGAAAACGAAATCTTGGCAGGATTTTTTATCGCCTGCCATTCAGGGCGAATAAAGTGTGTTATAAATAACCTTAGGTTTGCAATGGATAAGAGTTGGAACGTCTCAATTACGTTGGTGCATGGATTCAGACCGCCTACAATCATTCGATCTCAAGGACATCTGCATCACGGAATTTGATGACATTTACGGGAAGTACGATTCCTGTAATACCCCCTTGTCTGACTCCCCGAAAATCGCTACCTCCGGTTTGGTTTCATGCAACTTTGAACTGTTCTGGCGTTCCAGTAGTCTGGATACGTTGCAGGAATGCAGATTGCCGGAGAGTGCGATCGCTTGCCACCTGCCGCACCCGGATATTCCGGCCCTGCGCCACTTTACCTGGCATCCGGAAGGCGACAAGCACTCCATGATCTCGTTGCCTTCATCCGAGTTAACCTGGCATATGGTGCGCACGCCGGCCATGGCGATGGTGGTGACGGTGGAGCAGCTCTGTACATTGTTCAGTGACTCTGAACTGGATTGGTTCTTCGGCAACGCAGACAAAATAAAGCGCAGGGACCTGGATGGTGCCGCGTTGTTTTCGGTCGCCGCCGCCATCCATAGGATGCTGTTAGCTGGCCTGCGGGAGACGGCTACGGTTGACGTTGTTCAGTTTAATTACTGCATGGGACAGGTTGTGCTGGATTGGATGGAAGTACTCATGTGTGCTGATAGCGGTAAAACCAAAAGCAGCAATCGGGAGCGGATTCTGACCCGGAGCCTGGATTACATCCGCCACCATTATCGTTTCGACATCAAGATCCGTGATCTGGTGGACTACACCCACTCCACCAGCCGCAATCTTCAGTTGGTATTCAAGAATCAGTTTGGACTCACACCCTTACAGTTTTTACGCTGCTACCGCCTGATCAAATTTCACAAAGCTCTGCGTCAGGTTGGTTCGGTCACCGAAGCGGCCGTGGCCAGTGGTTTACGCCATATGGGCCGATTACCTGACCATTACCGGGCGATGTTTGGTGAGAATCCCACAGACTACCTGAGCCGAATGCGCGGCAGGGATTGGCATAAACGTGCGGAGTGTCACTGCGGCCATTGCCGAACAGGCCAGTAATCTCAGGCGATGGACAGTTGCGTGGGGCGCACTTTACCGGACAGCCAAAGAATGATGGTACTGAATCCATCCCAGGGGTTGCCTTCGCCAATGCCTTTGATGGCCTGGTCGATACGCGCGGCTTCCAGCAGGCAGTGTCGAAAGCTGGTGGGGGAGAGTCGTTGTAATGCGGATTGAAAGATAGGCTTGCGGCTGTCCCATATCCGGTATTCCTGCATAACCCGGGCTGCTGCCATACCATTGTTGAGCAATTGGGCCATCCCTGCCAGAGCCCGGATTTCTTTACTGAAGGCCCACAGCAACACCGTTGGCTCCGTGCCTCCGGCCTGCAGTTGGTAAAGCATTTTCATGGCGTGGGCATCATTGCCCTTTAATGCCTCATCCACCAAATCGTAAAGATTGTAGCGGGCATGGTCGGCGACGGATTCTTCTATGTCCTGCACATCCAGCGGGCCCTTGCCCCGCAGCAATACCAGTTTTTCCACCTCCTGGGATGCTGCCAGCAGATTGCCTTCCACTCTTTCTGCCAGCAGTTGAACCGCTTCACGGGTCGGCTCCAGGCCCACTTGACGCATCCGTTGATGAATCCACTGTGGTAGCTGGTTGATGTCGATGGGCCACACCTGAATCAATGCTCCGCATTGTTCAATCTTCTGAAACCATTTGGTGGATTGGGTTTTTTTATCCACCTTGGGGATGATCAACAGCAACACGTTGTCGGGGTTTGGATTCTCGCAGTACTTTTGTAGCGTTTTTTTCGCACCATCATCGAACTTCGGTTTGGGGTGGCGCACCTCCAGTATTTTGCGATCACCAAACAACGACATGCTGTTGCCGGCCTCTAGCAGGTTGGACCAATCAAAGCCAGGCTCAATGGGTAACAGATCCCGTTCGGTAAAGCCCTGTTGGCGACAGGATCGGCGAATGTGGTCGGCCGCTTCCTGCATCAGCAGGGTTTCGTCACCACTGAGAATATAGACGGGAAGTATCTGTCCTTTGGCAAAGTGCTCTTTCAGTTGGTTCGTGCGCAGCTTCATAGGTCTATATCTTGTGAGGAGCGGCGAATGGACAATAAAATGCGTTGTACCAGATCCTGATCCATTTCCCGCTTCAGCATGTTCTCTTCCTCGGCTTTGCCCACTGCAGCGGTCTCCCGGTACAGGTAAGAGCGCCGTGCCTTGAAGGTGGTTTCCGGAATCAGCACTTTCTCATCACGCTTGAACTGAAAACGGATTTCTTTCAGTAGCTCGTATTCAGCACTCTTGCCGCGGCTGGAGTAGGAGGCAGTGCGCTTGTCTTCCTCGGACTGGAGGATCTCCACCACGTTCAGGGAGGTGGCGGTTACATTGGTGCCGGTATCCGTCAGTGCCTGTTCCAGATCTTTACGCAGCCTGCCATCGCCGCTCAGGTCTACCACCCGTACGCTGCTGTAGGACTGAGCGATGGAGGCGCTGGAGCCGCGCAGCTGAAAGCCACAGCCTGCGCTCATCAGTGACAGCGCCGCGATCAGGATGGGCAGAATGGGTGTGCGCAGCATCATTTGGCCACAACACTTACCAGTTTACCCGGCACCACGATGACTTTGGCAATGTGCTTGCCGGCCGTGAATTTCTGCACATTCTCGTTGGCCAGGGCTTTGGCTTCGATGCTGTCCTTGGCTTCATCCACACCCACCTCGATCTTGGCGCGCACTTTACCGTTGACCTGCACCACCATTTCAATGGCATCACGCACCAAAGCGCTTTCATCCACTACGGGCCAGGTCGCATCAATTACGGGTTCTTCATGCCCCAGTTTTTGCCACAGGGTATGGCACACATGGGGGGTAATGGGTGCCAGCATCAATACACAGGCCTCGACCGCTTCCTGCATCACGGCGCGGCTTTGGTTGCCGTCGTCATCGAGCTTGGCCATGTGGTTGGACAGCTCCATTACGGCCGCGATTGCCGTGTTGAACGTGAGGCGACGATCATAGTCGTCTTTCACCTTGGCGATGGTCTCGTGCAGTTTGCGGCGCAGGTCTTTTTGCTGGTCGTTAAGGGCCGACACATCCAGTGCCGGTGCTGTGCCTTTTTGCAGATGGCCAA
The DNA here is from genome assembly GCF_003671475.1 of Ketobacter sp. GenoA1. Lineage (NCBI taxonomy): Bacteria > Pseudomonadati > Pseudomonadota > Gammaproteobacteria > Pseudomonadales > Ketobacteraceae > Ketobacter > Ketobacter sp. GenoA1. The sequence goes on along the minus strand of NZ_RCHM01000044.1, from coordinate 42,197 downwards.
TTACCATACGCCAGATCTTGCGCAGGAACTTGTTGCCGCCTTCCACGCCGCTATCGGACCATTCCAGGGATTGTTCCGGCGGTGCCGCGAACATCATGAACAGGCGCACCGTGTCGGCGCCGTGCTGATCGATGATGACCTGGGGATCGATGCCATTGTTCTTGGATTTCGACATCTTGCTCATGCCGTCGTGCAACACAGGCTGGCCATCGCTTTTCAGAACAAAGCCGCCGTTAGCGTCGGTGTCGACCTCCGTTGGAGAGAACCAGACCTTGCCGCCCTTTTCATCTTCGCGGTAGAAACAGTCGGCCAACACCATGCCCTGGCACAGCAGGCGCTCATAGGGTTCATCGCATTCCACCAGGCCGAAGTCACGCATCAGTTTGTGGAAGAAGCGGGAATACAGCAGGTGCAGGATGGCGTGTTCGATGCCGCCGATGTACTGATTTACCGGCAGCCAGTAGTTGGCCTTTTCCGGATCCAGCATTTGGGTGTCGTCGTTGGGGCTGCAATAGCGGGCGTAATACCAGGAGGACTCCATAAAGGTGTCGAAGGTATCGGTTTCGCGCTCGGCGGCCTCACCGTTGTAAGTGGTTTTGCGCCACTCCGGATCGGACTTGATGGGGGACTGTACGCCATCCATCACCACCTCTTCGGGTAATTTCACCGGCAGTTGCTCGGGTGGGGCGGGTACGGCGCTGCCGTCTGCCAGGTTGATCATGGGGATGGGGGTGCCCCAGTAGCGTTGCCGGGAAACACCCCAGTCCCGCAGGCGGTAATTCACTTTCACGTGACCTTTACCGGCTTTCTGTAGATGTTCGGCGATGGCGTTGAACGCGTCTTCTGAACTTAAGCCATCGAACTCCCCTGAGTTGATCAGGGTGCCTTTTTCGGTGAAGGCGGCAGTGGTCAGGTCGATCTCTTCACCGTTGCGGGCAGTAATCACCTGCTGAATGGGAAGGTCATATTGTTGGGCAAATTCAAAGTCGCGCTGATCGTGGGCGGGCACCGCCATGACGGCACCTGAGCCGTAGTCCATCAGTACGAAGTTGGCGACCCACACAGGCACCTGCTTGCCACTGATGGGGTGTTTAGCCATCAAACCGGTGAAGATGCCTTTCTTCTCCATGGTGGCCATGTCGGCTTCCGCCACCTTGTTATGGCTGCAGTCTTCAATGAAAGCGGCGATGGCGGTGTTCTCTGCTGCCGCCTGTTTGGCCAGGGGGTGTTGGGCGGCCACCGCCACATAGCTCACACCCATCAGGGTGTCGGGGCGGGTAGTGTAGACTTCCAGCGGCTCACCGCCTTCGATCTCGAACTGCAACTCAACCCCTTCCGAGCGGCCGATCCAGTTGCGCTGCATGGTCTTGACCTGTTCCGGCCAGTGTTCCAACTTGTCCAGATCCGCCAGCAGCTCTTCGGCGTAGTCAGTGATCTTCACGAACCACTGGGGGATTTCCTTGCGCTCCACCAGGGCGCCGGAACGCCAGCCACGGCCGTCGATGACCTGTTCGTTGGCCAGCACAGTCTGATCCACCGGATCCCAGTTCACGGTGGCCATTTTCTTGTACACCAGGCCCTTCTCATAGAGCTTGGTGAAGAACCACTGTTCCCAGCGGTAGTATTCCGGGCGGCAGGTGGCCAGCTCCCGGTTCCAATCGTAACCGAACCCCAGGCGCTTAAGCTGGCCCTTCATATAGTCTACGTTTTCGTAGGTCCATTTGGCGGGAGCTACCTTGTTCTTGATGGCGGCATTTTCCGCCGGCAGACCGAAGGCATCCCAGCCCATGGGTTGCATGACGTTTTTGCCCAGCATGCGTTGGAAACGGCTGATCACGTCGCCGATGGTGTAATTGCGCACATGGCCCATGTGCAGGCGGCCGCTGGGATAGGGGAACATGGACAGGCAGTAGTAAGGTTCCTTGCCTTCCTGTTCGGTGACTTCAAAGCTCTTGTTCTGCTCCCAGTATTGCTGGGCTTCGGTTTCTATCTGCTGGGGATGGTACTGTTCTTCCATCGACTGAAAACTCTCGGAATGCCAATAAATTCAAAGCGCAAAGGATACCGCACCCGGCAGGCGACAGATAGGGGCTGCATGGGGTTACGATCAGATTCTGCGAGGGGAACGGGGCAGAATACACCAAATAGAGTAAGGCGAATACGTCCAGGCGCCGGTTACCGGCGGGGGGACAGTCCTCTAGAGTGCATGGCACTGTCTAGCTGGGGGGACAACCGATGCGAGAGCGTGAATTTGATGTCATTCTGTGGGGCGCCACCGGCCATACCGGGCGTCCGGCAGCGCGGTATTTACATCGCCAGTACGGGGGCAACGGGCGGGGCGAGAGTGGGCGTCCGCTGCGCTGGGCCATTGCCGGGAGAGATGCCGCCAAATTACAGGCTTTAAAAGCGGAAATCGGTGATCCGTTGCTTGCGGTGTTTGTGGTGCCGGGGGCGGACAGAGCCGCGGCGGACCATATTGCTGCCCGCGCCAGGGTGATAGTCTCGACGGTGGCACCGGGTGCCCGCTACGCCACCGAGATGGTGGAGGCCTGTGTCGCCCACGGCACGCACATGGCGGATCTGTGCGGAGAATTGCATTGGTTGCGCCGGATGATGGACACCCATGACGCCCAGGCCCGGGCTAACCGGGTCAAGATTGTGAATTGCTGCGGGCTGGATTCCATTCCTTCGGAGTATCTGGTGCATCACATGCAGCAGGTGGCCCGTGAAACGTTTGGGGAATACTGTAGCCACATTCTTAACTGCTTCAGTTACGGGCGTATTGCAGTCAGTGGCGGCAGCTTTGCCAGTGGCAAAGGGGTGATGGAAGCGGTGGCCACGGACCCGCTCATGTCGGAAATGATCGCCAACCCCTATAGCCTGAATCCGCCGCACCAGCTGGCTGGGCCTCAGTGCCCGGATCTGGACCGGCTGCGGTTTGATGCGGATTTCGGCCAGTGGATCATGCCGTTTCCACTGGGCCAGATCAATGCGCGGGTGGTGCGACGCAGCCATGCGCTGCTGGGGCGACCCTGGGGGGAGGACTTCACCTATATGGAAGCCAAACTGGCCGGGAATGGCGTGCTAAATCGGCTGAAAGCACAACTGGAAACCCGCCTGACACGGTGGTTTGTGGAAGCAAACCCCACCACCCTAGGGGGGCGTATGCTGCATGCCCTGGGCCCTAAAGAGGGCTCGGGGCCGTCAGATCGGCAGATGGCGAAGAATGGGCCCTGTGGTTTCAGGGCGGTGGGGATTACACCGTCCGGCCGAAAACTGAAGGGCTGGATGCACACCGAATGGGATCCAGGCCACGGCGGTACCGCCGCCATGTTGGTGGACGCTGCCTATTGTCTGGCCAGATTAGAGCCGCAGCTGGAAGCGGAAACCGGGCAAACCGGAGGGTATCTGACCCCCTATCTGGCCATGGGGGAAGTATTGCGCCAACAGCTGGCACAGCACGCCGGCATTCATTGGGGAGCAGAGGTTGCCGGCTAAGGTGATCGGCCACAGCTGCCGGTGACGGGTGGATTGATTCAGGAATTAATGCACAAAAACAGGGCTGGACATCGCTCCCGTTCTGCTTGATGTTATATCGGCATCCACTGCTTGGTGGTATGCGTCTGAATAATAGATGATCTGCACTCGCAGGAGGCAACATGGAAGTGTTACGACTGACAACCATCTTTCTAAGGCCATCCATCCCGCTGATGGACGGCAATCTACAGGTCGCTCTTTATGAAGGTGAGCGCCCGCAGCCAGGGCAAGGTGATTCACCTCTGTACCAAAGCCCTGGCCCCATGCCTTTTAATCCCGGTGGACAGCGGTTTGATATACCGCTGCCTGAAGCGCCCCTGGACCAGCTTTGGTTTATGGTGTGGGGCCAGGTGAGGCCCGCCAATCCTCCAGTGTGCGTCTTCAATGGCAAGCCGTCCCAGGGCACGGCGGCGATATTGCCAGCCAATGTGCAGGATGCGCCTTCCCTGATCAGCCTGGCCAGTATCACTATGGGGAATGGTATCTCCGGGCGCCTGGAGGTGGTCAACAACAGTCAACCGTTGCATGGGGAGGATGGCTATCCACCGAATGAGGTGGGTTTCTGGGCAATGGATCTGGTGGACTTGGCCGCAGCGCCTGCGGCACCTTCCGGATTGTCCGCGTGCTAGAGTCATAAGCGGGCAGTTCTGTTCTGCCCGCTGTAGCGCTTTGCTACCTTGCTATGGCGTGTTGGGGCGGTAAAACAAGCGCCCCACGGTGTTCAACGCCCAGGGTGTCAAGCTGACTTTGATGGTGCGGTTAAACAAGCGGTCGGGCAACAGGCGTCGTGCCAGTAGAAAGGCTTTGGCATCGCTACCGGTGGCATAGCGCAATTGGGTGCTGCCTTCGGTTGCAGCCCGCCAGATGGTTTTGGCGGCCGCTTTGCTGTCGCCGCCGGCGGGCCCGATCGCATCCATCACCGCAAACACTTTTTGAGTGTAACGCTCATACGCCTTAACGCCGGTACGGTTTTGCCGCTCGCTGGAACGACCAAAAAAATGCGTGTTGGTGGCACCGGGTTCAATCAGCTTCACGTTGATATTAAAATTTTCCAATTCGTATATCAGCGTTTCGGTAAAACCTTCCACGGCAAATTTACTAGCATTGTAGACGCTGTACAGTGGCAGCGGGAACCGTCCTACCATACTGGCCACATTAATCAGGGTGCCGTGGTTGCGGCTGCGAAAGTGTGGCAACACAGCGCGACACACTTCCATCAGCCCGAATACATTGGTATCGAACTGCCGCAGAATCTGCTCGCGATCCAGCGTTTCGAAGGCGCCCATCAGTGCGTAACCTGCGTTATTGACCACCACATCGATATAGCCGAATTCATCCAGGGTGGATTGCACCGCCTGCTGAATTGAGTTGACATCGGTCACGTCCAGGGGCGGGCAGATTACATTCTGCAATTGATTGAGCTCGGTTTCGGCACCGGGATTGCGCATGGTGGCGGCCACATTCCAGCCCTTGCTCTGGAACAGTTTTGCCGTCTCCCGGCCAATGCCGGATGAACAACCGGTAATGAAAACAGTGTTGTGGGGTTTTGGATTCATGCTGGTTCCTTACTGCTGATGCATTAATTCTGCAAGCGGATGAGCTTGACTGGTAAGCCGTCTGCCGGGTTGGGTAGCGTGGTGAAGTTAATCGGCATGTGGTAGTGCCGGGGCACTTGCCAGCGATAGTTCAATAATACTTGATGCATAATGGTTTTGATCTGCAGCTCCGCGAAATGCAGGCCAATGCATTTATGGGCGCCGCCGCCAAACGGAACGTATTGATAGGGGTGTTGTTGCGCTTTGTCCACTGTGTTGCCAAAGCGCTCGGGATCAAATTGCTGTGCATTGGGCCAATACTTTTCCATATGGTGAGTGACAAAGGGGCTGACAATGACAAAGGTGTCTTCCGGTATGGTGACGTCGTTGAATTGCACCGGTTTCACCGTGCGCCGCGGAATACCGTGCACCGGCGGCATCAGACGCAGCGCCTCTTTCATCACTTTTTCAATGCCGGTGAGGCGATCCAGATCTGCATAGTCCGCAGCCGGTTTGTTCAGCGCCAGGGATTCCTCGCGCAGCGTCTGCTGCCAGTGGGGATGTTTGGCCAGATAATAGAACATGGCACAGAGGGTGAGGGTGGAGGTGTCGTGGGCTGCCATCATTAAAAAGATCATATGGTTGACCACGTCAGCGTCGCTGAAACGCCGGCCGTTTTCATCCTGCGCCAGACACAATTGGCTGAACAGATCCGACCCCGGGTTGCGGCGTCGCTCCGCCACCCGGGATGCGAAGAACTGTTCGAGTTTGTTACGGGCTTTCAAGCCCTTGTGCCAGCGGCCACCCGGCACCGGATAGCGAATCAGGGCGGTTCCCGCCAGCACACAATCCACAAAAGCCTGATTGATGGCATCGGCTTCCGGGCCCAGCCGTTCACCCATGAAAACTTCGGTGGCGATGTTCAATGTCATTTGTTTGAGGTGGGGCAGCACGGCAAAGTTTTTTCGGCTGCGGCTGTCACACCAGGTGTTAAGGCTCCCTTGGATGACGGGATTCATACGCCCCACATACTGCATCAGTGCCTGTTTTTTGAAAGCGGCCTGCATGATGCCGCGGTGAAACCGGTGTTCATCGAAATCCAGTAGCATGATGCCGCGTTTAAAAAACTGACCAATGAAGAAATCCCAGCCACGGGCATTGGAAAAGGCTTTTTCCCGATCCAGCAGCACCCGTTTGTTGGCGTCGGGGCCCACCATTACCACGGCGGTCATACCAAAAATGGATAGCCAGAAGACCGGGCCATGCTTGCTTTCAAAGCGTAACGCGGTTTCCACCGGTCGATACAGAAAATCCAGGCTGTGGCCCACTAAGGGCAGCCCCTTCTCGCCGGGCAGGGTGTTTTTCAGGCGTTGGCCGGCGCGCTGGTCTGCAATAAGGTCGAGTATCATTTTTATGCTCCGTCTACGGCTCGTCCCGGATTAAAGGTGTGCGGGGTGGTCTGAATCGGGGTTGATAATGGTGTGATCCTGTTCCCCAAACATGGAGGCCAGCATGGCCAATTGCGCCTTGCGCCCATTGCGTTGTTGGCGTTGACGCAGGCCCGGCACAAAATGTCGGGCACTGTAACCCAGTGCCCGGGGTACATTGGACACCAGGGGATACCAGGGCAGCCCCAGTTCCTCGAAGCCCAGTTCCTGCATTTTGCTTTGGCCGAGGAAATAGTGGCTCATACCCAGGTGCTGATGGTAGGACAACCTGCGGCGCAGGGATTGCAGGTTTGGAAAACGGCGTGCCAAGGGCTCCCGTGCCAGTGCGAGGGCCAGTTCGCGGCTGGTGGCGTCGGGTTTGCTTTGGGTCATGTAGGTGTGGTTGAGCAATACAAAGCCGTCGCTTTCGGATTGCACCAGCCATTTTTCTTCCACGCCCATCAGCCAACACGCGTAGGACCACAGATGAATAACCGCCTTGGATTCACGCGGTAATACCGGCATCCCCAGTTTACGCAGACCCACCAGCATCACCACGCTGAAGCCCAGGTAAGTGGCCACCATATCAATCTGGCTCAAGGGTAAACCCCAACGGCCGTGATCCCAGTCCGGGCGCCGATCCAGGCCACGGCGCACCAGGGCATGTACCAATCGCACCTGCAGCGTGGTGCGGTAACCGGGGCCAACAGGTTGCAGCCCGCCGGGCTCAGTACAGTCGATCCACCATTTTCCGGTCTCTGCTATGCGTTGGGCGGTGCCCTTATTAAGCGCGCCGGTCATCACCAGGGATTGATTGAAGCCCGACAACAGGTAGCCACCCATCAGGGCCAGGTCACGCAGTACATAGCCGGCGGCAATGCCCAGGCCATGGGTAAAGCGCACGCCCTCTTCCACAAGGTCGAAATCGATCCAGGAGGGCGGCTGCTGCAGGGTGGCAAAAAAGCCCTCAATGGCTGCTGGTGCCTGGTGCAGATTTCCCTGCCGGATCGCCTGTTGCACTTGATGCTTGCGCTGACGGGTGTCCGCCTCGAACATCCAGGCCACCAGGTCGTCCATGGGTTTGTCGCCATCCCACAGGGCCTGGGTCACCGCCTGATATTCGCTTCGGGAAGGGGACAGTTCACGTCCCAGAATGGCTTTCAGCCAGGCGGGGGTGGGCTTTTGCGCTTTTTCAAAGGGGCGCGCACGGGTGGGTATTGGGGTTTCCGCTTGATTCATGATGGCCTCTCATCCAGCGTCTTGATGTTCCAGCAGAATAATGCGAATATTTATTCGCATTCAATTCGCGTTTACAGGGTAGATTGCTGTGCGGAAAAAGCCGAAACAGAAACGCTCCCGCCAGATGGTGGATGCCTTGATCGAGGCGACTGCCACGGCAATAGTGGAGCGGGGATTGGAAGGTATTACCACCCATCATATTGCGGAAACCGCTGGTGTCAGCGTGGGTTCCCTGTACCAGTACTTTGATGACAAAGAGGCGCTGGTGGAGGCCCTGGTGGACAAGCTCGCCAACGAGATTGCCCAGGCGTTGCTGCGCCTGCCCATGAGCCAGGATGGCGATTTACGCAGTAACGTGGCGCTGATTATCCAGTTCGGGTTTGGCTTGTTGAATTCACGGGATGGCTTGTATCTGGAACTGGTACGCAACTGGCACAGCCTGCCCACGGACCGGGTTATGGATATCTTGCAGCAGAGTTTTATGGACCTGTCGCGGGTGTACTTTCTCAAGCACTATCAGAATAATCCGATTCAGGATCTGCATGTTCGCATCTTTATTATTTCCAACAGTGTCATGTTTACCATGGTGCGATTCATCGGCCAGCCGCAGATGATGACCCAGGAGGAGATCACCCGCGGATTGACCGATATGGTGGTGGGCTATCTGGAATAGGCTTCCACCTCCACGTTGATGCCGGTCATATGGGCCTGATTGCTGAGTTTTTCAAAGCTACCGGGTCCGGTGGGCAATAGTTGGTTGACGTTGATGCCGGGGTACTGCTGCGCCACGTGCAGCCCCGCAGAGTGTTGATTGCCCCAACCGTGGGTCATGGCCACCGTACCGGGCCGAAGGGTGTCATCAATTTTTACCCGGGCCTGCAAGTGTCCCCATTGATTGAACACGCGGATCGGCTGACCCTCGGTGAGCTGGCGTAGCGCCGCATCTTGCGGCGACATGTGCAGTGGGTTTTCCTGTTGCTGTTCCCGCTTCAGCTCCGTCATGTTGTGATACCAACTGTTCTGCATGTAGTTGGTGCGCAGACTGATCAGCTTTAGTTGATTTGCGGGTTCTGAATTCAGCTCCTGAAACAAGCGATGGGCCTGCGCGATGGCCTCCTTGAATAAGGCCGGGCAACAATCCACCTTTTTGTCTTCGGTTTGCAGCCAATCGGAATAGAACCGGCCAGTGCCGTTGTCCGGCAGGGTTATGGATTGGCCGGGTGCCGCTTTTAACTGGTCAATATCCAGGTCACTGTAGCGCAGCATGCGGTTGAGGCGGCCGAACGGGTTGGGTTGGTGGTCGCCATCAAATAGCGAATGCAGGCCCATGGCCTGTTCCAGTTTGCCCAGTATCCACCATTCCGGCTTGCGTTCTGCCGCAGGTGGCACCACTGCCTCGGTGTATTGCACATAAGGCTGGTACTGCATACCCAGGCCACAGATATTGATGTCCGGACGTTCCAGCATATCGGTACAGGGCAATAGGTAATCTGCGTATTCGGCGCTGGCATTGCGAACCAAATCCAGCACAATAATCAGCTCCAGTTGCCCAAAGGCTTCACGCAACTGTTGTTCTCCGGCCATGGACAGCAGTGGATTACCGGCAATGATGAACAGGGCCCGGATGGGGTTACTGTCCCGCAGAATCATGTCCGCTAACAGGTTGCCTGGGAGGGCGCCGCGAATGGTGCGCAGTTCACCATGCTCGGATTGGAAAAAGATCGAGTCCGCAGACAGATTGTGCATTGCCCCGGCTTTGGCCGCCGGGTAGAAGCCCAGGCTGTAGAGATTACCTCCGGGTTTATCCAGATTGCCGGTTACAAAACTCAGCATCTGCAATAGCCAATAACACAGGGTGCCCTGGCGCCCCATGTTAACCCCGGTGGACATGTGCACGCAGGCGGATTCGGCGCGCGCGAACTCAATGGCCGTTTGCCGGATCAGGGCCGCATCCAGACCGGTGACATCGGCCACGGATTGCGCACTGTAAGGTGCAATGAAGGCCCGCAATCCAGCGATGTGCTTGCCATGCTCGGCCAGCACTGATTCATCGAACCCAACCTGCTGATCAATTTCATGCAGCAGGGCCGCCATCAGGTATAGATCTGTATCGGGCTTGATCTGCAATACATCGCCGGTGGCCGCGGTGGCGGATTCAATACGACGGGGATTGATAAAGCGGATGGTGGCGCCGTTGCTGCGGGCGTTCTTCAGCTGTGCCATGGGGTTGGCCATGGAGACGAACGACATATGGGAGACTTTGGGGTTCTCACCAAAAATCAGGGCATAGCGGGTGCGGGACAGGTCGGGGATCGGATGCAGCGTGCTGGTGCCGAAAACGGCTTCCGCCCCGGCAAACTTATTGCTGCAATCCTGGGTGCCCGAATTGAACAGACGGCGGGTTCCCAGTTGGGTGAAGAGGGAGCCGATCGCCTGACTGCCCAGGGCATTAAAGGCCGTGGGGTTGCCGATATAGCCTGCGATGGCATCATTGCCGTATTGTTGCCGAATGGATTGCAGCTTATGGGCGATGTCGGCAATGGCCTGATCCCAATCCAACTCCACAAAGTGGCCGGCTTCGGCCTTGCTGTTGCTGCGTTTCATGGGAACATTAAGCCGATCCGGATCCTGGTGAATGGCCTGGTAATGGATACCCTTGTGACAGGCAAAACCCCGGCTTACCGGATGCTGGCGATCCGGTGCCAGTTTGATCAACCTGTTGTTCTCATCCAGTTCAGCGATCAGGGCGCAGGAGGGTTCGCATACTCGGCAAAAAGTGTGGTGTGTTTTGGTCATGGTGATACCGTGGCATGGGTTTGCTTGGTGGTTGCGGGCGAAGGGGCACGTTGCACGCGCACAGGAACGCCGTTGATTACCGCCATTCCGGTAAGCCCGTCCACCAGCTTATGGTCGGTGATATCGTTCATGCTGACACCGGCTTTGCGGGAGGCATTGGCCAGGTTGGTGCCCTGTCGATGATGGCCCCAACCGTGGGGCATGCTGACCACGCCGGGCATGATATCGTCGCTTACCCACAGAGGCAGCACCACTTTGCCGGTGGCCGATGCCACGGTAACGGCGGCACCATCCTGTAACCCCAGGCGCTGCGCATCCACTGTGGACATCATCAAGTCACAGCGGTTCTTGCCCTTGATCAGCCGTCTGCTGTTGTGCATCCAGGAATTATTGCAACGCAGATGGCGGCGGCCGATCAACAACAATTCATGCGCGGCACCGGGCACCGGCAGGTTCGCCTGCAGCCGTTGCAAATCCTGCATAAACAGGGGTGGCGCCAGATCAACTTTTTTATCCCGGGTGAATATGCGATGGGTCAGCATGGGTTGCAATGGCCCCAGGTCCACACCATGGGGGTGCTGTTTCAGCTCCCGTAAATCCAGTTTGGGAAACGGTATTGGGCTGTCGTCAGTCAGGTTACCGTAGGCCGATGATTGCAAGGCTTTGTTGAGCGCTGGCAGGCGGTGGGTAACGGCACGGGCAGAGCGCGCGGCTTTGGCTTTCAAGGCATTGGTAAGCGTGTTTTTCCCCAGCCACTGTAGCAGTTGATATACACCCGGTAAGCCCTTGCCATACGGGCCCAGTTTGATCAGCCAGTCCAGCATGCCTTCATCAGTGAGTCGTTCAATAAGCGCCAGCCTGGATTTGGCAGCCAGGGTTTTTATTGGTGAAGTCGATTCCAGTTGCGCGGTCAGGTGCGCCAGTATTTGCCAATCGTGCAGGCTGTTGCCAGAGGGCTGCCATAACGGCGGGGAGTATTTTACCGTATTGCGAATGGCCACACTGTGCAGGCCCAGTTCATAGTGGCCGTGTTCCAGAGGGCCGGTAGGGGGCAGGATGATATCCGCATGTTTAGTGGTTTCATTCAGGTAAATATCGATGCTGACCATGTATTCCAATTGATGCAAAGCCTGCTCCAGCAATGTGCCGTTGGGAACCGACAGCACCGGATTGCCGGCGTGGGTAATCATGGCTTTGATTTGTCCATGGCCCGGGGTCAGGATTTCCTCTGCCATGGTGGCCACCGGCAGTTCACCGGCGAATTCCGGCAGCCCCCTGACCCGAGATCGCCAGCGATCAAAGCTGCCGGTTTCCCCCGCCAATGCCGCCAGCCCCACCAGATCAATGGCCGGCAGGGTAAACATGAGGCCGCCGGCTTTATCCAGGTTGCCGGTGACAATATTCAGGGCGTAAATCAGCCAGGCGTTGATGGAACTGAACTGGGAGGTGCTCACACCCACCCGCCCGTAGGCAATAGCCCGTGGTGCCCTGGCAAATTCCCGCGCCAGCCGCTCAATCGCCTCTTGGTCCACACCGGTAATGGCGGCGGCCAATGGAGGGCTGATTTGCCTTGCTGCCTGTTGCAATTGGTCGAGATTTTTCAGATAGCCGCGGGCGACGCCATCACTGTTGAGATGGTCTCGGAAGATAACGTGCAACAGCGCCAATAACAGTACAGCGTCGGTTCCCGGCCGGATAAAGTGGTGTTCGTCGGCGATGGTCGCCGATTCGGTTTTGCGGGGATCCAGTACCACAAAGCGACCACCGCGTTTCTGCAATCGCTGCAGTCTGGTTTTGATATTGGGGGCGGTCATCACGCTGCCATTGGAGGCCAGAGGGTTGGCGCCCAGGCAGAGGAAGTAATCGGTGCGGTCAATATCCGGAATGGGGAAGTTGGCAAAGTGCCCGAACATTTCCTTACAGGCCAGCATGTGCGGCAATTGATCGCAGGAGGTGGCGGAGAAACGGGAGCGGGTGTTCAACGCCCTGATCAATGGCGCCAGCATCAACAACGCGCCATGGTTGTGCGCGGTTGGATTGCCCAGGTACAAACCTACTGCATCTTTGGAGTACTGCTGTTGTATGCGGCGCAGGTTGTTGCCGATTTCGTCGAACGCCTGTTGCCACCCAATTTCCTGCCAGCCGTGTGCAGTCTTTTTCAGTGGTTTGCGCAATCGGTCGGGATCATTTTGCAGATCCTGCAGCGCCACGCCCTTGGGGCAGATATGGCCTTCCGACAGGGGATCCTTCGCATCCCCTTTGATGGACAGTATGTGTCCGTTTCGATGCTCAATGACCAGTCCGCAGCTGGCTTCGCAGAGATTGCAGGTTCGATAATGGGTTTGCGTGCCCGTTTGGCGGGTTGCTATAACCATGGCTGACAGTCCGTTTTTGTTCTTGTCTGGTTGTGACAGCCTCCTAAATGTGCAGTGGCAGTTCAATGCCCAAATATGACAAATTGAGCGCAAACAAATGCCACCTGCAAGAGTGAATAACCTGCACTACTCTTTAATAAAGCATGGTTACAGCAGGGATATGCAGGTGAACGCGCGCTACGGATTGCAAATGCTGATGTTGGTGGACCCCCAAACCCGCTCAGAAATGGCCCTGTCCGAGTTGGAACGCACCCTGGGTTGTCAGTTGGTCATGCTGGAGTCCAGTTCCGCGTTCACCCGTCAGACCAGCACGGCTCCGGTCGCCCTGGTTGAAGTAACCCCGCGCAACCAGGGTGCCCTGCTGAATCAGCTGCTGGGCACCTTCACGGTAAACCCCTATGATCATTTGATTCTCCTGCAGCGGGTTCCGGGAGAGGTGGATCTTGATCCGTTCTGGCAATGTCGGCTGTCGTTGTATGTGCCTGTTTTTCAAGGTTTTGATCCTCTATACACAGCGCTGGATCAATTTTTTTCCAAGCAGCGGGAAATCACCACTTTGCAAAATCAACTGCGCGAAGCCAGTGATATTGCCATGTTGTCCATGTCCGCCAGCAGTCAATTGGGGGAAATCATCCGCTTTTTGGAGAAGAGTTATAACTGCAGTGGCTACTCTGAGCTGGGAGCGTTATTGAATCAGACCCTGGAACGCCTGGGGATTGCCGGCTGCGGGTTGATTGAATCCCAGGATGGTGCTGTGGTTTATTTCGGCGAGCAGGAGCGGCGTGACGCCTGGCAGCGTTTGATGCTGGAAATGCGCAGCAAGGGCCGTTTTGTGGATCTGGAAAATCGTACCATAGCGAATTTCGACACCATCAGCGTCATGGCGCGCAACATGCCCGAGGTGGGTTCCGAGCCCTATGGCCGCATGAAAGACATGCTGTTCACCTTGGTGGAAGGTGCTGAAGCCCGGTTGCGGACATTGGCTCTGGAGCGGGCAGTGACCCTGTCCGAGAAAGCCAAATCCACCTTTTTACGGGTGATGTCCCATGAATTGCGCACACCCATGAATGCCATTCTGGGGTTCAGTCACCGGCTTGCCGCCAAATCCAACGCTGAGCCCTACTCTGAACGGGAGCGCAATGCAGCTTCGATGATTCATGATAACGCCCGGCGGCTCATGGAAATGATCGAGGATCTGGAAGATCTGAGCAGTGTCAATGTGGATACGGAATCCGCCAAACGGCGGGTGCTGATGGAGGATACACTGGTGGCAACCCTGCACCATGTGGAGCAGCAGGCGCAGCGAAAAGGTTTGCGCTTCCGGGCACATTACAGTGAGCCCGGTATGCAGGCGGAACTGGATCCCACGCGGCTGAATCAGGTGGTGAAAAAGCTCTGTGCCAATGCCTTGAAATACACCGCAGAAGGGGAGATTTCCGTCACGGTGGCCACCCGCTACCACCACAGTTGCGGTGAACAACTGGTGTTGCAGGTGTGTGACAGCGGGGTGGGTATCTCACCCCGGAAACTACAGGGTATGTTCCGTCCGGTAAGCCAATTGTACGACGATTACGTGAACCACCATCAGGGTACCGGCCTGGGGGTGGCGGTGGTAAAGGAGTTTGTGGCCGAAATGGGCGGTGAAATCGATGTCCATTCCAACGAGGGCGCCGGTACCTGCTTTAGCATCACTCTGCCGCGCTTCAAGCACGCCGAGCCAGACGACACTGTCGAACTGTTTTGAACGTCACTAAAGCAAACCGGTACTGGCGGCAGCCCTGAACAAGGCCCTCATCCCGTTACGCCATAATTCAGCATAATTGACCTCCAGATTGCCACCTTCGGGTGGCTCCAGCGCCCACATTGAACGTTGCAATGGGAATACCTGTTTCATGCTTGGGGATGCCTTATGCACCGTATTCAATTTCTTGTTTCAATCGTGTTTTGTCTCATCACAGCAGCCAGCGCCAGCGCCTATCAAGGAGTGGACTATCAAGGGGCGAACTATCAAGAGGCGAACTATCAAGAGGCAAATTATGCCGCTTTGGATGAGGTGGGCGCGGGCAGCCTGTTGATGCCATCGGAGCAGGGCTACACGCCGTTTGTGCGCAGTCAGTCAGAGTTTGATGTGCAGGTAAATGGTCTGGTGTCCCGGGTGACACTGCGCCAGAGTTTTATCAACCCTTCCCGGCAATGGGTGGAGGCTGTTTATGTGCTGCCGTTGCCCGAGAACAGCGCTGTCAACGCCATGCGCATTCGCATTGGGGAGCGGGTGATCGAAGGTGAAATCAAGGAAAAGCAGGAAGCCAGGCGCCTATACACCCAGGCCAAAGCCCAGGGTATGCGGGCCGGACTGCTGCAGCAACAGCGACCAGATCTGTTTTCCACCCAGGTGGCGAACATCGGCCCTCACGAAACCATTGAGGTGGAGTTGACCTTTCTGCAGACCCTGCGTTACGACCAGGGTGAGTTCTCCCTGCGGCTACCCATGACGCTGACGCCGCGTTACATTCCCGGCCTGTCCCGTCTGCCGGAATCCCCAGAGCAGGTTCAGGGGTGGGCTTTTCCCACGGCACAGGTGACGGATGCCCCTATGATCACACCGCCGCAAACCCATCATGCCGCGGCGGATCAACTCCAGGCCCGTGTCCGCATTCAAGTGACGCCGGGCTATCAGGTACAACAGTTTCAGGCACCCTATCACGACATCGATGTCACCCGGTTGAGTGAGGTCTATCAGATCCGGACCCGCAGCGAACAGGTGGCCATGGACCGGGATTTTGTACTGCGCTGGAAACCGGTCGCCCAGCAAAGTCCGGTGGCGGCGTATTTTTCTGAACAGGTTTCGGGTCGGGATCATGGCCTGATCATGGTGATACCACCGGCCACCGCAGACGGCATAAGCGTTGCCCCGCGGGAGCTGATTTTGATCATCGACAGTTCCGGCTCCATGGCCGGGCAATCTATGTTGCAGGCGAAACAGGCTTTGCACATGGCGCTCTCCCGTTTGCGGCCCCAGGACCGGTTTAACATTATCGATTTTGATTCCGGATACCGGACTCTGTTTCCTCACTCCACCGCAGCCAGTCCGGCAGCGCTGCGCCGCGCACAGGGGTTCGTGGATGGTCTGGTGGCCAATGGCGGTACTGAAATGGCGTCCCCGCTGCGCTGGGCGCTGACCCAAGCCGATGCAGAACATGTAGATGAGGAACAGCTTGAGGAGGAACAAGCCGATGTCATCGCCCAGATCGTGTTTATTACCGATGGCAGTGTGGGTAATGAAAGTGCCCTGTTTGAATTGATTCACCAGCACATCGCCCATAAGCGTCTTTATACCGTGGCCATTGGTGCTGCACCCAATGGATTTTTTATGCGTAAGGCGGCGGAGTTTGGCCGCGGAACCTACACCTACATCGGCAGCACCGATGAGGTGCAAAGCGCGATGGCGGAATTGTTTGGCAAAATTGAAAAGCCCGCGCTGACTCAAATATCGGTGCAGGTAGAAGGCGGCGCGGCCGAGTGGTATCCACAGCCTGTACCGGACTTGTTTGTGGGGGAGCCATTGTTGATCAAAGCGCGCTTTGATCAACCACCTGCGGCCGTATCCATTGCTGGACGCTTTGCAGGGCAGCAATGGCAGACCCGGTTGCAATTGCGCTCCGACCAGCAGGCCGCCGGTGTGGCCACCCTGTGGGCGCGGGCCAAGGTGGCCAGCCTGCAGGATGACGGTGTGCGCCAGGGAAACGCAGCGATGCACCGTGATGCCATTGTGGCACTGGGACTTGAGCACCGACTGCTGACCCCTTACACCAGTTTTGTGGCTGTCGATAAAACGCCGGTGCGGCCGCAGGACGCGGCCGTGCAGCAGGCGCAGATTGCCAATCGAATGCCCGCCGGATCCCGGCAGCCGGCGCCGGCAGTGGGTTATCCGCGCACGGCCCTGGGCCTGCACTGGCATTTGGTGATTGGATTCTTATTGCTGGGGCTGGCCTTGTTGTTGTGGCAACGGGCGGAATTCGGAGGCCAAGCGCATGCGGAACTGGCGTAAGCAAGCGGCGCTGTTGTTGATGGTATTGGCGGTGTGGTTGTTGGGGGAAAGTGCTTACCTGTTTGCCAAGGCCCGGTTTGCACAATATTTGCTGGACGACGCCTGGCAACGCTCGCTGCGGGACGGCAACGACCATCGACCCTGGCCCTGGGCGGATACCGCGCCCATCGCCCGCCTGGTATTCCCCGCACAGGATAAGAAACTGGTGGTACTGGCCGGGGCCAGCGGACGCAATCTTGCCTTCGGCCCCAGCCATCTCAGTGCCAGTGTGACACCGGGGCAGGTGGGTGTGAGTGTGATCGGCGGACATCGCGACACCCACTTTGCGTTTCTCAGTCAGGTGCAACTGGGGGAGCAAATACTGCTGCAATCCCGCGATGGTCGTCTGCAGTGGTTCGAGATTGTGCAGATCCAGGTAACGGATGTGCGCGACTCCGATATTCGATTGCAGGCTGACGCACCGGTATTGGCGCTGGTGGCGTGCTACCCGTTTACCGCACTGGATAGCGGTGGCCCGTTACGCTACCTGGTCATCGCCCGCCAGGTGGGCCGTGGCCTGTCTGTGAGTTGACATCCGATTGTGGTAGGGTGAGCCGCATACTGAGACTGATATGGGGTAGTCGACGTTCATGCGTTACATTCTTACTGCGTTGATACTGCCGCCGGCAATGAATTTCATGCTGCTGCTGATCGCCTTGATCCTGTGGCGCAACAACCGCAAGTTGGCCATGGTGTTCGGCTCGGTGTCATTACTGACGTTGCTGGCGCTGTCCATTCCGGCGGTGAAATGTTTTTTGTTCAAGGGGCTGGAGCCTTATCCGGCCTTGGATGCTGCTTCCCTGCAACAGCCCGGCCGAAACCCGGGCGCCATTGTGGTGTTGGGGGGAGGTATTTATGTGCAGCAGCCGGAGTACGGCGCTTCGGTGCCCTCGGATTTAACCAACCGACGTCTGTTGTACGCGGTTTATCTGCATGAACAGACCGGGTTGCCATTGTTGCTCAGCGGTGGTGCTCCCGGTGCTGCAGAACGCAGTGAAGCGGAAGCCATGGCGGAAATTTTACGGCGGTTTGCCATTGAACCGGGGTGGGTGGAAAGCAACAGCCGCAACACTTGGGAGAACGCGCTGTTCAGTGTGGAATACCTGCAACGCAGTGGCATTGACCAGGTTCTGTTGGTGAGCGATGCCTGGCATTTGCCCAGGGCCGTGTACAGTTTTGAGCAGCAGGGGATGGATGTGATACCGGCGCCCACCGGATTTGAGAGCCGATGCGGTTGCAGTCTGTATTATTGGATACCGGGTTCCTGGAGTTTTTTCCTGTCAAGCTTCGCCATTCGGGAATATCTGGGGCTTCTGGCCTACCACTGGGGGCAGGCCGAGCCCTGAACATTGCTGCAGTGTTTCTGATTACTTACGGGAAACCGTAGAGCGATGGTACAGCGGTCGTACTTCCGGTTCCTGGATGGGGCGACTGGAGAGTGCGATACCGGCAATCAGCAGCAACAGGCACAGCCCCAGAACCGGCCATTGACCGAATTGCACAAACGGCGTGACCCCCGCGGTGCCATAGATTACTCCCTTCAAAACCCCTGCCTGAAAGGAGGGGATGCGGGACTGAACGCGGCCACGGTGATCGATGATGGCGGTGATGCCCGTATTGGTTCCTCGCAGCAGATATTTTCCGGTTTCCAGTGCGCGCATGCGGGCCATCTGAAAATGTTGAATCGGCCCCCAGGAGCGGCCAAACCAGGCATCATTGCTGATGGTGATCAGAAAGTCTTTATCCCTGGCCTGTTGGCGAACCAACTCCGGGTAGACAATCTCATAGCAGATGTAAGCAGAGAAACTCAGCCCTTTGGCGATCAGTGGCGGCTGCTCGGCTGCACCCTTGGTGAAACTGGACATGGGCAGGTTAAAGAAAGGAAGCAACCCGCGCAGGACGTCTTCCAGTGGCACGTACTCGCCGAACGGGACCAGTTTCTGTTTGTTGTAGATCCCTTCACCATCGCCGATGACGAAGACCGCATTGTAATAATGCTGCTCGCCGTTTTCCTGGGGTTCCCAGCGGGGTACACCACTGATGATGGCCACGGATTTTTCGGAGGCCGCAATATCCAGATCCGTAATTGTGCGCAGGGCTTGGTGATAAAACACCGGATAGGCGGCCTCAGGCCACAGAATCAGATCGGCATCCCAGTTTTCCCGGGTGGCGTCCACATAGGTGCTGATGATTTTATTGCGGTATTTTGGGTCCCATTTCTGTTCCTGGGGAATGTTGCCCTGTATCAAGGCCACCTGCCGGGATTGGGCCAGATCCGGTTGGGTCCACGGGGTATTCTGCAGTAACCAGCAGCTCACCCAGATGACCAGCAGCGCGCCGGCAGCCGGCAGGCGCCGGGGCGATTCCTGTTTCAGTATCTGGCGCAGCAGTACCGCCGAGACGGCCGCCACCAGGCTTAAGCCCAGGGCACCGGCAACGGGGGCCAGGCCGGCAATGGGTGAATCAATAAAACCATACCCGGCCCAGAGCCAGGGAAAGCCACTCAACAGCCAGGTTTTGGTCCACTCCATCAGTACCCATAACGCCGGGAAGGTTAGCAGAGCATAGCGATCCATTTGTAAACGGCGATAGGCCCAGAACGGCAACGCAAACAGCAGCCCGCTGAGAAAGGCACAGAACAGCAGCGTTCCCAGGGCTGCCAGCCACACCGGTGCGCTACCGTAAAAATGGATGCTGACATAAACCCAGGACACGCCTACGCCGTGAAACCCCATACCGTAGAGAAAGGCCCGCAGAAAGGCCCGTCGCGGCGTTTGCCCTTCCAGCAAAATCAGTAGCAGTGCCATGGAGGCGGGGATCAGCGGCCAGAAACCCACAGGGGCCAATCCCAGGGGGAAAATCGCCCCCGCCAATAACGCCAACAGGTGGCCTTTGCCACCTGTGGTAATTGAGGTCTTTAAAGTCATGTGCGTGTTCTGGTTATCAGTGTTGTATGGGGCTCACTTTCAGTAAACGAATGGCCCGGTTATCCGCGTTCAGTACCGTAAAATGATATTTGCCAATGTTGACGCTTTCCTCACGTTTCGGCAAATGTCCGAAGTGGCTCAACACGATTCCCCCAATGGTATCGTATTCGTCCTCATTGAACTTGGTGGCAAAATGCTCATTGAATTCGTCGATGGGGGTCACCGCCTTGACGACGAATTCATTGTTGTCTGCCTGTTTGATCATGTAGTCGTCATCAAAATCGTGTTCATCATCGATCTCGCCCACGATCTGTTCCAGCACGTCTTCGATGGTCACCAGGCCGGACATCTTGCCATACTCGTTCACCACGATGGCCATATGAGTACGGGTCTGGCGAAACTCCTTCAGCAGCACGTTCAGACGTTTGCTTTCGGGGACCAGGGTGGCGGGGCGGATCAGATCCTTGAGCTGGGTTTTCTCCAGTTTGCCCTTGTAGGCCAGGTCCAGCAGATCCTTGGCCAGCAAAATGCCGATGATCTCATCCGGGCTGTCGCCGTACACGGGGAAACGGGAATGGGCGGATTCAATGATGGGTGGCAGATACTCATCGGGCTTGGCGCTGGCGTTGATCACGATGGACTGGGAACGGGGAATCATGATCTCCCGCACCTGCATATCGGATACCTGTAACGCCCCCTGAAAAATGCCCAGTGCTTCTGCTTCAACCAGCCCACTGTGGTGGGCATTGGTCAGAATTTCCAGAACCTCGGATTGATTCTGCGGTTCACCGGACAGAAAGTTGGCTAACTTATCTAAAAAACCCCTGCCTGATGAACCGTTACGACTGTGATCGTCGTTCATGATGACGAGTGTCACTCCTATTCTAGTTATTGATCACGTATGGATCTGCATAGCCCAGGTTAGCCAGGGTTTGCACTTCCAACGTTTCCATTGCCTCGGCGTCTTCTTCATTTATGTGGTCGTAACCCAATAAATGCAAGGTACCGTGGATTACCATGTGAGCCCAGTGGGCTTCCAGTTCTTTTTGCTGTTCCTGCGCTTCCCGTTCCACAATGTCGGCGCAGATCACCAGATCCCCCAGCAGGGCCAGGGGAATATCCTCCGGCGCCTCAAAGGGAAACGACAATACATTGGTGGGGCGGTCTTTGCCCCGGTAGGTATGGTTGAGTTCCTGGCTTTCGCTCTGCTCCACTATTCTTAAGGTCAGTTCTGTGGGCACCGTTTCGGGGGCCGTATAGTGTGCTGCTTGCAGAGCTTGTGCCACCCAACGGGAAAATTGCGCTGCAGTGGGAATGGTGTGGCCGGCACAGGCAAGTTGCAGGTCGATGTCCAGACCCTGGGCGTTCTCAGTGGCCATCATGGTGCATGTCGTCGGTTTCGTGGCGGTCATAGGCTTCCACAATGCGCTGCACCAGGGTATGACGCACCACATCTTTGGATTGGAAGTGAGAGAAGCCGATGCCATTCACTTCTTTGAGTACGTCCATAGCGTGCACGAGGCCACTTTTGGTGCCCCTGGGTAGGTCAATCTGGGTGTAGTCACCGGTGATGACGGCTTTGGAGCCAAAGCCGATCCGGGTCAGAAACATCTTCATTTGTTCTTTGGTGGTATTCTGACTTTCATCCAGAATAATGAAGGAATTGTTCAGTGTCCGACCGCGCATGTAGGCCAGCGGAGCCACCTCAATAATCTGGCGGTCAATGAATTTGGCCACCCGCTCGAAACCGAGCATTTCATACAGCGCATCGTACAACGGGCGCAGATACGGGTTGATTTTTTCTGCCAGGTCACCCGGCAGAAATCCCAGTTTTTCCCCCGCTTCCACGGCCGGGCGCACCAATAAAATGCGTCGTACCTGTTCTGCCTCCAGCGCCTCCACGGCGCAGGCCACGGCCAGATAGGTCTTACCGGTACCGGCGGGGCCGATGCCGAAGTTAATGTCATTACGCAGTATTTGGCGCACATACGCTTTCTGGTTTTCGCCGCGGGGCTTGATCATGCCCTTACGGGTACGGATACCCAGCTCGGTGGCTTCCTGGTCGGGGGCCGGGGCATTGATTGCGGGCTGTTCCGGGTCATTGTGCTCCGGGTTCATCAGGCTCTCCCGCAGCATCAGGTGTACGTCATCGGGAGTCAGATAGCGGGTGCTCTGTGTGTCTTTATAGAGCTTGTGGAGAACTTCGCTGGCGGCATTGACCTGACTGGGGTGTCCGGTCAGTTGGAATGCGTTGCCGCGGTTGGCGATCTGTACATCCAGCTTGTCTTCGATCTGTCGCAGGTGCTCGTCGAATTGGCCACACAGCTTGGCGAGGCGACTGGAGTCTGCAGGCTCCAGTTTCAATTGATGTGTTGTTACGATCTCGTTCAAAGTGGCTGCGTAATACGCCCTTCTATAGTGAATTGAATATAAGAATATACGGAACCGCCAGGCAGGAAAAGCATAAAAGTTCTTTAAGAACCTTTGTTCATTTTATTGTTGGTTTTAGTGTCGAAGGGTTTTACGCCCAGCATCCTTTGCGGTGCGGATCTTGCTGTCAAAAAACGTCATAACTTGTCGGACATTTTTACACAGCCCATCGGCTGTCGCTTTGTGATTTTCGATAAATCTATATAAATCATAGGGTTGTTGTTTTGGCACAGGGCCTGCATAGGTTAGGTTGTTGTTACTGCTGGTGCAACCTTCTGCCATTCGTGGCCGAATTCCTGGGGGAAAGCGAGCAGAAACCCGTTGGGGCACAACAGGGGGGCCGTTCCACAAAGGTTCATACTTTGCGTAACGGCCTCCGGGTTTCTTTTTATTTGCTGTAGCCGTAGAGGCAGTAACACATGAACGACCGGACAACCCATGTTGCCGGTCGTTTTTTATTCTGCCAACTCCACAAAGGTTCCCAACAGTGAGTTGGGTAAGGCCTGGTCGATACTGACCGCCACAAATTTTCCGATCAGCTCATCGTCATCGTGGCGGAAGTTCACCACCCGATTGTTTTCAGTGCGCCCCTGCAGTTGTCCGGGATCTTTCTTGGAAATACCATCCACCAGAATGACCTGCTGGCTACCCACCATGCGGCGGCTGATTTCCTGTGCGTTCTGGTTGATGCGGTGCTGCAGCAGGGCCAGGCGGCGCTTTTTCTCTGCCAGGGGGGTGTCGTCTGTCAGGTCCGCTGCGGGTGTCCCCGGGCGTGGGCTGTAAACGAAACTGAAACTCAGGTCGAAGCCAACGTCCTCAATGAGTGTCATGGTGGCGTTGAAATCTTCTTCCGTTTCGCCGGGGAAACCAATGATGAAATCCGAGGACAGGCTGATGCCCGGCCGGTTGGCTTCAATACGCCGAATCTTGGCCAGGTAGTCCGCACGGGAATGGCCCCGTTTCATGGCGCTTAATATGCGATCCGAGCCGCTTTGCACCGGCAGGTGCAGATGGCTCACCAGTTTCGGCTCGCGGGCGTAAACATCGATCAGGGAATCGGTGAATTCCACCGGGTGGCTGGTGGTGAAGCGAATGCGGCCAATGCCGGGAACCCGTGCGATATGCTCGATCAGTTCCGCCAGATCCATCGGGTCGCCGTCCCGGTTTTCACCCCGGTATGCGTTCACATTCTGGCCCAGCAGGTTGACCTCGCGCACGCCCAGCCCTGCCAGGTGCTGAACTTCTTTCATCACGTCTTCGAAGCGGCGGCTGATCTCTTCGCCGCGGGTATAGGGCACTACACAGAACGTACAGTATTTGGAGCAACCTTCCATGATGGACACAAAGGCTTTGGGGCCGTCCACGCTGGGCTCCGGTAACTTGTCGAATTTCTCGATCTCGGGGAAACTGACATCCACCACCGCCTCGTGGGTGATGTCCACCGTTTCGATCATAGTGGGCAACCGGTGCAGGGTTTGGGGGCCAAACACCATGTCCACATAGGGGGCCCGATCCCGGATGGCGTCTCCTTCCTGACTGGCCACGCAGCCGCCCACGCCAATGACCAGCTGCGGGTTGCGCTCCTTCAGCTTTTTCCAGCGCCCCAGTTGGTGAAACACCTTCTCCTGGGCTTTCTCCCGAATCGAGCAGGTATTCAACAACAGAACGTCTGCCTCCTCGGCGCTGTCAGTGAGTTCCAGTTGATAGGAGGCGCCCAGCAGATCCGCCATACGATTGGAGTCGTATTCGTTCATTTGGCAGCCATGGGTTTCAATAAAGAGTTTTTTGCGCATGATCCACTTCAGTCCGAGCCAGTGCGGGAGGCGAATTATACAGGGGATGGCGGCGCTTTTCACAGTTTGTCTTGACCGCCTTATAGGTTAGTATCGAGGCAGTCGATGACTGGTTATAAACCACCTAAAAAACAACAACCTAAGGATGTAACGATGGTGTGGAAGACATTTGCCTGGCTGCTGATAAGCCTGCCGGCCCTGGCCGGGGCCGCTGAATTACCCATTAACACCAAGTTGGGGGGCGATTTTGAGCTGCCGTCTACCGTGGCGACAACCAGCCGTCTGAGCGACTTCAAGGGTAAGGTGGTGTTGTTGAATTTCGGTTACACCAGTTGTCCGGACGTCTGCCCCATGGTGTTGAACCGCATGGCGGCGGTGCTCAATGAGCTGGAACAAAGCCGCGCCCAGGTACAGCCGGTGTTTGTCACCTTCGATCCTGAACGGGATACGGTGGAACGCATGCAGCAGTATCTGAACTACTTTGGCAAGGATTTTGTGGGCTTCACCGGTACCCGCGAGCAACTGGCGGCAGTGGCCCGGCAATATGGTGTGATCGCCATTGCCCAGCAATCCGATTCCGCCGCGGGTACTCTGTATACCCACAGTGACTATATCTATCTGTTGGATCAGCAGGGCCGGGTACGAGCCCTGTTTGCGAAAAGTGATACCATCGACAAAATGGTGGAAGACGTGGAATCCCTGTTGGAGGATTGAAGTTGATGAAGAAGTGGTTGTTGGTGTTGTTGTTGGGAGTGTCCGCTCCGGTATGGGCAGACGGGTTATCGGTAGAGCAGGGCTGGGTGCGTCTGGTGCCGCCGGTCAGTCCCAATACGGCAGGTTATCTGATGCTGCATAACGGAGGCGATCAAAACCGGAATCTGGTGGCGGTGAAAAGCCCCGTGGCGGAGGCAGTGGAAATGCATACGGTGGTGGAGCAGGATGGTGCCATGAGTATGCAGCAGTTGCAGAGCATAGCGGTGCCGGCTGAGGATTGTGTGATGTTTGAACCGGGCGCTAATCACATTATGTTTATCGGTCTGAAGCAGCCGCTACAAGAAGGCGACACGGTGCCATTGACGTTGATCTTCGAGGATGGTGAGAACCTAAGCGTCAGTCTGCCGGTGAAACGCGGCCAGAATGATGCCCATCAGCATCATCACCATCATTGAGGCCAGTGCATGAAGCAGGTTCCCGGATTTGAGGAATTTCGATTTGCTTACGGCGGCTTTTCTCATCGGGTGTTGCGCAAAGGGGATGGCCAGCAACCCGGTGTACTGATTATCCAGGAACTCCCGGGCATCACCCGGGAGACCATTGAGCTGGCTGAACGGTTGCACAGGGATGGTTTTACAGTGTATTTGCCGGTGTTGTTCGGGCAACCGGATTCACCGTTCGAGCCGTTGAAGAACCTGGCCAAAGTCTGTGTCAGTTTTGAATTCCGGGTGCTGGCCAACCGGCGCCGGGGGCCGGTGGCGGATTGGTTGCGGGCGCTGTGCCGACGAATGCAGGCAGAGTGCGGTGACATACCGGTGGGTGCCATCGGCATGTGTTTTACGGGCGGCTTTGCCCTGACGCTGATGGTGGATGACGCGGTGGCGGCGCCGGTGTCCTGCCAACCCGGTAATATGGACGGCATGGTGGGCAAACAGGCGCGCCGCAGCCTGGGCGTGACGGCAACCGATATGGCCGCCGCCCGCAAGCGTTCACAGGAGCAGGGCGTGCCGGTGATGGGGATGCGCTTCAGCAACGACGTTATGTGCCCCCGGGCCCGCTTTGATTATCTTCAGGATCAGTTTGGGGATAACTTCAGGCGTATTGAGATTGATTCCTCCCTGTTCAATAAACACCGGATACCGCCCTGGGCGCACTCGGTATTGACGCTGGATTTTGTCGATAAACCGGATCATCCCACCCGCCAGGCATACGATCAGATGGTGGGGTTTTTTCGTGAGCGGCTTCACAAAAATGGTGCCACCCAGGATGGATGCACAGAGATGGGCCATACTGATTAAAGGGTTACGACTGCGGCCAGCAAAGTGAACAGACTTGTTGGCCGTTGTAACAATTCAAAAAAATATCCCCGAATTCGGATTTAGATGTCAGCGCATCTGACTTCAGGGCCTTGGGGTGAAATAAGGAGAACAATCATGACGCGAGCCCTTTGCTTCGGTGCACTGTTGTGCGCTATTTCAATGCTGTCCACCCCGCTGCAGGCCGAAGAGCCACAGGCTCCGGATGAGCAGGCGCAGATCCAGGCCTGGATCGAAAACTTTGAAGCCGGTCTTGACCGTCAGACCGGGACCATCGCCCTGCCGAATGGGGTTGCCAGCCTGAATGTGCCTGATGGGTTTTATTATTTGTCACCGCAGGATTCCCAACGGGTGCTGGTGGAGGCCTGGGGTAATCCCGAAGGTGAACCACCTCTGGGTATGCTGTTTCCCGCCGACAAGTCACCTCTGGATGCCGATTCCTGGGGGGTTACCATTGAGTACAGTGAAGACGGCTATGTGTCCGATGACGATGCCCATGAGATTGATTTCAGCGAACTGCTGGCTGACATGAAGAGTAGCACCCAGCAGGAAAGTGCAGAACGCGTCCGCCTGGGTTACGAGCCCATTGAGCTGATCGATTGGGCCGCCCAGCCCTACTACGATGGCGTGGACCATAAGCTGCACTGGGCACAGGAACTGAAATTTGGTGATGCCCAAGACCATACACTCAATTACAACATCAGGGTGCTGGGCCGCAAAGGTTACCTGTTGATGAATTTCATTGCCGACATGAATCAACTACCGGAGATCAACCAGAACGTGGACAGCGTACTGGCCATGGCCAGCTTCAACGACGGCTACCGCTACGATGAGTTTGATCCGGAATACGACACCTATGCAGCCTATGGTATCGGCGGCCTGGTGGCCGGAAAAGTGCTGGCAAAAACCGGCCTTCTGGCTGGGCTGCTGCTGTTCCTGAAAAAGTTTGGTGTAATCATACTTGCCGCTGGTGGCGGCTTGCTGGTGAAGTTGTTCAAGGGTAGTAAAGCCTGATCTCCGCTCAAGCGTGGGTGGCGGCCAGGCTATTCGGCAACCAGGATGCCGGCCTGGTAATCCTGGATGGCCGTTTCAATCTGCTGGCGACTGTTCATAACAAACGGACCGTATTGCACCACAGGTTCCGCCAATGGCTTGCCTGCCAACAGTAAAAGCCGGGCGCTGTTGGCGGTGCGCAGGGTGATCTCGCCGCGGTGCTCCAGGCTCACCAGCTGTGCTTCCCGCAGCGGTTCCCCTGCCACCTCCACTTTGCCTTCATAGAGATAAAGCAGACAGGCCATGGCCGCATCCAGCGGCAACACCAAAGGTGCATCACCCTTCATTTCTATATCCCACACCTGCGGCGCGGTGGCCCGGTTTCTGATCGGGCCGGAAATGATCTCTGTGCCCACCGTGAGGTTGCCACCCAGGACACGGATCAGGTGTTTGCCTACCAACACGGTAGGAATGTCGCCCGGTTCCAGATTGTGGTACTCAGCAGCCCGCATTTTTTCAGCAGCCGGTAAGTTCAGCCACAGTTGAAAACCGTGGAAGGCGCCGTCCTGCTGCAGGGGCATTTCGGAATGGATGACCCCCCGTCCCGCCGTCATCCATTGTGCGCCGCCGCTTGAGATTACACCGCGGTTGCCCATGTGATCCTGATGTTCCAGTTGGCCTTGTCGCATATAGGTAATGGTTTCAAAGCCACGGTGGGGATGGGCAGGGAAGCCGGCCGCGTAATCACTGCCATCTTCGGATCGGATTTCATCCAGCATCAGAAACGGGTCCATCACCGAATAATCCCCGGTGGGGACAACCCGTTTGATTTTGACGCCGGCTCCGTCAGATGCCGGACGGGCAGGGATGCAATGTCGGATGGTCGTCATGGCCGCTTCTCCTCTGGGTGTGCCGGATGGGATATCCGGGTGGTTGCTGTGCTTTATGACTCCAGTAACTGGTTAATTTCCTGTTTCGCCTGATCGATGATTGCCGGTGCCTGGTCAGCGTTCATGTTCAGCTTTTCCGCCAGCACGAATTCCACATCCGTTATGCCGAGAAAGCCCAGGAACATTTTCAGGTAGGGTGTCTGGGTATCATTGGAGGTACCGGCGTAGGCGCCGCCGCGGGCTCCCAACACATACGCCTTGGTATTCTTCACCAGGCCTACGGGGCCATTTTCAGTGTATTTGAAGGTGGTTCCGGCCCGTGCCACCTGATCAATCCAGGCTTTCAGGGTGGAGGGGATTCCGAAGTTGTACATGGGCACGCTCAACACCAGAATGTCCGTGTTCATCAACTCTTCAACCAGGGTGTCCCCCAGCTGCGCCCGCTGCTGTTGTGCTTCGCTCCGCTCGTCGGCAGCCGTGATATTGGCTTGAAAGGTTTCCGCGTCCAAATGGGGAACAGGATCCTTGGCCAAATCCCGTACTGTGACGGAAGCGTCGGGGTTCCGGGCGGACATTTGCTCGAGGAAATGCTTCGCCAACTCGCTGGATTTTCCATTGTCGCCGAAGATGCTGCTGCTGATGTGAAGAATGTTCATGGTCAAGCTCCTTGTGGGTCACGATGTCTATGGATGTGTGTAATGATAAATCGAATAATTTGAATTAAAATACGATAAATTCGCTAAAAGTATTCGAACAATTCGATTGATGGAGGCCCTATGCCGGCAACACAGGTACCCAGAGTGACGCTGGAACAATGGCGCGCGTTTCAAGCGGTGGTGGAGTGCGGCGGCTACGCCCAGGCCGCTCAGGCAATCCATAAAACCCAGTCCACCCTCAGCTATTCTATTCAGAAGCTGGAGCAGTCGCTGGGGGTACAAGTGCTGGAAGTGAAAGGGCGCAAAGCCCACCTTACCAGTGCGGGAGAGGTGCTGCTGCGACGCTCGCGTCAGTTGTTGGACAGCGCGCTGTCCCTGGAGACCATCGCCGACAACCTGTCCCGAGGTATCGAGGCGCGCCTGGATCTGGCGGTGGAAGTGGTGTTTCCCTACGATGAGCTGCTTTGCGTGCTGGCGGAATTTTCCCGGGGCTTTCCCGATACCCGGGTCGAGCTGGTGGAATCCGTGCTCTCCGGCGGGCACGATCTGCTTCTGTCCGGGTTGGTGGACATACTGGTGTCAACGGTGGTCCCCCAGGGTTTTGTCGGGGAGCCTTTGCTGCGGCTGGAATTCGTTTGCGTAACCAGTCCGGATCATCCCCTGCAGCAATTGGGCCGCGCCGTGACGCTGCAGGATCTGAAACAGCATCGGCAAATGGTGACGCGGGATTCCGGGCCTCAGCGGCGCTTCAGCGCTCCCTGGCTGGAGGCGGAGCAGCGCTGGACGGTGAGTAACATCACCACCTCCATTCGTGCCATCAAAAGTGGTTTAGGGTTCGCCTGGGTGCCGCGACTGCAGGTGGCGGAGGAATTAAACGCCGGTACCCTGAAGCCGGTGAATATGGAAGAGGGCGGGCATCGCTACGGGCAGCTGTATTTGGTGTATAAAGATAAGGATGCAGCGGGCCCGGCGGCTCGGTTTCTCACCCAGTTGCTTCTGGATCGCTGTCGTAATATGAAATCACTGCAACCCAGGGGAGAGGACTTTGATCTTAAAATGGATTAGTACCTTGTTTTTGTGTTGTATGAGTGTCTGGGTTCACGCTGAGATTTATCAGTGGAAGGATGCCGCGGGCCGGGTCCATTATTCCGATGAAGCGCCGGACGATGCCGAAGTCAAAACCGTTACACCCAATACGGAACGGTTGGGCGTACGCTTGAGCAAGCCGGATGAATCCGCCGCCTGGTCGGAGCAGGCCCTGACGAACAAAAAACCAAGCACAGGCATCCCCTCCCGCCGCCCGCAATCGGTGCCGGAGGATGCGTCGGAAGATGATCTGTGCGAAGGCGTGGTGGGTGATTGTTTTACCGAACAGCAGGACTACGTATGTAAACTGCGCTTTAGTCTGCCCTGTAAAAAAATCTATCACTGGAAAGTGTGTCTGCAGCAGGATTGTGAGCAGAAGGATATTTCCGATCGCTGCAATTCTCCCTTTCATCTATTGGATCGTCGCCCGCCGGTGCTCACCGGTTTGCAGATGGGGCGGGCAATGCCCCTGCAGGCGCTGGTGTCGGAAAGGGATTGGCAATGTCTGGTCCAGCATGGTTTTTACTGTGATGAAGTGGCATCGGAATCCATCTGCCAGCAGCGTTTTGGTCAAAGTTGCAGTGCGCTGAAAAACTGGGCCGATGAAGCTCGTACCCGCTGCCGGAAGCAACGTGGTAGCGATTGCGATGATATTGACAGCTGGAAACAGTTTCGGCCCTTGTCACATGAGGAGCGGCAAAAAGCCGGAGTGCGGTTGGCTACAGGCGGCAGTACCTCACGTGATTTATTGATGGAATCGCTGGGAGTGGAACAGGATAACCCGGATCAGTATCCCCAACTGCGGCAGGCCCTGGAATCGCTTACCGGGCTTAATATACGCGACCGCCGCCGTCGGTTTGACTGTGATGCGGAATGGAAAGAGTTTAAACCCCGCTGAGCAGGATGACCTCTTCATTCACACAAGTTGTTGTAAGATGCCAGTCCGTTTTTCTGCAGGCTTGGGTAGAATATCCGCATGTTCAGTTGATGAACGAAGCTGTGTTGACTTTCACTGTTATGGGTAAAGGGCTACAGAGGGTCCGTTTTCCTGTTCAGGGAAGGCCAAATATATCTTCTCTTTTTAGCATTTGTGCGTTGAATGCACTCGCCACGCTGTAGATTGGGCTGCATGTGGCGAGTTCTTCTTTTTCCGGCCTGGCCTGGTCAGTGTAATTTCAAGGTAGGGCTGGCCCGTCGATTTATTCGATCCCGCAAAATCAACAGCAAGGTTCTGAACACACCGTGCAGGGTGAACTGGTGCATGCGGTACAGCGTGATGTACATAAAGCGCGCCAGCTTGCCTTCAAAGGTGAAATCCTTGCTCAGGTTGCCCATGATGTTGCCCACGCTGCCATTTTTACTCAATGAAATCAACGATCCCTTATCCTGATATTCAAAGGTCAGCAGTGGCTTGCCGGCCAATCGGCGCTGCAGGGATTTGGCCAGCAGCTTAGCCTGCTGGTGGGCGGACTGTGCCCGTGGGGGCACCGGCGTATCTGCATCATGGCGCGGACATTGGGCGCAGTCGCCAAAGGCAAAAACATCATCGTCCCGGGTTGTCTGCAGTGTGGCTTTCACCACCAGCTGGTTGATGCGATTACTCTCCAGTCCGGCGATGCCATGTAAAAAATCCGGTGCCTTGATGCCGGCGCTCCATACTTTCAGAAAGGCGGGAACAAACTTGCCACTCTTGGTGTGCAAGCCATCGGCGGTGATTTCCGTCACCATTTCGCCGGTCAATACGTTGATGTTCAACTCGTTGAGTTGGCGCAATATGGCAGCAGAGGCTTTTTCAGAAAGCACCGGCAATACCCGGTCTGCAGCTTCAATAATGGTGATGGTCAGGTTCTCCGGTTTGATTTGATCGAAACCGTATTCCACCAGTTCGTGGGCTGAATGGTTCAGCTCTGCCGCTAACTCCACTCCGGTTGCGCCGGCACCGACAATAGCAATACTACAATGTTTGGGGTCGGCGCTGGGATCCTGGTTTGCTTTTAAATACTTATTAAGAAATTTGCGATGAAACGTTTCGGCGGCTGAACGCTTGTCCAGGAAAATACAATGTTCCGCTGCACCCTGGGTACCAAAATCATTGGTGTTGCTTCCGATGGCGATCACCAGAGTATCGTATCCCAGGCGTCGCTCCGGCAGTATTTGCTCACCCTCAACCACATGAGCTTCCAGAATCACCTCTTTGCCCTGGCGGTCCAGACCATTCATGCGGCCCATGATGAACTTGAATCGGTGACGCTGGGCGTGTGCCACGTAGTTGAGTTCATCCACGTCGGCATTCAGCACACCGGCAGCCACCTCGTGCAGGCGGGGCTTCCAAAGGTGAGTCATGTTGGCATCCACCAAAGTGATTTCTGCCTGGCCACGCTTGCCTGCCTTGTTTCCCAGCAGCGTGGCAAGTTCAAGGCCGCCGGCGCCGCCTCCAACGATGACGATACGATGAGTCATAGTAGTTACCTTTCAATGTTAGAAACCGGTTCCCGTCAGATGTGCGGGGGCTGGTGTTCTGGCCATGGATGACACCAGCGACAAAATTCGTTAGTCAGCAATGTGAAACTGCTCGGTCAGCAACAGAGGTGACCGTGGTTGTGGTGGGCGGCCATTCTAGTGGCCAATCTGACGCACGCAATGACAGTTTTGTAACTGTGAGCGGTCTCCAGGGCAATAGTATCTCCGGCAAACTGTGCTGGTACAAGTCAGCTTTCCAGATCCTGATAATGTTCGGGTACAAAGCGTGGGGTACACAATGCCAGAAAAATCAAATCGTCTTCACCAGGGTTGTGGATGCGTTGTCGCATGCCGGCGGGAATGATCACAGTGTCTCCGGGGTGTACCGCTGCAGCGGGTTGGTCACCGACTTCCACCAGCCCTGTTCCGGACAGTATCTGATAGCGTTCCACCGTGTTGTGCAGGCAGTGCCAATGGGTGGTGCGGCCCGGTGTGACCCGAGCCCGGGCGATGGACAGTGCGGGGTCACAGTCTGAGTTAAGCTGCTCGATGATGTAACAGCCTTCCTCAAAAAAATATTCGGCATCCGCATTGAATTTGAGTACCGCAGGGTGTAATCCCGATTCAGACATTGCAGTGCCTACAAAGGTTGTTTCAGAGTTGCCAGAATAATGACCGCTACCAGGATGAAAACAGGAACTTCGTTGAATACACGATAGAAAGATTCCGAGCGGGTGTTTTCATTGCGGGCAAATTTTTTCAGCATGGCACCGCACAGGTGATGATAGCCAATCAACAGTATGATCAGCGTCAGTTTTATGTGCATCCACAAAGCGGATTTAAAGTAAGGATCCCAGCGATCAACCAGCATCCAGATGCCCAGTATCAACGCCACAATCATTGAGGGCGTCATGATGCCACGATACAGTTTTCGCTCCATGATTTTGAAACGTTCGGAGCCCTGGGTGTCACCTTCGGCATTAGCCTGGCAGTGATAAACAAACAACCTTGGTAAATAGAACAGCGCTGCAAACCAACAGACAACGGCGATAATGTGAAATGCTTTAACCCAGAGCATCATGCATCCTTATATCTGGTAATAGTGCTCGATATCCTGTTTGCGGATAACACCAAAAACGCGATAGATATTGGGTGCCGACATGCGCCGCACGTACACCGCGCTGACATCCGCTTTTTGCATCGCCTGCAGCGCCTCGTGCAACGTTGCGCTCAACAGGATTGGCGTCACATTATCCCGTTTTGCGGGAATTTCCAACAGGTTGATTTTAAATTCTTCCGGGGCTGTTTTGTCTTCGGAGGGTTGCTCACCCTTTTCTTCCAGGCTGGCAATGTACAGGGCCAGCTCGGCAGCCGGCATAAAATGGGTTGGCTGGCCTTCTTTCTCGATCAGCAGCCAGTTCGGTTGTTTTTTCAGGATGTCGTCCGCTTCCTCCCGATTGATCAACCGGTTTACCCTGCGCACGTTGCGGTCCATGACGGCGGCCACGCCCACCCGGTGTAAGTGTCGAGCCAGGGGGCTGGTGTTCAGAGCAATACCCTGGGCCTGCAAAAACGCCTGAAAAATGCCCCGTTGCCGGAATACCTGCGTGGTGATCAGGCTGGAAATCACCACCACCAGCATACCGGGGAAAATAATATTGGCTTCAAAGGTCAGTTCCAGCAAGGTCATTAAGGCGGCAAGTGGCGCTTCCAGTGTGGCCGCCATCATGCCAGCCATTCCCAGCAACACATACAGTGTGATATTGGAGTCATCCGGTAGCAAGGCACCACCCAGTTTGCCGAACAGGGCGCCGGCCAGGGCTCCCATGAACAGCGATGGGCCGATGACGCCACCGGGCAAACCGGAGCCCACACAGGCACTGGTGGCCACCAGTTTCAGGACCGCGATGATCAGCAATGAGCTGACTGTCAGGCTGCCGATCATGGCCGCATCCACCGTGTCGTAACCAATTCCTAGCACTTCCGGCGCCACAAAACCTGCTGCTGCGGTAATCATGCCCGCCAGAAAAAAGCGCCAGCCGATCCCCAGGCGGTGGGTGCGTTGATAATACTGCGTGGACAAAAAAATCAGCGCGGCGGCAAGACAGCCAATCAGGATTCCGCACAACACCACAAAGGGAAGCTCCATGAGGGTGCCCAGTTGCACTTCAGGAATGGTAAAGGCCGGCTCATGACCGTACACGGCTCGGGTGAGAGAGGCTCCCACCACCGATGCGAGGATGATCGGGATAAACGTGCCGATGCTGTACTCCATCATAATCACCTCCATAGCAAAGATGACTCCGGCAATGGGGGTGTTGAATGAGGCTGAAATGGCCGCCGCACAGCCGCAGCCAGTCAGAATTCGTACGCTGTTGTTGGGGAGCCGGGCCCATTGCCCCAGCAGGCTGCCGCCGGCGGCGCCCAGGTGTACTGCCGGGCCCTCCCGTCCCATGGACAGGCCGCCGATCAAAGTCAGTGCGGCGCCAAAAAACTGCACCAATAAGCTGCGCAGGCTGATGGCGCCCTGGTTCAGATTGAAGCGCTCAATGACATAGCCCACACCGGTACGCCGCTCCTCTTTCGGCAGGTAGTGAAAAGCAGCGCCCAGGAGCACTGCGCAGGTCAGGGGCAGGGCACCCTGCAGCAGAGGGCTCAGGCCTTCGAAGTTTTCGGAATGATCCGGCAGAAACAAGCCAAGGGTCAGTTCAATCACCATGCGAAACAGGATGATGATCAGGCCGGAGCTGAGGCCCGCCAGAATTCCCAGCAGCGCCAGCAGTGGCACCGCATCCAGGGTGGACAAACGTTCTCTTATGCGATCAAGGTCAAAGTTCATAACGGGACAGGTCTGCCAAATACGCTACGCTTAAGGAAACGGACAACGGTCTAGAGCATAGTCAGAACCCTATCAGTCACAAAGGCTGCTTGCTCCACCGGGTATTTCAAGCAAAAATTTTGCCTATACAAGGGCTTAGAATTTTTAATACGGTTCCAGCTGCTTTATGATTGCACATTCTATCAGCAAGAACGAATCGGGATCCCTATGAATCACAGCGCAAAAATCAAAATTGGAATCGTTGGTGGCACTGGCTACACCGGCGTGGAACTGCTGCGGTTGTTGGTGCAGCACCCCAATGTCCAGTTGACCGCCGTCACCTCGCGCTCTGAATGTGGGCAGGATGTGCACGCTTTGTACCCGAATTTGCGCGGCCACCTGGATCTGCAGTTTTCCCAGCCTGATGTGGATAACCTGAGTCAGTGTGATCTTGTGTTCTTTGCGACCCCCAATGGTGTCGCCATGAAAATGGTGCCGGCGCTACTCAAGGCGAACGTGAAAATTGTGGACCTGGCCGCAGATTTTCGCTTGCGGGATCCGTTACTCTGGGAAAAGTGGTACGGCATGCCCCACGCTTGCGTCGATGTGCTCGAGCAAGCGGTATATGGCCTGCCTGAAGTCAATCGCCAACAGATCGCCGGTGCCAGCCTGGTGGCTAACCCTGGGTGTTATCCCACCGCGGTGCAGCTGGGTTTCCTGCCCCTGTTGGAGAACGACCTGATTGATCCGCAGCATCTGATCGCAGATGCCAAGTCCGGTGTCAGTGGTGCCGGGCGTGAGGCAAAGTTGGGGTCGCTGCTGTGTGAGGCCAGTGAAAACTTCAAATCCTACGGGGTGTCCGGGCATCGGCACTTACCCGAGATCAACCAGGGCCTGACTGATGTGAAGGGGGCCCCGGTTGGCCTGACGTTTGTTCCACATCTGACGCCCATGATTCGAGGCATTCACGCAACCTTGTATGGGCGACTGGGCGACTCGCTGGAAAATCTGCAGGCTTTGTACGAGGCACGCTTCGCCGATGAACCCTTTGTGGATGTCATGCCGGCAGGGGCAATGCCGGAGACCCGTAGCGTCAAAGGTTCCAATCAGTGCCGCATGGCGGTACATGTCCCCCAGGGTGGTGACACCGTCGTGGTGCTGTCCGTGATCGATAATCTGGTGAAAGGTGCTGCCGGGCAGGCGGTTCAGAATATGAACATTATGTGTGGGTTACCTGAGTCAGCTGGGCTGAACCAGGTGGCCCTGATGCCCTGAGGCCTGCCGTGGCAAAATCTGGTGGCAGCCCGGATCCACAGCTGGTTTTAGTGCCGCAGAGGCAAGGTTCGCGCTGGAAGCGTGCGGCGCTGGGGTTGGCGGTGTTGCTGCTGGTGGCCGGTGGTTTTTTTGTCGCCGGTTACTACCAGGGCATTCGGGAAAAGCTGCATGTGCTGGATGAGCGCACTGAACTGCAGCGGGAAACCAAAGAACTCAGCAAAACCCTGTCTCAGCTTCAGGAACAAGCGGCCATACTCAAGCACGGCAGTGAGCTGGAACGGCAGGCGTCAGAACGGGTCAGAAAAGAGAACATCGGATTGCAGAACCGGGTATCCGAGCTGGAAGAAGCGGTCACGTTCTACAAAAGTATTATGGCACCCCGCAAGAACGATAAGGGGTTGCGGATCGAGCGTTTAGAGCTCTCCACCACATTCAATAAACGCCGTTTTAAATACAAAGTGGTGATGACTCAGGTGGCGGATAACAGCTCGTATATCAGTGGTAATGTCACTATGAATTTACTTGGCGTGCGTGGAGGCACCAAAGAAAGCCTGTCATTTGAGGAACTCTCCGAAGAGATGGATAAAAGTGGAATTTCTTTTAAATTCCGTTACTTCCAGAATGTAGATGGTGAAATTGTGGTTCCGGGTGGATTTGTTCCGGAACAAATTGAGGTAATCGCTCAGTCAAAAGGTCGTAAAGCGACTAGACTTGAAAAGCGGTTTGATTGGAACGTGCTAGAGGTAAAAAGCGATGTGGGGAAAGGATAAGACAAAAAAAGTAGACTTTGACCGTCATGCTGGCAAAACCACCATGATCGCGAAAGGCACTGTGATTGATGGTGACGTCAGGTTCGAAGGCGGGCTTTTGGTTGAAGGTACGATCAAAGGGAATGTGAGGGCGGATGATGGCAGCGAAGCCCTGCTGCGCCTGAGCGAAGCGGGTAAGATTGAGGGTGAAATCCATGTGCCGAATGTCGTGGTTAACGGCAAGGTAAATGGTGATGTGCATTCCTCTGCCCACGTGGAGCTGGCGGCCAAGGCGGTTGTCAACGGCAATGTTCATTACCATCTGATCGAAATGGTCATGGGGGCGGAAGTGAACGGCTCCCTGGTGCACAGCCAGCAGAAACCGGCGGTGGAAGAGGTAGCGATTACGCTGGACAAAAAAGCCAAAAAGGATGAAAAACCATCAGGCCTTAACGCTAAAATGGAAACCAAGCAAAGTCCCGCCTGATTCGGCTATTCTTGACTAATTTAGTCGGACTTAAGATAATCCCAAGACGGCGCCCTTTGGCGCCGTCAGTATTTTAAAGGAGTATCTCATAACGTGTCTGATGTACCAGCGATGAGCTTCACTGATAATGCGGCCCGCAAGGTCAGGGCGCTGATTGAGGAAGAAGGTAACGATAACCTCAAACTGAGGGTGTATATCACCGGTGGAGGTTGTGCCGGGTTTTCCTACGGCTTCAAATTCGATGAGGAAGCCAAAGAGGATGACACCCAGGTGGAAAATCATGGCGTCACCCTGTTGGTGGACCCCATGAGTATCCAGTATCTCGCCGGTTCTGAAGTGGATTATTCGGAAGGTCTGCAGGGAGCGCAGTTCATAGTGAAAAACCCCAATGCCACCAGTACCTGCGGCTGCGGCTCTTCCTTTTCTATTTAGGCCGGATACAGAGCACCCAGAAGCACCTCAGAGTGAGCGCCGGTAAACGGGCCGGTGTCCAGCTTTGTGCCATCGATGTGGCATTTTGCCAACCAGGCAAAACACATTGCTTCCACCCAGTCCGGATCGACACCCACTGGAGATGTTGTATCCAGCGGACAGGGGCATAAGGCCCGCAACCGGTCCATGAGAGCTTGGTTGTGAACGCCCCCCCCACAGACCAGCACACCGTTCGCCCGCACCGGCAGTCCGTTAACCGCGTCCATTATCGTGGTTGCTGTCAGCGCCAGCAAAGTGGCCTGTACGTCCACCGGCTCAAAATCGCCCAGGGGCATACCGGCCTTCTGTTGCGCCCATTCCAGATGAAAATACTCTTTACCGGTACTTTTGGGAGCCGGGTGTGAGAAGTAAGGGTCCTGCAGCCAGCTCTCCAGCAAGGGGGCAATGACCTGGCCTTGCGCAGCCCAGGCACCCGCCTGGTCATAGGGCTGGTTGCGGTGGGCCTGGCACCAGGCGTCCATCAAGCCACTGGCGGGCCCCGTGTCCATGGCGAGCGGGCGCCCTCCGGAACCACGGGCGGGCAGTAGCGTGATGTTGGCAATGCCTCCAAGGTTCAGAATGACCCGGTTCTCCCGGCTGTCGGTCAGGCAGTGTTGATGAAACAGCGGTGCCAACGGCGCGCCCTGGCCGCCGCAAGCCATATCCCGGCGTCGAAAGTCCGCCACCACCGGCAACCCGGTCAGCTGAGAAATGGTATGTGGGTCGCCAATTTGCAGGGTGAAGGGGGCAGTGTTGTCCGGGCGATGCCGAATGGTTTGTCCGTGACTGCCGATGGCCTGTACCGCGCTCGCGGGTACGCCAGCTTGCTGCAACAGTGTATTGGCTGCAGCAGCGAATAGCCTCCCCAGCTCAATATCCAGCTCACCCATCAAGTCGATCTGGTTTCGATCAGGCGTGAACAGGGAAACCAGGAGTTTACGCGTGGCGGCAGGAATCGGGTGCAGATGATGAGCGATCAGCTCAGGGCGGTCTTGTCGGAGCGAAACCAGTGCAGCGTCAATGCCGTCTGCGCTGGTACCAGATATGAGGCCAACGTACAGTTCGTCGGCGCTCATTATTGATCCAATTGCGCGACGCTTTCGCTCTCCATGGCGGCAGCGTAGGTGGCAAGCTGGCCGACCATTTGCTGTGCCACAGCCAGGAACCCGGATTTATCCTGTTTGGGAATCGGTTCAGCATGGGGCAGCTTAACGGTCACAGGGTTTCGCACTGCACCGTTTACGTAAAACTCATAATGCAGGTGTGGTCCGGTGGCGAGCCCCGTGCTTCCCACATAGCCAATGACCTGGCCTTGCTTGACTCTGGTGCCGGAGCGAATGCCACGGGCATAATTGTTCATGTGGGCGTAAAGTGTTTTGTAGGTTTGGCCGTGCTGAATAATAACCACTTTACCGTATCCGCCCTTGCGGCCGGCGTAGACCACTTTGCCATCACCGGTTGCCTTGATCGGAGTGCCTCGCGATGCTGCATAGTCGGTGCCTTTGTGGGCCCGAATGGTGTGCAGCACCGGGTGCTTGCGGCGCAAATTAAAGTGTGAGCTGATGCGGGCAAAGCTAATCGGGCTGCGCAGGAAAGCTTTGCGCATGCTGTCGCCATCGGGAGTGAAATAGCTGGCTCCACGGTCCGCAGTTTCATAGCGGATGGCGGTGAATGTCTCGCCTTGATTGGTGAACTGGGCAGCCAGGATTTCACCATCTTTCACTTTTTCGCCCTCCAGGTGCATTTCCTGGTAGATCACGCGAAAGGAGTCCCCTTCCCTGATATCCAGCACAAAATCCACATCCCAACCGAATATATTGGCCAGCTCCATGGTCAGGCCCTCTGAGAGCCCTGCCTTTTGCGCAGCCAGAAACAGCGATGAATGGATGGTGCCTTCGGCATAGGATGTGTAGGGGACCAGCGCTTTCTGATGCTTTTCTGCAACATAGCCTTCGGAACCCTGCTCAATTACCAGGCTCTCGGTTCGAGACATGACGTACTCCAGCGCCACCAGCTTCTGCTCTTCGATGGCAAAGCGCATGGTTTGACCGGGGTGGATTTTCTTCAGCAGGGTGACTTCCCCCTGCCCGGACATTACTTCATAGACATCCCGGGAGCTCAGGCCCACGCGTTTGAATATATGGCTCAATGTATCGCCACTGCGCACTTTCTGGTCCATCCAGTTCCTGACGGGCGTTGCTGGTTCAAGCTCAGCCAGTAGCGGCTCTTCTGCCAGGGATTCATCCATGAGTTCTTGAGCCCGGGCCTTTGCCGATGCATTGCTCTGTTCAATGGTGGGCTTCAAGCGAACCGTTTTGGTTGCCGTGGCATCGGGAGAGGGCAGTAAGGTCAGCGTCAGCACCATTACGGCTGAGCAGACGGCTACGGCCATCAGATGGGTTTTTGGGTAAGAAGGCTTGGGTGCCTGATCTGCACTGCTGTGATTCGTCATACCTAATTCGAGTAGATTCTGGTTAATGCTGCTAAGTAATTCATTATAAGGATAGATGAAACTGAATGTTACAGAAACTTTAAGGTTGGGATTGAGCCGTCCATCACAGTTCAAAATTATCCTGTTCCGGGCTGGGGCTTTACCGGCTGCATGCTACAATACCGCCCATTTTTATGACCAGACCAATCAATCAAGGTGGAAAACGTGTCGAATTCCGTTGAACAGGCGCTGGCCCTCATCCGGCGGGGCGCAGAAGAAATCCTGCTGGAAGAAGAGCTTATCGAGAAACTAAAAGAAAATAGGCCACTCAGGATCAAGGCTGGCTTTGACCCAACCGCGCCGGATCTTCACCTTGGCCACACTGTGCTCATCAACAAGCTGCGCCAGTTCCAGGATCTGGGTCATCATATTATGTTTCTGATCGGTGATTTCACCGGAATGATCGGGGATCCTACCGGTAAGAATCAGACTCGCAAACCGCTGACCCGGGAAGATGTGCTGGAGAACGCAAAATCTTATAAGGAACAGGTGTTTAAAATCCTCGACCCGGAAAAGACAGAAGTGGTTTTCAACTCCGCCTGGATGGAAAAGCTTGGTGCCGGAGGCATGATCCAGCTGGCGGCGCAACATACCGTCGCCAGAATGCTGGAGCGGGATGATTTCTCCAAGCGCTTCAAGTCCAACCAGCCCATCGCCATTCATGAATTCCTGTACCCGCTCATCCAGGGGTGGGATTCCGTCGAGATGAAGGCCGATGTGGAGCTGGGCGGCACGGATCAGAAGTTCAACCTGCTGATGGGGCGTGAGCTGCAGAAGGCAAATGGGCAGAAACCCCAAACCGTCGTCATGATGCCCATTCTTGAAGGGTTGGATGGTGTACAGAAGATGTCCAAGTCGTTGGGTAACTATATTGGTGTGACCGATGCTCCATCGGAGATGTATGGGAAGCTGATGTCCATCAGCGACGAGCTCATGTGGCGTTATTTTGAGTTACTGAGCTTTCGTAGCAATGAAGATATTGCCCAATTCAAAGCCGATATTGATGGGGGTGTGAACCCGAGAGACATCAAATCAAGGTTGGCGGAAGAAATCGTGGCTCGTTTCCATGGTGAAGAGGCAGCCCAAAGTGCCCATAAAGGGGCCGGCAATAAGTTTAAATGGGGCGAGATCCCGGAGGAAATGCCGGAGTTTGAGTTGCAGGCAGAAGGTGGCGAGGGGTTGCCTGTGCCGAATGTCATACAACAGGCAGGCCTGACTAAAACCACAGGGCAAGCCAGAGACATGATGAAGCAGGGGGCCGTGCGCATTGATGGTGAGCCAATAAAAGACCCCAGGTCACGCCTTGCATCAGGTGGTCCCTATGTGTGTCAGGCGGGTAAAAAACGCTTTGCGCGAGTCGTAATCAAGTAGCCCGTAAGGTATTGAATAAAATAGTTAAAAAAAGTCGTTGACGGGGCAGGTTGAGGCCCTATAATGCGCACCACTTCGACGGGGAAGTTGCTCGAATACAGGGTGGCGGAGGCGTTGAAGGGCGCAGGCTGAGGCACAGCAGTCCAAGCGGCGCAGCGTATTACACCCTAAGGTGTTGATCAGGTTTAAAAACAGGTTGACACGGTGTTGGGAGGGAGTAGAATACGCGTCCTTGCTTGAAGAGGGCAAGGTTAAAAAGACGTTCTTTAACAAT
>NZ_RCHM01000043.1:0-154134 GCF_003671475.1 Ketobacter sp. GenoA1 | reverse complement strand
TGTCAAAGGAAAAATTTGAACGAAGCAAACCGCACGTAAACGTAGGCACCATTGGTCACGTTGACCACGGTAAAACCACCTTGACGGCTGCGTTGACCCGCGTGTGTTCCGAGATCTGGGGTGGGGCAGCGGTGGCATTTGACGGCATCGACAAGGCGCCTGAAGAGAAAGCCCGTGGTATCACCATCTCCACCTCTCACGTAGAGTACGAGTCACCGACCCGCCACTACGCTCACGTAGACTGCCCGGGGCACGCTGACTATGTTAAGAACATGATCACCGGTGCGGCGCAGATGGACGGCGCGATTCTGGTGTGTTCAGCGGCTGATGGCCCGATGCCTCAGACCCGTGAGCACATCCTGCTGTCACGTCAGGTAGGCGTGCCCTACATCGTTGTGTTCCTGAACAAAGCGGACATGGTGGATGACGAAGAGCTTCTGGAGCTGGTTGAAATGGAAGTTCGTGAGCTGCTGGACCAGTATGAATTCCCGGGTGACGACACGCCGATCATCAAGGGTTCTGCGCTGAAGGCATTGGAAGGCGATACCTCTGATATCGGTATGCCGGCGGTGCAGAAGCTGGTGGAAACCCTGGACGAGTACATTCCAGAGCCCGTGCGCGCCATTGACCAGTCCTTCCTGATGCCCATCGAAGACGTATTCTCCATCTCTGGCCGTGGTACGGTAGTAACCGGTCGAGTAGAGCGTGGCATCATCAAGGTGGGTGAAGAAATCGAAATCGTTGGAATCAAAGACACCACCAAGACCACCTGTACTGGTGTGGAAATGTTCCGCAAGCTGCTGGACGAAGGCCGAGCAGGGGAGAACGTTGGTGTGCTGTTGCGTGGTACCAAGCGTGATGAAGTAGAGCGAGGCCAGGTGCTGTGTAAGCCGGGTGCCATCACTCCGCATACCCGTTTTGAAGCCGAAGTATACGTGCTGAGCAAGGATGAAGGTGGTCGTCACACGCCATTCTTCAAGGGCTATCGCCCACAGTTCTACTTTCGTACCACAGACATCACCGGTGCGGTAGAGCTGCCTGAAGGCGTGGAAATGGTTATGCCTGGCGACAACATCAAGATGGACGTGACCCTGATTGCGCCGATTGCGATGGAAGAAGGTCTGCGATTTGCGATCCGCGAAGGCGGTCGTACCGTGGGCGCAGGTGTTGTAGCCAAAATTATTGAATAAGCGCTAGTCAAACAGACTTGGGCCGAGTATCATGCTCGGCCCGGTTGTCTTTGTAAGAAAACAGAATTAGGCCAGTAGTTCAATTGGTAGAGCACCGGTCTCCAAAACCGGGTGTTGGGGGTTCGAGTCCCTCCTGGCCTGCCAAAATTTGAGCAATAACGTCTGCCCGGCTAATACGTTTAGGGTGGCGGTGCGGTTTAGCCCTTATGACTACTAGCACAGAACAATCCAAATCATCTCCAGTTGATGTATTCAAGTGGCTGGTTGTGATTGCCATCATCGCCGCTGCGGTGGTGGGGAACGCCTATTTTGATGATCAGCCGCTGCTTTATCGTGTGGTTGGTGTTGTTGTGGCGGGTATTTTGGCCGCCCTGTTGGCCTCCTTTACCGATAAGGGGCGGGCTTTTATCGCTTTGC
Source organism: Ketobacter sp. GenoA1 (assembly GCF_003671475.1). Classification (NCBI taxonomy): domain Bacteria; kingdom Pseudomonadati; phylum Pseudomonadota; class Gammaproteobacteria; order Pseudomonadales; family Ketobacteraceae; genus Ketobacter; species Ketobacter sp. GenoA1. The sequence goes on along the minus strand of NZ_RCHM01000043.1, from coordinate 152,527 downwards.
TGCAGGATGCTCGCGCGGAAGTGCGTCGCGTTGTGTGGCCTACCAAGCAGGAGACGGCCCAGACCACGGGTGTTGTGGTATTGGTTGTGGCGATCATGGCCTTGTTGCTGTGGTTGCTGGATCTGGCTCTGGGCAAAATCATCTCCAGTATAATTGGATAAGAGCAAGAGGTTGCAGATGGCGAAGCGTTGGTACGTGGTTCATGCCTACTCAGGCTTTGAAAAGCATGTAAAGCGATCTCTGGGTGAGCGCGTCAAGCTGGCTGGAATGGAAGATCAGTTTGGTGAGATACTGGTCCCCACCGAAGAAGTGGTGGAAATGCGGGGTGGCCAGAAGCGTAAAAGTGAGCGTAAGTTCTTTCCAGGTTACGTGTTGGTGCAAATGGAAATGAATGACGCCACCTGGCATTTGGTTAAAGACTGCCCAAAGGTGATGGGCTTTATTGGTGGTACAGCTGATAAGCCGGCTCCAATCAGTGATCGCGAAGCGGAGGCTATTCTGCAGCGTGTAGAAGATGGGGTTGAAAAGCCGAAGCCCAAAACGCTGTTTGAGCCAGGTGAAGTGGTCCGGGTTGTGGACGGGCCTTTCGCAGACTTTAATGGTGTGGTAGAAGAAGTGAATTACGAAAAGAGTCGCCTGCATGTGGCGGTTCTTATATTTGGCCGTTCCACTCCGGTAGAGCTTGAGTTTGGTCAGGTAGAAAAAGGTTGATTTTCGACCCCTGCCGGGTTGCCCTGGGCGGGGATTTTTACTTTATACGGGGAGCCTAGCGGCGTTTGAACCCGAGGAGTAGGTGAAATGGCAAAGAAGATACAAGCTTATATTAAGCTTCAGGTTAAAGCCGGACAGGCAAATCCCAGTCCGCCGGTTGGCCCCGCACTGGGTCAGCACGGTGTTAATATCATGGAGTTCTGTAAAGCGTTCAACGCCCAGACTCAGCCACCTGCTTTTGAAGCGGGTATGCCCATTCCGGTTGTGATCACAGTATACAGCGACCGTTCTTTCACGTTTATTACCAAAACCCCTCCAGCTTCAATTTTGCTGAAGAAAAAAGCTGGCATCCAGAAGGGCAGTGGTGAACCGAACAAGAACAAGGTCGGCAAAGTGACTCGAGCCCAGCTTGAAGAGATCGCTACCATCAAAATGCCCGATCTGACAGCCGCCGATATGGATGCTGCAGTACGCACTATTGCCGGATCTGCCCGTGCAATGGGTCTTGAAGTGGAGGGTATGTAAGATGGCTAAATTGACCAAGCGACAAAAAGCAATTCGCGAAAAAGTGGATGCCAACAAGCAGTACGATGTGTTGGAAGCGGTGTCCCTGCTGGCGGATCTGTCTACGGTAAAGTTCAAAGAAAGCATCGATGTGGCGGTAAACCTGGGTGTTGATCCACGTAAATCCGATCAGGTGGTGCGTGGTGCCAGCGTTTTGCCGAATGGCACAGGTAAGACCGTGCGGGTAGCTGTGTTCACCCAAGGGGCGAATGCAGAAGCAGCCAAAGCAGCGGGCGCAGACTTGGTTGGAATGGATGACCTGGCTGAAGAAGTGCAGAAAGGCAATCTCGACTTTGATGTGGTTATTGCCTCGCCTGATGCCATGCGCGTTGTTGGCAAGCTGGGGCAGATTCTTGGCCCTCGTGGCTTAATGCCTAACCCCAAGACCGGAACCGTTACTCCAGATGTGGCGACCGCCGTGACCAATGCCAAGGCAGGTCAGGTGCGTTACCGTACAGATAAAGCCGGTATCATTCATTGCTCAGTTGGTCAGGTTGGTTTTGAGCCTGGTGCAATCAAGCAGAACCTTGAAGCATTGATGGTTGATTTGAAGAAAGCCAAACCAGCCAGCTCCAAGGGAACCTACATCAAGCGCATCACTTTATCCTCAACTATGGGGCCGGGTGTGGCGATTGATCAGGCTAGCCTGGAAATCTAAGGCAGCCGTACGGACTTTGAGCCCCCTTGTCTCAAGGGCAGGGGGCGCGTCAAAGACCGCAGGTGTGATCAGCTAATGAGTTTTTGATTGGTTGGTCACTTAAATACGCCTGCGCAGACGCGGTGGTTCAAGATTCAGTTGCTCTGAGTCGGGCACCGCGACCCCGGAAATGAAAGTGGAAGGGGAAACGTAACTTAGCGAAAGAGAGGTGTTCAGTGGCACTTAAGCTAGAAGACAAAAAGGCAATTGTTGCCGAAGTCAACGAAGCCGCTTCTGGTGCTCTGTCCGCTGTAATTGCTGACTATCGTGGTTTGACTGTTTCGCAAATGACTGAATTGCGTAAACAGGCTCGTGAGCAAGGCGTGTATCTGAAAGTAGTAAGAAACACGCTGGCGCGCATCGCGGTTGAAGGTACTGAGTTTGAGTGCCTGAAAGAAACCCTGGTTGGCCCGACTATCCTGGCATTGTCGATCGAAGATCCTGGTGCAGCTGCACGCATGATCAAAGATTACGCCAAGGAAAACGACAAGTTGGAAGTGAAAGCCCTCGCGGTCGGTGGCGTCATGTATGGCGCTAACGAAATCGATCGACTGGCCAAGCTCCCGACTCGCGATCAAGCCCTCGGCATGCTCGCGGGTGTACTGCAGGCTCCTGTTACCAAGTTTGCCCGTACACTCAACGACGTTCCCGGCAAGATTGCCCGTGTGGTCGCAGCGGTCAAAGACCAAAAAGCAGCTTAATTTTGATATTGAAATTCAATCTATACACATTGGAGTATTGAACCATGGCTCTGTCCAACGAAGAAATTTTGAACGCTATTGCTGAAATGAGCGTTATGGATCTGGTTGAACTGGTTTCAGCCATCGAAGAAAAATTTGGTGTTTCTGCTGCAGCGCCTGTTGCAGTAGCAGCGGTTGCTGGTGGTGACGCCGGTGCCGCAGTTGAAGAGAAAACTGAATTTGACGTTGTTCTCGAATCTTTCGGCGATAACAAAGTTGGTGTTATCAAAGCGGTTCGTGGCATCACCGGTCTGGGTCTGAAAGAAGCCAAAGAAATGGTTGAAGGCGCACCCAAGGCAGTGAAAGAAGGCGTTGCCAAAGACGAAGCTGAAAAGATCAAGAAAGAACTGGAAGAAGCTGGCGCTAAAGTCGAACTTAAGTAACAGCTTGGCAAATCGCGTAATATTTGCGCAATTTGCTGTCGGGCTGGTGGCTATATGCCACCGGCCTTTTGACGTTTTTATGCAAGCGAGCAAAAAAGTATTTCTGGCAGTGCTGTTGTACTTTCTAAAGCATTGCCGAAATTGAAAAACTGTCCAGTGTTGTAAGAGGCAGGTTTTCAGCTGTAACCCCGGTCGGGATAAAACGCGAAGTTATTACTTCGAAAGAGCGAAATTATTTAATTTTGCAGAGTGACAAGCTGAGGAACTCAGATGGCATATTCTTTCACCGAAAAGAAAAGAATCCGTAAGGACTTCGGTAAACTCACTGACGCGATGGAAGTGCCGTATTTATTGGCCATCCAATTGGATTCTTATCGAAAATTCCTTCAACTCGATAACAAGTCAGATGAGCGTATCGACGAAGGCCTGCAAGCGGCCTTCAAATCCGTATTTCCCATTGCAAGTTATTCAGGGAATGCGGCGCTTGAATACGTGGATTATGCATTGGGCACACCCGTGTTCGATGTTCAAGAGTGTCAAATGCGTGGCGCCACTTATTCTGCTCCACTGCGCGTAAAGATCCGTCTGATCATTTACGACAAGGAATCGTCTAACAAGGCCATCAAAGACATCAAGGAACAAGAAGTATACATGGGTGAGATTCCGTTGATGACGGAAAACGGCACCTTTGTTATCAATGGGACTGAGCGGGTAATCGTATCCCAGTTGCATCGCTCCCCTGGTGTATTCTTTGACCATGATCGTGGTAAAACCCACTCCTCAGGGAAACTGCTCTATTCCGCGCGTATTATTCCCTACCGTGGATCCTGGTTGGATTTCGAATTCGATCCCAAGGATCTGGTCTTTGTTCGTATAGACCGTCGCCGCAAGTTGCCGGCCACTATTTTGTTGCGGGCCCTTGGGTACGAAAATGAAGAAATGTTGGACATGTTCTTCGACACAAACACCGTTATTCTTGACGGCGGTGAGTTCAAGCTGCGCCTGATTCCGGAGCGTCTGCGTGGTGAAACCGCCATGTTCGACATCAAAGCCGGCGATGAAGTTGTCGTGGAAGAGGGGCGTCGTGTGACTGCCCGTCACATCCGCCAACTGGAAAAAGCCAATATTGAATGGATGGCGGTACCGAAGGAATACCTGGAAGGCCGTGTTATTGCCAAGAATGTGGTGGATAAATCCACCGGTGAGCTGATCTGTGATTGTAATGCTGAAATTACAGTGGCGTTGCTCGATTCGTTGGCTGAGGCGGGTGTCACCGAGTTTGAAACACTTTATATAAACGAATTGGATCGTGGCCCCTTCATTTCGGATACCCTGCGCAGCGATTCCACCACCAATCAGCTGGAAGCTTTGGTTGAAATTTATCGAATGATGCGCCCTGGCGAGCCACCCACCAAGGATGCTGCGGAAAGCCTGTTCAAGAATCTGTTCTTCACTGCGGAGCGCTACGATCTGTCGGCAGTAGGCCGTATGAAGTTCAATCGCCGGCTGGGACGTGAAGATATACTCGGCGAAGGTACTTTGTCCCGTGAAGACATTGTGGATGTGCTGAAATGCCTGGTGGAGATTCGCAACGGAAACGGTGTGGTGGACGACATTGATCACCTGGGTAACCGCCGTGTGCGGTGTGTTGGTGAGATGGCCGAAAATCAGTTCCGTGTTGGTCTGGTACGGGTGGAGCGTGCGGTTAAGGAACGTCTGTCCCTGGCCGAAAGCGAAGGCTTGATGCCGCAGGATCTTATTAATGCGAAACCGGTTGCGGCCGCCATCAAAGAGTTCTTTGGTTCCAGCCAGTTGTCACAGTTTATGGACCAGAATAACCCACTGTCCGAGATCACGCACAAGCGACGTGTTTCGGCTTTGGGCCCTGGTGGTCTGACCCGCGAGCGTGCCGGTTTTGAGGTGCGTGACGTACATCCAACTCACTATGGTCGGGTCTGCCCCATTGAGACTCCTGAAGGCCCTAACATCGGCTTGATAAACTCATTGGCAACGTTCTCCAGAGCCAACGATTACGGCTTTTTGGAAAGCCCTTACCGTAAAGTGGTGGATGGCAAGATTACCGATGACGTGATCTACCTGTCTGCTATCGAAGAGGGCGAGTACGTCATCGCCCAGGCCAACGCGGAAGTGGATGATGACGGTAATCTGGTGGAAGATCTGGTGCCGGTTCGTCACCGCAATGAATTTACGGTAACCACCGCAGACAATGTTAATCTGATGGATGTTTCGCCCCGTCAGGTGGTCTCTGTGGCAGCCTCCCTGATTCCGTTCCTGGAGCATGATGACGCCAATCGGGCTCTGATGGGTTCGAACATGCAACGTCAGGCGGTACCTACATTACGTGCTGAAAAGCCGCTGGTTGGAACCGGTATGGAAGGCATCGTTGCCCGTGACTCCGGTGTATGTCAGGTTGCCCGCCGCGGTGGTGTTGTCGATCGTGTTGATGCTGCTCGAATTGTGGTGCGCTCCCATGATGACGAGGTTGCCGAAGAAGGTGACGCCGGTGTTGATATCTATAATCTGACCAAGTATACCCGCTCCAATCAAAATACCTGTATCAATCAGCGGCCGCTGGTGAAAGTGGGTGATGTGATTGCGCGCGGAGATATTCTGGCGGATGGCCCCTCGGTTGACATGGGTGAGCTGGCGTTGGGTCAGAACATGCGCGTCGCCTTCATGCCCTGGAATGGATACAACTTTGAGGACTCGATTCTCATCTCTGAGCGGGTGGTGCAGGAAGATCGTTTCACCACCATCCATATCCAGGAGCTGACCTGTGTTGCCCGTGACACCAAGTTGGGGCCGGAAGAAATTACTTCCGATATCCCGAACGTGGGTGAAGCTGCGCTGGCCAAGTTGGATGAGTCCGGGATTGTGCACATAGGTGCCGAAGTGGGGCCTGGGGATATCCTGGTGGGTAAGGTTACGCCTAAGGGCGAAACCCAGCTCACCCCGGAAGAGAAGCTGCTGCGTGCCATCTTTGGTGAGAAAGCATCTGATGTTAAAGATACGTCCCTGCGGGTGCCATCCAGCACCAAGGGAACCGTCATTGATGTTCAGGTGTTCACCCGTGACGGTGTGGAGAAGGACCAGCGTGCCGTTGATATTGAGAACGCCGAGATCGACAAGTTCCGCAAGGACCTGAATGACGAGTTTCGTATTATTCAAGGCGCGACTCTGGGGCGTTTGCGCAAGTTGCTGGAAGGTGAAAAAGCGGTGGCAGCCGGTGCCGGCTTGAAGAAAGGCGACACCATAACAGGTGAAGTGCTTGATTCTCTGGAGCCTGCGCAGTGGTTTGACCTGCGACCCACTTCTGATCAGTTGGCTGAACAGCTTGAAAACAGTAAAAACTATCTGGATGAGGTGCGTTCTGAGCAGGAGCAGAAGCTGGCTGAGAAGAAACGTAAGATTTCCAGTGGTGATGACCTGGCTCATGGCGTGCTGAAGATCGTTAAGGTGCATCTAGCGGTTAAACGACGCATCCAGCCCGGTGATAAAATGGCAGGCCGACATGGTAACAAGGGGGTTATCTCCGTAATCATGCCGGTGGAAGACATGCCTTATGATGCCAATGGAGAGCCGGTGGATGTGGTGCTTAACCCTCTGGGCGTACCTTCCCGTATGAATGTCGGTCAGATTCTGGAAGCACACCTTGGTATGGCGGCGCATGGCCTAGGCAAGCGCATTGAAGCCATGTTGAGGGCGAAAGAGGAAGTCAGCAAATTGCGCGAGTTCCTGGGTAAGGTGTACAACGAAATCGGTGAGAAGGCTGAAGAGCTGGATAGCTTTTCGGACGAAGATATCATCGAGCTGTGTGGAAACCTGACCCGTGGTGTGCCGATGGCCACCCGCGTATTTGATGGTGCCAAAGAACCCGAGATCAAAGAGATGCTGAAGTTGGGTGGTATCCCTGACAGTGGTCAGATGATTCTGCACGATGGCCGTACCGGTCAGCAGTTTGATGGTGCTGTAACGGTGGGTTACATGTACATGCTGAAATTGAACCACCTGGTGGATGACAAGATGCATGCCCGTTCAACCGGCTCTTACAGTCTCGTTACTCAACAGCCGCTGGGTGGTAAAGCCCAGTTCGGTGGTCAGCGTTTCGGTGAGATGGAGGTATGGGCTCTGGAAGCTTATGGTGCCGCCTACACCCTGCAGGAAATGCTGACGGTGAAATCGGACGATGTAAACGGACGAACTCGTATCTACAAGAATATTGTGGATGGCGATCACCGAATGGATCCCGGCATGCCGGAGTCCTTCAATGTATTGGTGAAAGAGATTCGTTCGCTCGGTATCGACATCGAGCTCGAAAACGAGTAACACGACTAAGACGTGGCGGGTCTGATGGCCCGCCTTACTGGCTCCGAGTGGAGGAAATTCAGTGAAAGACTTACTGAACCTGCTAAAAGCACAGGGACAAGACGCAGAATTCGATCGAATCAGAATCGCATTGGCGTCACCCGAAATGATCCGCGCCTGGTCTTTTGGCGAAGTTAAAAAGCCTGAGACCATTAATTACCGTACCTTCAAGCCAGAGCGTGATGGCCTGTTCTGCGCCCGCATCTTTGGTCCCATTAAGGATTACGAATGTTTGTGCGGCAAGTATAAGCGCCTTAAGCATCGTGGCGTGATATGTGAGAAGTGTGGCGTTGAAGTCACCCTTTCAAAAGTGCGTCGAGATCGCATGGGGCACATTGAGTTGGCCAGTCCGGTAGCTCATATCTGGTTCTTGAAATCATTGCCCTCCCGTATCGGCTTGCTGCTTGATATGACGTTGCGTGATATTGAACGCGTCCTGTATTTCGAGTCATTTGTGGTGACCGATCCCGGCACGACGACGCTTGAGCGTGGCCAGATGCTGACCGATGAGCAATATTACGAAGCTTTGGAAGAGTTCGGTGACGAATTCGATGCCAGTATGGGGGCTGAAGCGGTTCAGAAGCTGTTGCTGGATATGGATCTGGAGCAGGAAATACGCGAACTGCGTGAAGAGCTTCCAAACGTCAACTCCGAAACCAAGATCAAGAAGATCACCAAGCGACTCAAGTTAATGGAAGCCTTTAACGAGTCCGGTAATGACCCCACCTGGATGATTCTCAGTGTTTTGCCGGTGTTGCCGCCCGATTTGCGCCCGCTGGTGCCCTTGGATGGTGGGCGATTCGCGACTTCCGATTTGAATGATCTGTATCGCCGGGTTATCAACAGAAACAACCGTCTTAAGCGCCTGCTGGATCTGAATGCACCGGACATCATTGTGCGCAACGAAAAACGTATGCTGCAGGAAGCTGTCGATGCCCTGTTGGATAACGGGCGTCGTGGCCGAGCCATCACCGGCTCCAACAAGCGGCCGCTGAAATCCCTGGCCGACATGATCAAGGGTAAGCAGGGTCGTTTCCGTCAGAATCTCTTGGGTAAGCGGGTCGACTACTCCGGCCGCTCGGTAATCGTGGTGGGGCCTACCCTTAAGCTGCATGAATGCGGTTTGCCGAAGAAAATGGCTTTGGAGCTGTTCAAGCCCTTTATCTTTGCCAAGCTGGAAGCCCGTGGTCTGGCGACCACCATTAAGGCAGCCAAGAAAATGGTCGAGCGGGAAACCGCCGAAGTGTGGGATATTCTGGCGGAAGTCATCCGTGAGCATCCGGTCATGTTGAACCGTGCTCCCACTCTTCACCGTTTGGGTATCCAGGCGTTTGAGCCACAGCTGATTGAAGGTAAGGCGATTCAACTGCATCCGTTGGTGTGTGTTGCTTACAACGCTGACTTTGACGGAGACCAAATGGCGGTGCACGTTCCGCTGACCCTGGAAGCACAGCTCGAAGCGCGCGCGCTGATGATGTCTACCAACAATATACTGTCACCTGCCAACGGTGAGCCTATTATTGTTCCTACCCAGGATGTGGTGCTGGGTTTGTACTACATCAGCCGTGAGCGCATCAATGCCCAGGGCGAAGGTATGGTGTTTACCGATACCAAAGAAGTTTCGCGGGCACTGGTGAACAAAGCAGTGACTGTTCATACCCGCATCAAGGTTCGGGTCACTGAAGTCGTCAAGCAGGAAAATGGTGATTTGATTGAGCGGACCTTCATCGCTGAGACCACCGCTGGTCGTTGTATGTTGTGGGACGTTTTGCCGAAGGGATTGCCCTTCGAGCTGATCAATCAGCCCATGACCAAAAAGACAGTGTCCAAGTTGATCAATGCCTGTTACCGCCGACTGGGGATCAAGTCCACAGTTATTTTTGCGGACAAGCTAATGTATCTCGGCTTCCATCAGGCTACCTTGTCAGGATCCTCCATCGGCATCAACGATATGGAGATTCCTGAAGAGAAGGCCCGGATTATTTCCGAAGCGGAAGATGAAGTGCGTGAGATCGAGGATCAGTTTGCTTCCGGTCTGGTGACTCAGGGCGAACGCTACAACAAGGTTATCGATATCTGGTCTCGTACCAACGACATGGTGGCGAAAGCCATGATGGAGCGTTTGTCCGTTGATAAAGTGGTGGACAAGGAAGGCAATGAGGTCGAGCAGAAGTCCTTCAACTCGATTTTCATCATGGCGGATTCTGGCGCGCGGGGTTCTCAGGCTCAGATTCGACAGCTGGCCGGTATGCGGGGCTTGATGGCGAAGCCCGATGGCTCGATCATCGAAACGCCCATTACAGCCAACTTCCGTGAAGGTCTGAACGTACTGCAGTACTTTATCTCTACACACGGTGCTCGAAAAGGTTTGGCCGATACGGCATTGAAAACGGCGAACTCCGGTTATCTGACACGGCGACTGGTTGACGTGGCGCAGGATCTGGTTGTGACCGAAGACGATTGCGGTACTGACCAGGGTATTACCATGACACCGCTGATTGAAGGTGGTGACGTTGTTGAGCCCCTGGGTGAGCGAGTACTGGGTCGGGTGGTTGCCCAGGATCTGTATAAGCCCGGCACAGAAGAGTTGCTGGCACCTGCCGGCACCCTGTTGGACGAACAGTGGGTTGAATTGCTGGAAACGGAGGCAGTGGACGAGGTTATCTGCCGGTCTCCCATCTCCTGCGATACCCGCTACGGTGTATGCCGGGCCTGCTACGGCCGGGATCTTGCCCGTGGCCATCTGGTTAACATCGGTGAAGCCGTGGGTGTTATTGCCGCCCAGTCCATCGGTGAGCCGGGTACACAGCTCACCATGCGTACCTTCCACATTGGTGGTGCGGCATCTCGAAGCTCGGCGGTAAGCAACGTTCAGGTGAAAAATCAGGGTACCGTTCGATTGCACAACATCAAATACGTTGAGCAGTCCAATGGCAACCTGGTGACGGTATCTCGCTCCGCTGAACTGGCCATTGCGGATGCCAAGGGTCGTGAGCGGGAACGCTACAAGATTCCCTACGGCTCCGTGGTGACCGTGAAGGATGCCGAGGCGGTGGAAGCCGGCCAGGTCGTGGCACAGTGGGATCCACATACGCACCCGGTTATCACCGAATTGGGTGGCCGTGTGAGCTTTGGCGACTTCGAGGAAGGCCTGTCGGTCAAGCAAACAACGGATGAGCTGACGGGTTTGACCAACTACGAAATCATGGATCCTAAAGATCGGCCTGCCTCCGGTAAAGACAAGCGCCCGGTAGTACGATTGGTGGGTGAGGATAACGAACTGGTCACCATGCCGGGTAGCGATATTCCGGTGCAGTACTACTTGCCTGCAGGTTCAATTGTGCAGTTGGAGAATGGAGCCAAGGTGGATGTGGGTGACGTTATTGCCCGTATCCCGCAAGAAAGCTCGAAAACACGGGATATCACCGGTGGTCTGCCGCGGGTTGCGGACTTGTTTGAAGCGCGTAAACCAAAAGAATCCTCTATTCTTGCTGAGAAAACCGGTGTGGTTTCCTTCGGCAAGGAAACCAAAGGCAAGGTTCGGTTGGTGATTACGCCCGATGACGGTGGCGATGTCTATGAAGAGCTGATTCCAAAATGGCGTCAGTTGAATATCTTTGAGGGTGAGCGTGTTGAGCAGGGTGAAGTAATCTCTGACGGCCCATCCAACCCCCATGATATTTTGCGCCTGAAGGGCGTGAATGCCGTTGCCAGTTACATCGTCAACGAAGTTCAGGACGTGTACCGTCTGCAAGGGGTTGGCATCAACGACAAGCACATTGAGGTTATCGTGCGCCAGATGCTGCGTAAGGTCATCATCTCCGACTCTGCGGATTCTTCCTTTATCAAGGGTGAGCAGGCAGAATTGGCCCGTGTTCTGGATGAAAATGAAACGCTGGTGAAAGAAGAGAAATTCGGTGCCAAATACGACCGTGAGTTGCTGGGTATTACCAAGGCATCCCTGTCCACCGAATCCTTCATTTCAGCGGCATCGTTCCAGGAAACCACGCGAGTGCTGACGGAAGCTGCAGTGACGGGCAAGATCGACGATCTGCGCGGTTTGAAAGAAAACGTGGTGGTGGGTCGTTTGATTCCGGCAGGTACAGGTTTTGCCTATCATGCCGAGCGACGTCGTCAGCGTGAGCAAGACAATACGCTTCAAGTGCCTGAATTTACAGCAGATGATGCTGAGCAGGCGCTGAGCGAAGCGTTGAACTCCCCTGAGGAATAAGGGCCTTGTGGCCGGTATCAGGACGCTAAGTCCTGGTGCCGGTCACTTGACTTGTTGGCAAACCGCTCTTAGAATCTCGCATCCCTGAAAAAGGGTTGACGGGATTTTTTGCATTTAAGACTGAGGCTCGCTCCGGCCGGCCTCAAAAAAATCATTGGAGAAACAGCTACATGGCAACCATTAACCAATTGGTGCGTAAGCCACGTCAGCGTAAGGTAGCAAAAAGCGACGTTCCCGCGTTGCAAGCCTGCCCACAACGTCGTGGTGTATGTACCCGTGTCTACACAACCACCCCCAAGAAGCCCAACTCGGCTCTGCGTAAGGTGGCTCGTGTACGTTTGACCAACGGTTACGAAGTGACATCTTACATCGGTGGTGAAGGCCACAACCTGCAAGAACACAGCGTAATCCTGATTCGCGGCGGCCGAGTAAAGGATCTGCCGGGTGTGCGTTATCACACAGTACGAGGCACACTGGATACAGCAGGTGTTGCAGATCGTAAACAGGGTCGTTCCAAGTACGGAGCCAAGCGACCTAAAGCTTAATAGCAGCCGAGTATTCATTCGGCTGCCACTTAACCTGTCTACCATTAAAGGCAGGAGTAAGGCCAAGCCAATGTCTTGGAATAACCTGAAATAGGAAAGTACATCATGCCAAGAAGACGAGTCGTCGCGAAACGCGAAATTCTTCCTGATCCCAAGTTTCAAAGCCAGGTTCTGGCTAAGTTCATCAACCATGTGATGGAAAGCGGCAAGAAATCTGTAGCGGAGCGTATTGTATACGGTGCTCTGGCTAAGGTTGCCGAAAAAACCAATGACAATCCCGTCGAAGCGTTTGAGAAAGCACTCGAAGCTTTGCGTCCCATGGTTGAGGTGAAATCCCGCCGCGTCGGTGGAGCCACCTATCAGGTGCCTGTTGAGGTGCGACCTAATCGTCGTACTGCCCTGGCTATGCGCTGGATGGTGGATGCCGCCCGCAAGCGTGGTGAGAAATCCATGCCTTTGCGTTTGGCAGGCGAGATTCTCGATGCCATCGAAGGCAAGGGGTCTGCGATCAAGAAGCGTGAAGATGTGCATCGTATGGCAGAAGCCAACAAAGCGTTTTCACATTATCGCTTCTAAGTTGTTCAACTGTTTAGTTAACCGGATAACCTAAGGACAAAGCTGTGGCGCGTCAAACCCCCATATCAAGGTATCGGAACATTGGTATCTGTGCGCACGTAGATGCTGGAAAAACTACCACCACTGAGCGTGTGCTGTTTTATACCGGAATCTCCCACAAGATTGGGGAAGTGCACGATGGTGCGGCCACCATGGACTGGATGGAGCAGGAGCAGGAGCGGGGAATCACCATCACCTCGGCTGCAACTACCTGTTTCTGGCAGGGTATGGATCAGCAGTTCGACAGGTATCGAATCAATATTATCGATACCCCGGGGCACGTTGATTTCACCATTGAGGTAGAGCGCTCGTTGCGGGTGTTGGATGGTGCTGTGGTGGTGTTCTGTGGTTCATCCGGTGTGCAGCCTCAGTCTGAGACTGTTTGGCGTCAGGCGGATCGTTATGAAGTGCCTCGCATTGTGTTTGTCAACAAGATGGACCGTGCGGGCGCTAATTTCCTGAGAGTGGTTGATCAGATCAAGAGCCGGTTGAATGCCCGGCCAGTTCCGATTCATATGAATATCGGGGCTGAGGAGGATTTCAAGGGCGTGGTTGATCTGCTCCGCATGAAAGCTATCTACTGGAATGAAGCAGATCAGGGAATGACCTATGAGCTGGCTGATATTCCAGCCGATCTGGTGGATACCTGCAACAAGCTGCGCGAGCAAATGGTGGAAACCGCCGCTGAAGCGTCAGAAGAGTTGATGGAGAAGTACCTGGAAGAGGGTGAGCTGAGTCTGGACGACATTAAGGCCGGTTTGCGCGCGCAGGTTCTGAATAACGAGATCGTGCTGGCGCTGTGCGGCTCTGCCTTTAAAAATAAAGGCGTTCAAGCCATGCTCGATGCGGTGATTGAGTTTCTTCCTGCGCCTGACGAAGTGCCCAATATCAAGGGGGTTACCGAGAGCGGTGAAGAGCAGGATCGACCATCTTCTGATGAAGCCCCGTTCTCGGCGTTGGCATTCAAGATTGCCACCGATCCGTTTGTGGGTAACCTGACCTTTTTCCGCGTCTATTCCGGAGTGTTGAACTCCGGCGATTCGGTCATGAACTCAGTGAAAGGCAAGAAAGAGCGGGTCGGTCGCATTCTCCAGATGCACGCCAACAGCCGGGAAGAGATCAAGGAAGTTAGAGCGGGTGACATTGCCGCTGCCGTGGGTCTCAAGGACATCACCACCGGTGATACCTTGTGTGATCTGAAGAGCGTAATCATCCTGGAGCGCATGGAATTCCCTGATCCTGTGATCTCTGTTGCGGTGGAACCAAGATCCAAGGCGGATCAGGAAAAGATGAGTCTGGCGCTCGGTCGCTTGGCTCAGGAAGATCCCTCGTTCCGTGTCAAAACCGATGAGGAAAGCGGGCAAACGATCATTTCCGGCATGGGTGAGCTGCATCTCGATATCATTGTTGATCGCATGCGCCGTGAATTTAAGGTGGAAGCCAATATCGGAAAGCCGCAGGTGGCCTATCGTGAGACCATTCGCAAAGCGGTCGATGTGGAAGGCAAGTACGTCAAGCAATCAGGTGGTCGCGGTCAGTATGGCCATGTGAAATTGAAAATTGAGCCTATTCCCGATATGGAAGAAGACTTTATCTTCGAGGAAACCATTCATGGCGGCACCGTACCGAAGGAATACTTCGCTGCGGTAGAGAAAGGCTGTAAGCAGCAGCTGGAGTCCGGTATCCTCGCAGGTTATCCAATGCTGGGCGTAAAAGTGAATCTGTATGACGGTTCCTACCATGAGGTAGACTCCAACGAAAACGCATTCAGGATGGCGGGCTCGATGGGAGTACGGAAAGGTTGCTTGGAAGCCAGTCCCGTATTGTTAGAGCCCATCATGAAGGTTGAAGTGGTTACGCCTGAGGATTACATGGGTGACGTGATGGGCGATTTGAATCGTCGTCGCGGCATACTGCAGGGTATGGATGATGCCAATGGTGTGCGTCTGGTTAATGCTGAGGTTCCCTTGGCTGAGATGTTCGGTTACGCAACGGATTTGCGTGGAATGTCCCAGGGGCGAGCGACGTTTACCATGGAGTTTCTGAAATACGCTGAAGCCCCAAACAACATTGCTGAAGCCATTATCAAGAAAGGTTAATTGTTTTAGAGATCAAATAGTTAGAGGTATATAAAAGTGTCAAAGGAAAAATTTGAACGAAGCAAACCGCACGTAAACGTAGGCACCATTGGTCACGTTGACCACGGTAAAACCACCTTGACGGCTGCGTTGACCCGCGTGTGTTCCGAGATCTGGGGTGGGGCAGCGGTGGCATTTGACGGCATCGACAAGGCGCCTGAAGAGAAAGCCCGTGGTATCACCATCTCCACCTCTCACGTAGAGTACGAGTCACCGACCCGCCACTACGCTCACGTAGACTGCCCGGGGCACGCTGACTATGTTAAGAACATGATCACCGGTGCGGCGCAGATGGACGGCGCGATTCTGGTGTGTTCAGCGGCTGATGGCCCGATGCCTCAGACCCGTGAGCACATCCTGCTGTCACGTCAGGTAGGCGTGCCCTACATCGTTGTGTTCCTGAACAAAGCGGACATGGTGGATGACGAAGAGCTTCTGGAGCTGGTTGAAATGGAAGTTCGTGAGCTGCTGGACCAGTATGAATTCCCGGGTGACGACACGCCGATCATCAAGGGTTCTGCGCTGAAGGCATTGGAAGGCGATACCTCTGATATCGGTATGCCGGCGGTGCAGAAGCTGGTGGAAACCCTGGACGAGTACATTCCAGAGCCCGTGCGCGCCATTGACCAGTCCTTCCTGATGCCCATCGAAGACGTATTCTCCATCTCTGGCCGTGGTACGGTAGTAACCGGTCGAGTAGAGCGTGGCATCATCAAGGTGGGTGAAGAAATCGAAATCGTTGGAATCAAAGACACCACCAAGACCACCTGTACTGGTGTGGAAATGTTCCGCAAGCTGCTGGACGAAGGCCGAGCAGGGGAGAACGTTGGTGTGCTGTTGCGTGGTACCAAGCGTGATGAAGTAGAGCGAGGCCAGGTGCTGTGTAAGCCGGGTGCCATCACTCCGCATACCCGTTTTGAAGCCGAAGTATACGTGCTGAGCAAGGATGAAGGTGGTCGTCACACGCCATTCTTCAAGGGCTATCGCCCACAGTTCTACTTTCGTACCACAGACATCACCGGTGCGGTAGAGCTGCCTGAAGGCGTGGAAATGGTTATGCCTGGCGACAACATCAAGATGGACGTGACCCTGATTGCGCCGATTGCGATGGAAGAAGGTCTGCGATTTGCGATCCGCGAAGGCGGTCGTACCGTGGGCGCAGGTGTTGTAGCCAAAATTATTGAATAAAGCTGTTGTAATTCGGCGCTAAGCCGGGTTATATTATCGCGCCCCGCTACGGTGGGGCGCGAGATTCACAGCCTAGGCAACGTTCTAGGCACGAAGCCAAAAAATCCGTTTCCTCAGGCAAGATGTTGAGGGGGCAGGGATTTTTTGCTGTTTATTTGTTGAGATTTCTGGAGTTCCCAGGCGATGCAAAACCAGAAGATTCGTATTCGCTTAAAGGCGTTTGATCATAAGCTGATTGATCAGTCGGCGCTTGAGATCGTTGAGACGGCGAAACGTACGGGCGCGCAAGTGCGCGGCCCTATCCCTCTGCCAACTCGCAAAGAGCGCTTTACCGTGCTCATTTCACCGCATGTAAATAAGGATGCGCGTGATCAGTATGAGATTCGTACTCATAAGCGAATGGTCGATATTGTAGAGCCCACTGATAAAACCGTGGACGCCCTGATGAAGCTGGATTTGGCTGCAGGCGTTGATGTTCAAATCTCACTGGGTTGATCGTGCTCGTAAGCAGCATGGCATAAGAGGTTAATGATATGGCAATCGGTCTAGTCGGACGTAAATGTGGCATGACCCGTATCTTCACAGAAGACGGTGTGTCCGTTCCAGTTACCGTTATTGAGGTAGAGCCTAACCGGATTACTCAGGTGAAGGCAGTTGAAACAGATGGTTACTCTGCAGTTCAGGTTACCACTGGCTCACGCAAGGCTTCCCGAGTGGGCAAGCCGGCCGCAGGTCACTTTGCTAAAGCTGAGGCTGAGGCGGGTCGCGGTTTATGGGAATTCCGCCTGACGGAAGAGGAAGTTGCTGGCTACAAGGTGGGTGATGCCATCGAGGTGAACGTGTTTGAAGCGGGCGCTATGGTCGATGTGACGGGTACTTCCAAGGGTAAAGGTTTTGCGGGAACCATCAAGCGTTGGAACTTTAAAGGTCAGGACGCTACACACGGTAACTCGTTGTCGCACCGTGTCCCGGGTTCTATCGGACAGAACCAAACTCCCGGTCGTGTTTTTAAAGGTAAAAAGATGGCTGGTCACATGGGTAATCGCAAGACAACCGTTCAATCCCTCGAGATTGTTCGTGTTGATGCCGAAAGAAATCTTCTTTTGGTTAAGGGCGCGGTTCCGGGTGCTGCTGGCAACGATGTTGTCGTCAAGCCAGCTGTTAAAGGTTAAGCCAAAGAGGATTAGCGGATGAATCTGAATATTGCCTCTGGCGGAACTGTGACTGTGTCTGAAGTGGCTTTTGCCAAAGAGTTTAACGAGCCGTTGGTTCACCAGGTGGTGACCGCTTATATGGCTGGTGCTCGTCAGGGCTCCAAAGCACAGAAAAATCGTTCCGAAGTGAGTGGTGGCGGCAAGAAGCCTTGGCGCCAAAAGGGTACTGGTCGAGCGCGAGCCGGTACTATCCGAAGCCCTATCTGGCGTAGTGGTGGTGTTACTTTTGCAGCGACACCACGTGATTACAGCCAAAAGGTTAATCGCAAGATGTACCGCGGCGCGATGCGTTGCATTCTTTCTGAGTTGGTTCGTCAGGATCGTTTGGTGGTGGTTGAAGGTTTCGATCTGGAATCTCCCAAGACCAAATTAATGGCGGCGCGACTGAAAGAACTGAATGCAGAAGGAGCGTTGGTGGTGGCTGGTGAAGTTAGCGAGAACGTCTACCTAGCTTCCCGCAATTTGCCCAAGGTTGCTGTGTGTGATGTGCAGGCCGTTGATCCGGTCAGCTTGATTGCTCACGAGAAAGTGGTGGTGACGGTTGACGCGCTGAAGAAACTTGAGGAGCTGCTGGCATGAACCAGGAACGAGTCTTTAAAGTATTGATGGCGCCCCATATTTCTGAAAAAGCCACGGTAGTGTCTGATCAGAATAATCAATTCGTGTTCAAAGTTGCCAAAGATGCCAGTAAGGCAGAAATCAAAGCAGCGGTAGAGCAGCTTTGGGAAGTTAAGGTTAAGTCTGTTCAGACACTGAACGTGAAGGGCAAAACCAAGCGCTTCGGTCGCGGCATGGGAAAACGTGCCGATTGGAAAAAAGCCTACGTGTCACTGCAGGAAGGCTTTGATATTGATTTTCTTGGCGCAGAGTGAGTGAGGAGAAGAGCTAATGGCATTGGTTAAAGCTAAACCTACGTCTCCCGGTCGCCGCTTTGTAGTTAAAGTTGTTAATCCGGATTTGCACAAGGGTGCACCTTACGCCCCGCTTTTGGATAAGAACTCCAAAAAAGGCGGTCGTAACAACACCGGACGCATCACCACTCGTCATAAGGGTGGTGGTCACAAGCAGCACTATCGAGTTGTTGACTTTAAGCGCAATAAAGACGGCGTACCGGGTGTAGTGGAGCGATTGGAGTATGATCCAAATCGTTCGGCGAATATCGCACTGGTGAAGTATGCGGATGGGGAGCGTCGCTATATTATCGCTGCCAAAGGTGTTGAGGCCGGAACAGCTGTGGTTTCCGGGCAGGACGCACCTATCAAAGTCGGTAATGCGTTACCACTGCGTAATATCCCGGTCGGTAGTGTGGTGCATTGCATCGAGCTGAAGCCTGGTAAAGGTGCGCAAATTGTGCGTAGTGCAGGTGGCTCAGCACAGTTGCTGGCGCGGGACGGTGCGTATGCCACCCTGCGCTTGCGCTCCGGTGAAATGCGTAAAGTATTGTCTGATTGCCGAGCCACCATTGGTGAGGTTGGTAACTCAGAGCACAGCTTGGCCTCTCTGGGTAAAGCCGGTGCAAAAAGATGGCGTGGTGTTAGACCTACCGTTCGCGGTGTGGCTATGAACCCTGTTGACCACCCTCATGGTGGTGGTGAAGGTAGAACTTCAGGTGGTCGTCATCCAGTTACACCCTGGGGTGTCTCTACTAAGGGTCACAAGACACGTAAGAACAAGCGCACGAACAAATTGATTGTTCGTCGTCGCGGTGCGAAATCGTAATACGGATTAAGAGGTATATACTGTGCCACGTTCATTGAAGAAAGGTCCGTTCATCGACGAACATCTTTTGAAGAAAGTTGAAGAAGCCGTTGAGAATAAAAGCCGTAAGCCAATCAAAACCTGGTCGCGTCGCTCAATGATTCTTCCTGAGATGGTGGGCTTAACTATTGCAGTCCACAACGGTCGCCAACATGTTCCAGTACTCGTTAGTGAGCATATGGTGGGTCACAAGTTAGGCGAGTTTGCAGCTACCCGAACGTATCGTGGTCACGCTGCAGACAAGAAAGCTAAACGCTAAGAGGTGCGGTGATGGAAACAGCAGCTAAATTGCGCGGCGCTATGGTGTCTGCACAAAAAGCACGGTTGGTTGCCGACCAGGTACGTGGGCAAAAGGTGGATCAAGCTTTGAACGCCTTGGGTTTCAGTACCAAGAAAGCAGCGCATCTTGTGAAAAAGGTTTTGGAATCCGCTATCGCAAACGCCGAGCACAACGATGGTGCTGACGTGGACGAGCTTCGGGTTTCCGAAATTTATGTTGACGAAGGTATGACCATGAAGCGCATTAAGCCTCGCGCTAAAGGGCGTGCAGATCGCATTTTGAAGCGAACCTGCCATATCACGGTCAAAGTATCTGACAACTAGGAGACAGGCCAGATGGGTCAGAAAGTACATCCGACCGGGATACGTTTAGGCATCGTTAAGAAGCACACTTCTACTTGGTATGCTGCGCCTAAACAGTACTCAGGTTATTTGCTAACAGATCTTAAAGTGCGTGAATATTTGTTCAACAAGCTGAAGTCCGCTTCGGTTAGTCGAATTGAGATTGAGCGACCAGCTGAGAATGCACGCATCACTATCAAGACAGCTCGTCCTGGTATTGTGATCGGAAAGAAAGGTGAGGACGTGGAGAAACTGCGTCGCGAGCTTTCTCAGATGATGGGCGTGCCTGTCCACGTGAACATCGAAGAAGTTCGTAAGCCAGAGTTGGATGCGCGCCTGGTGGCAGAAAGCATTGCATCGCAGTTGGAGCGCCGGGTAATGTTCCGTCGAGCCATGAAGCGCGCAGTGCAGAACGCCATTCGCCTGGGTGCCAAGGGCATTAAAGTTCAGGTTTCAGGCCGTCTGGGTGGTGCCGAAATTGCTCGTACAGAGTGGTACCGGGAAGGTCGAGTTCCTCTGCATACTTTGCGTGCGGATATTGATTACTCTACTGCGCGAGCCGAAACCACATACGGAACTATCGGTGTAAAGGTTTGGATCTTCAAAGGTGAGATTCTGGATGGCGATCTGGAGCAGCCCGAAGAGCAGAAAGCCAGCGCACCGAAACGTACACGTGCTAGCTAAGGGTAAGAAAGATGTTACAGCCTAAACGCACAAAATTTAGAAAGCAGCACAAAGGCCGCAACCGTGGTCTGGCTCAAGCTGGTAATAAGGTTTCGTTTGGAACCATCGGCTTGAAGGCAGTTAGCCGCGGTCGCCTGACTGCTCGCCAAATTGAAGCAGCCCGTCGAGCGATGACACGTCATGTTAAACGTGGCGGAAAGATCTGGATTCGGGTGTTTCCTGACAAACCAATCACTGAGAAGCCGTTGGAAGTACGTCAGGGTAAAGGTAAGGGTAACGTTGAGTATTGGGTAGCCGAAATCCGCCCAGGAAAGATGCTGTATGAGATGGAAGGGGTGAACGAGGATATTGCTCGTGAGGCCTTTATCCTGGCGGCAGCTAAGTTGCCCATCAAAACCACAGTTGTTACGCGGACGGTGATGTGATGAGTGCCAGTGATTTAAGACAGAAATCAGAATCAGAGCTCAATGAGCATTTGCTGGGTCTTCTGCGTGAGCAATTCGAGAACCGCATGAAATTGGCCACAGGCCAGCTGGGTCAAACCCACGTCATGAAAAAAACTCGTCGCGATATTGCTCGTACAAAGACGATATTGGCAGAGAAACAAAAGCAGGGTAACTGAGAATGACAGAGCAAGCTACTGCGAAAACAAAGCGCACTCATACTGGTAAAGTAGTGAGTAATAAAGGTGATAAGTCTGTCACCGTCATGGTTGAGCGCAAAGTGAAGCACCCTGTTTATGGCAAGTTCGTGCGTCGCTCCACCAAGTTTCATGCGCATGATGAAGCAAACGAGTGTAACGCTGGCGATATTGTGACCATTGAAGAGTGTCGCCCCTTGTCCAAAACCAAGTGCTGGCGCTTGGTGAGCATTGACGAAAGAGCGAAAATCTAAGCCCCGCTTAGTGCTCTTGATTATTTACTTTGGAGACTGGCAATGATTCAGACCCAAACCGTATTGCAGGTTGCAGATAACAGCGGTGCTCGCCGGGTACAGTGTATTAAGGTACTGGGCGGTTCACATCGCCGCTACGCGCGCATTGGCGACATCATTAAGGTGTCTGTGAAAGAAGCAATTCCGCGCGGCAAAGTGAAGAAAGGTGATGTGATGAACGCCGTAGTCGTTCGTACATGCCAGGGTGTTCGTCGTCAAGATGGATCCTTGATCCGCTTCGATGAGAATGCAGCAGTGTTGTTGAACAACAACCGACAGCCTATCGGTACTCGTATCTTTGGCCCTGTGACACGCGAACTCCGCGGAGATCAGTTCATGAAGATTATCTCCTTGGCTCCCGAAGTGCTGTAAGGCTAAGAGGTATTAGACATGCTGAAGATTAAAAGAAACGATGAAGTTGTAATAATCGCCGGCCGTGATAAAGGCAAGCGTGGTAAAGTATTGAAAGTACTGGAAGGCAAGTTGTTGATTAGCGGTGTTAACATCGTTAAGAAACATCAGAAGCCTAACCCGCAAAAGGGTGCTCCAGGCGGCATTGTTGAAAAGGAAGCTCCTATCCAGGCTTCCAACGTGGCAATCTTTAACCCGCAAACTCAAAAAGCGGACCGCGTAGGTTTCAAATTCCTGGAAGATGGCAAAAAGGTTCGTTGTTTCAAGTCTACGAGCGAAGTCATTGAGGACAAGGCATAAGCCTAAAGGTATCGGGTTATAGCAATGAGCAGATTGAAAGAAGTCTACAACAACGAAATAGTGTCTAAGTTGCAGCAGCAATTCGGATACAAGAGCGTTATGGAAGTGCCCAAAATCACCAAGATCACCCTCAACATGGGTGTTGGTGAGGCATCTCAGGATCGAAAAGCGATTGATGGCGCAGTAGCCGATTTGGCTTTGATTTCAGGTCAAAAGCCTTTAGTTACCAAGGCGCGCAAATCTGTAGCGGGCTTTAAAATTCGTGAAGGTTGGCCAATTGGTGCCAAGGTGACACTGCGTGGCGAGCGCATGTATGAATTTCTGGATCGTCTGGTTTCCATGGCTATACCACGTATCCGTGATTTTCGTGGACTGAATCCGAAGTCGTTTGATGGCCAGGGCAATTACAGCATGGGCGTCAAAGAACAGATTGTGTTCCCGGAGATCGATTACGACAAGATCGATAAAATCCGCGGAATGGATATCACTATTACTACTACCGCCAAGAACGATGATGAAGGCCGTGCTTTGTTGGAAGCCTTCCAGTTCCCGCTCAAGAAATAGGTGATCGAAAATGGCAAAAGTATCTATGATAGAGCGCGAGAAGAAGCGCCAGGCAGCGGTAGCGAAGTACGCTAAGAAACGCGCTGAACTGAAGGCAATTATCAACAACCCGGATAGCTCTGAGGAAGAGCGCTGGGAAGCGCAGTTGAAATTGCAGAAGCAACCGCGTAACGCGTCCAAGTCACGTTTGCGTAATCGTTGTGGTCTAACCGGGCGCCCTCATGGTTTTTACCGCAAGTTCGGCCTGTCACGTAACAAGTTGCGTGAGGCTGCCATGCGTGGTGACGTGCCAGGCTTGGTCAAGTCCAGCTGGTAATAACGGTTTACGGAGAAATTAGACATGAGTATGCAAGATCCATTAGCGGATATGTTGACCCGGATTCGCAACGGCCAGATGGCTAAGAAAGCGGACGTGGTTATGCCTTCTTCAAAGACCAAAATTGCCGTTGCCAAGGTGCTGTTGGACGAAGGTTATATTTCTGGTTATTCGGTGGATGGTGAGAAGATCCCTGAACTCAAAGTAGAGCTCAAGTACTTTGAAGGCAAGCCTGTAATTGAGGAGCTCAAAAGAGTGAGTCGACCAGGTCTGCGAATTTACAAGTCTAACGATAGCCTGCCCAAAGTAATGGCAGGCCTCGGTGTGGCCATCGTATCCACAGATCGAGGCGTTATGACTGATCGAGCTGCCCGCGCTGCTGGCGTTGGCGGTGAAGTATTGTGTTACGTATCTTAATAGGTGGTCGGCAATGTCTCGAGTAGCTAAGAGCCCTATTGATATCCCATCAGGTGTGGATATCAAACTTAATGGGCAGGAGCTGTTGGTAAAAGGCTCCAAGGGTGAATTGAAGCTTGACCTGAACCCGCTGGTTGCCTTTGAAGTTGATGGTGGCCAGGCTTTGGTTAAGCCCGTACAGGAAGATCAAAAGTCCTGGGCAATGGCAGGCACATTCCGCTCTCTCGTTAACAATATGGTTGTTGGTGTGAGCGCAGGCTTTGAGCGGAAACTGGAATTGATCGGTGTAGGTTACCGGGCCCAAGCCAAAGGCAACACACTAAGTTTGACGCTTGGCTTCTCTCATCCGGTTGATTATGAGTTGCCGGCGGGTGTAACAGCTGAAACTCCGAGCCAGACTGAAGTGGTTCTGAAGAGCGCTGACAAACAGCTGTTGGGTCAGGTAGCAGCAAATGTACGTGGTTTCCGACCACCTGAGCCCTACAAAGGCAAAGGTGTAAGATACTCCGACGAGCATGTGCTTCGTAAAGAAGCCAAGAAGAAATAATCGGTGAGATGACAGTAGCCATGAACGATAAAAAATTTGCGCGTTTGCGCCGGGCGAAACGCACCAGAATGAAGATACGTGAGCTGGGTGAAACCCGGTTGACCGTCAATCGTACCAGCCAGCATATCTATGCTCAGATCATCAGCAATGATGGCAGCAGCGTGATTGCCTGTGCTTCTACCAAAGAGAAGGGTTTTGACGGTGCCACCAGCAACAAAGACGCAGCCACTGCCGTTGGCAAGATGATTGCCGAACGCGCGAAGGCAAAGGGCGTCAGCAGAGTTGCCTTTGACCGCTCTGGATTCAAATATCACGGCCGAGTACAGGCATTGGCAGAAGCTGCACGTGAAGGCGGCCTTGAGTTTTAAAGGGTATTAAGATGGCAAAAGTTGAAGATAAAAACGAAGGTTTACAGGAAAAGCTTGTCCAGGTAAACCGAGTTGCAAAAGTGGTTAAAGGTGGGCGTATTTTCGGGTTCACGGCGCTTACTGTCGTTGGCGACGGAAATGGTAAGGTAGGCTTTGGCAGTGGCAAGGCACGTGAAGTACCTGTAGCTATTCAGAAAGCACTGGAAGCGGCTCGTCGCAATATGGTGACCGTGGAATTGAGCGGAACGACTTTGCAGCATCAGATCAAAGCACAGCACGGCTCTTCAAAGGTTTATCTTCAGCCTGCGTCAGACGGTACCGGTATCATAGCCGGTGGTGCAATGCGTGCAGTTCTCGAAGTTGCCGGTGTTCAAAACGTGTTGGCCAAGTGCTACGGCTCTACCAACCCGATGAACGTTGTCCGTGCGACAGTTAAAGGTTTGGCGTCCATGAAGTCTCCGGAAGACGTAGCGGCCAAGCGTGGTAAGAGCGTAGAAGAAATTCTGGGGTAAAGGCCATGAGCAATAGCACTATCAAAGTGACTCAAACCAAGAGCACAATCGGACGTCAAGAAAGTCACAAGGCATGTATCCGTGGCTTGGGGTTACGCCGCATCGGTCACACCGTTGAGGTTGAAGACACGCCAGCGGTACGTGGCATGGTGAACAAAGTTTACTACATGGTTCGTGTAGAGGGTGAGTGAGATGAAATTGAATAGTTTAGGTCCTGCAGCTGGGTCCAAGCCTGCCGCCAAGCGACGTGGTCGTGGTATTGGTAGCGGATTAGGCAAAACCGGTGGTCGCGGAGTAAAGGGCCAGACTTCACGCTCCGGTGGAAGTATCAAGCCCGGATTCGAAGGCGGTCAGATGCCAATCCAGCGCCGCTTGCCCAAGTTTGGCTTTACTTCGCAGAAAGCCTTGATCACTCAGGAAGTGCGACTGTCAGAGTTGGCGAAGATTGATGCTGACGTGATTGATCTTGATGCCCTGAAAGCCGCTGGTATCATTCGCCGTAGTACCAAGTTCGCCAAGGTAGTGTTGTCCGGCGATATTACTAAGGCTGTTACCCTGAAAGGCGTACCTGCCACCAAGGGTGCCAAAGCAGCAATTGAAGCCGCAGGCGGAAAAGTAGAGGAATAGTATGGCAGCCAAGCCCCAGCAGGCCGGTATGCCGAATATGAACAATGCAGGAATGGGCGAGCTATGGGCTCGCCTTAAGTTCCTGTTTTTTGCGATATTGGTTTATCGCATTGGTGCTCATATTCCGGTACCCGGTATTGACCCGATACAGTTACAGAATTTGTTCAAGCAGCAGCAGGACACCATCCTAAGCCTGTTCAATATGTTTTCGGGTGGGGCTCTGGAGCGCATGTCGATTCTGGCGCTTGGCATTATGCCCTATATATCAGCGTCCATTATTATGCAGCTGCTGTCAGCGGTAAGCCCGCAGTTGGAGCAGCTGAAGAAGGAAGGCGAAGCGGGTAGAAGGAAGATTTCCCAGTATACCCGTTATGGAACGCTCGGCTTGGCAACGTTGCAGTCACTTGGTATGGCGATGGCGCTCCAAACCCAGGGTGTCACCCTAACGGTTGGGTTTTCCTGGCTGTTCCCAGCCATCGTGACCCTGACCACAGGTACCATGTTTCTCATGTGGTTGGGTGAACAGGTTACTGAACGGGGAATAGGTAACGGGATTTCCATGATCATTTTCGCAGGGATCGTGGCAGGTTTACCCCAGGCCATAGGCCAGGCATTGGAGGCAACCCGGCAAGGTGAGTTAAATGTCGCGGTTCTGCTCATTTTGGCGATAGTCGCGGTAGTGGTGGTGTTCTTTGTGGTATTCATGGAGCGCGCTCAACGTCGTATTACGATAAACTACGCCCGTCGTCAGCAAGGTCGTAAGGTCTTTGCGGCGCAGCAGTCGCATTTGCCACTGAAGATCAATATGGCTGGTGTAATACCACCTATATTCGCCACCAGCATTCTGCTCTTCCCCGCAAGTATCGGGCAGTGGTTTGGTGAGAATGAAAATATGGCATGGTTACAGGAAGTGTCTTTGGCTTTGGGGCCAGGGCAGCCACTGTATTTATTGCTGTTTGCGTTGCTGATTGTGTTTTTCTGCTACTTCTATACGGCGATTATGTTTAATCCCAAGGATGTTGCGGATAATTTGAAGAAATCTGGCGCTTTTGTTCCGGGGATTCGTCCGGGAGAACAAACCGCCAAGTACATTGACGGGGTGCTGGGTCGGCTGACGTTAGTTGGTGCGCTCTACATCACGTTGGTGTGTTTGATGCCCCAGGGGCTGCAGGCGTTCGGTAATGTTCCATTTTATCTGGGCGGTACCTCCCTGCTGATCGTGGTGGTAGTGGTTATGGACTTTATGGCCCAGGTGCAAAGCCACCTGATGTCCAAGCAATACGAGTCCTTAATGAAGAAAGCAAACCTGAAAGGCTATGGCGGAACCGGCCTAGTTCGATAAGGTTAACCTAAGCTTGTTTGGAGTTTGACATGAAAGTTCAAGCATCAGTTAAAAAGATCTGTCGTAACTGCAAAATCGTCCGCCGTAAAGGCTCGGTGCGTGTAATTTGCAGTTCAGAGCCCCGTCATAAGCAGCGTCAGGGCTAAAATTTAACCTTCGCGATAATACAAAGATCTATTTAGTTGATTTTTGCGGGCTGTAAAGATATTCTTTGCGCCCTTTCGCGGCTGATAAACAGTTTTAAGCTCGAGTAAATGGAGTAAGTTGGATGGCCCGTATAGCAGGCGTCAATATTCCTGATAACAAACATGCGGTTATTTCACTGACCTATATCTTTGGTATCGGGAACACAAAGGCACAAGCCATTTGTGAATCAGTTGGTATAAACCCTACCACCAAGATAAGAGAGTTGTCGGAGGAGCAACTGGACGCAGTGCGTAACGAAGTTGCAAATCATCCTACCGAAGGTGATCTGCGCCGAGAAGTGTCCATGAACATCAAGCGATTGATGGATCTGGGTTGCTATCGCGGTCTTCGTCACCGTCGCAGCTTGCCCGTTCGTGGTCAGCGCACCAAGACTAATGCGCGCACCCGTAAGGGTCCACGTAAAGCAATTCGTAAGTAAAGCGTAACGTTCAGGAATCAGTTAAATGGCTAAGGCTAAAGCAACAGCGCGTACGCGTAAGAAAGTTAAAAAGTCAGTTGTTGATGGTGTAGCGCACATTCACGCTTCCTTCAACAACACCATCATTACCTTGTCCGACCGTCAGGGAAACGCTCTGTCTTGGGCGACTGCCGGTGGTTGCGGTTTTCGGGGATCTCGTAAGAGTACGCCGTTCGCAGCACAGGTGGCAGCCGAAAAGGCTGGTCTGGCGGCTCAGGAATATGGTTTGAAGAACCTCGAAGTGATGGTTAAGGGCCCTGGCCCTGGTCGCGAGTCCGCGGTACGTGCTCTGCATGCTTGTGGCTATAAAATTAACAGCATCACTGACGTGACACCCATTCCACATAATGGATGTCGTCCACCTAAGAAACGTCGAGTTTAACGGGAGTCCCATTAATGGCTAGGTATTTAGGCCCTAAATGCAAACTGTCTCGTCGCGAAGGCACAGACTTAGGTCTGAAAAGTGGTGTTCGTGCCTACGAGAACAAGTGTCGCTCTGAGAAGGCTCCCGGTATGCACGGTGAGCGTCGTGGTCGTTTGTCTGACTACGGTACTCAGTTGCGTGAGAAACAGAAAGTGCGCCGTATATATGGTGTGCTGGAGCGTCAGTTCCGCAACTACTACAAAGAAGCAGCGCGCCTGAAGGGTGCTACAGGTGAAAACCTGCTGCAGCTGCTTGAAGGTCGACTGGATAATGTTGTGTACCGTATGGGCTTTGGCTCAACTCGCGCGGAAGCTCGACAGCTGGTCAGTCACAAGGCAATTATGGTTAATGGTCAGACCGTTAACGTGGCTTCTTTCCAGGTTAACCCTGGTGATGTTGTAGCCGTACGTGAGAAGGCTAAGAACCAACTGCGTATCAATGCCGCGGTTGAATTGGCTGAACAGCGTGGTTTTGCGTCCTGGGTTGAAGTGGATACCAAGAAGAAAGAAGGTGTTTTCAAGGCTGTACCAGAGCGTACTGATCTTCCCTCAGAACTCAACGAAAACCTAATCGTAGAGCTTTATTCTAAGTAATAAATAAGCAAAAGGTTGAGGTGGTACTCTATATGCAACGCTCTGTTAATGAGTTTTTAACACCACGGACTATTGGTGTTCAGGAAATTAACGAAACCCATGCCAAGGTTACATTGGAGCCTTTGGAAAGGGGCTTCGGCCACACTCTGGGCAACGCGCTTCGTCGCATTCTACTGTCCAGTATGCCTGGGGCAGCAGTAACAGAAGTTGAGATTGATGGTGTAGTTCACGAGTACAGTACCCTGGAAGGGGTTCAGGAGGATGTCATAGATATTCTTTTGAATCTGAAGAACCTGGCGGTGCGACTGAACGACAAGAGTGAAGCGTTATTAAGTATCAACAAGGACGGCCCTGGTATCGTGACTGCGGGTGATATCTTGTTGGATCACGACGTGGAAATCATCAACAAAGATCTCGTCATTGCGAACTTGAGCGCTGGTACCAAGCTGAATATGAAATTGCGTATTCAGAAAGGGCGCGGCTATGAGCCGGCAGATGGTCGTGACGGTGATGAAGAAACCCGCGGTGTTGGTCGGCTGCAGCTCGATGCCACTTACTCGCCTATACGGCGCGTGGCCTATGTTGTTGAAAGCGCGCGTGTTGAGCAGCGAACGGATCTTGATAAGCTGGTTATTGACCTGGAAACCAATGGGACAATTGACGCTGAAGATGCCATCCGCCGTGCAGCTACCATTCTTCAACAGCAGCTGGCGGTGTTCGTGGATCTTGAGAAAGAGTCCGAGCCCCAGAAAGTAGAAGAACGTGATGAGATCGATCCGATTCTGTTGCGTCCTGTTGATGATCTTGAATTAACAGTGCGTTCTGCTAACTGCCTGAAAGCTGAGAATGTTTATTACATCGGTGACCTTGTCCAGCGTACCGAGGTTGAGCTTCTGAAAACGCCCAATCTGGGTAAGAAGTCTCTGACGGAAATTAAGGACGTCTTGGCGTCCAAAGGTCTTTCTTTGGGTATGCGTCTGGAAAACTGGCCTCCAGGTAGTCTGCGTGATGATGAGCGCGTACTGAAGAAACGTTAAATAATTGCTCCGCGCTTGTCGGGGCCGTAAGTTGTAAAGGAAAAGAGCGATGCGTCACCGTAAAAGTGGTCGTAAATTCAACCGAAACAGCAGCCATCGTAAAGCGATGTTCCGCAACATGGCGGTGTCCTTGGTTGAGCACGAGTTAATCAAAACGACTTTGCCAAAAGCGAAAGAGCTGCGTCGTCACGCAGAGCCTCTGATTACTTTGGCGAAAAACGATAGTGTAGCTAACCGCCGTTTGGCTTTTGCTCGTACCCGCAGCAAAGAAGCCGTCGGTAAGTTGTTCACTGATCTGGGCCCACGCTACAAAGACCGCCCTGGTGGTTATATCCGCATTCTTAAGTGCGGTTATAGAGCCGGAGACAAAGCGCCGATGGCGTATGTTGAGTTGGTTGATCGCCCGCTTGCAGCGGAAGCGGTGGAGATGGATGAGGAGTAGGTCCGGGGCGCCGTGTTAATGGCGCTTTCCTGGATACTCTAAAGGGCCGGCATTTTGCCGGCCTTTTTCATGTCCGGCGCTCGCTGTCAGTTAGCTCACATTTCTTACAGAATGTACCGTCCATTGTTCTCTGCAGTGGTTCTTCACTTCAATATAATCAGACACTTATCAGGCGGCATGGGGATTGCTATTCGTTCAGCAATGTCCAGATTATGGTTGTCTGCAGATGAAGCTTTATATTGAACGTCCTTATTTACTGTCCTTAGTTGACCGGTTTCCAGAGCTGGATGGGTTGCTCGACCAGCTTCGGTTCGGAGCTCGGGCGGAAGCGTCATTTCAACGCTTTACCCTAACGCAATTGGAGTTTCTGTCCTCTCTGTACAACAGGGCAGGCAGCGAAATGACCTTGCAGGCTGCCCAGATTAATACGTTGACCAAAGCCCTGAGCAAGGATAACAAACGTTATCGGGAGTCAGAATTGGAATCCCTGGTTCCTGATCTCATTGGTTATTTGTTGAATGAGGGAATAAGGGGTTGGCTGTTTAAAGGCAATGCTGAAGGCAAACCGCTGCCCTTTGTGGTTTCTCGAATCGACTTCTCCCCGCCCGGGGAGGAGGAGTCAGGCAGGGTGCTTCTTGATTTGAAAGCGAACGCCATGGGAAAACTGCAGTCGGTCTCGCTTATGATTCTGGAGCGGGATATCGTGGGTTATAGTTTGCCGGAGATTTTGGCGGCAAAAGGCTTTTTCAAAGAAACAATCGAATTGATGGCAGCCTACGATCGATCCAACCAGCGGTATTTCGAGTTGCGCGCCTGCACTGGCCATCAGTTTGTTGGTCAGGGAACGGGTATTTATGCTGATGATCCGACGGCGAGTCATCGCAATACTGACTGGTCCCGCAAAAGCCGCATTGTGCTTTCCAGCTCCGGTGAGCGGGCAAGAATGGTCAATGACGAAGAAATCATTAAAGACCGCTCACTAGAGTTCGAGACAAGTGGTGATGTGTTGGCGAAGTATCTGCGCAAGGCCGGTCGCAGTACTCATTACAATGACAGGATTGAAGCCCAGGTGGAGGCCGTCAGGGATGATATTCCACAGCTCATGTTTACCGAAGTTCCGGTTCATGGCTATATGCTGATGTTTCATCTTGAGTTGCATCACCATATTTGGGTGCATGTGGATGATGTTGAGCTTTATGAATATAAACCGCAACTAAAAGAGAAGTTGGTTCTTCCCCCTGAGCAGACGGATTTGATTGATATCCTCACCGCAGAAATGGATGTGTTGATGGACGATGTGGTGCAGGGTAAGTCAGGTGGTACCACTGTGCTGTGCGCTGGCCCCCCGGGTGTGGGTAAAACCTTGTCGGCAGAGGTCTACTCCGAAGTGATTCGGCGCCCGTTGTATCGGGTGCATTCAGGTCAGCTGGGCTTAAACGTGGTGGAAATGGAGCAGGCACTTAAAAGCACCCTGATTCGCGCACAGCGCTGGGGAGCGGTGATGCTAATCGACGAGGCGGATGTATATATCAAGCGCCGGGACGATAACATCGCCGCCAATGCTGTGGTGGGCGTTTTTTTACGGGTGCTGGAATATTTCAACGGCTTGTTGTTTATGACCACCAATCGCGTAGACGATATCGATGAAGCCATCGTTTCGCGTTGTATAGCGCTTATCAAGTATCGCCCACCCAATGCCGCAGATCGTCTTAAAATCTGGCAAGTAATGGTGCAGCAATTTCAATTGCAAGTACCTCACCAATTGGTTGAGGAGTTGGTTGAGGTTTTTCCCAGCGCCTGTGGGCGCGACATTAAAGGCCTGGTGAAGCTGGTGGCCAAGTTCTGCCAACACAAGTCAATTGAACCATCGCTCGATGTGTTCAGGCAGTGCAGTGTGTTTCGGGGTATGGAGGTGGGTCGATGAACATGCGCTTCTACATGACCCCAGGCTCCTGCAGCACTGGAATACACATTCTATTGGAAGAGTTGGAACTGGTGTTTGAAGCGCACTGGGTGGATTTGTTGAAGGGAGATAACCAGCATCCCGACTACCTGGCGCTCAACCCGAAAGGCACTATCCCAACCCTGGTGAGCAGGGATGGCAGCGTCTTCACCGACTATGTTTCCATCGCGTGGTGGTTGGGGCGAAATCATCCGGGTACCGGCTTGATCCCAGGGGATCTGAAGGGCGAGTTGCATGTGCTGGAGTTAATGAATTATGCCGTGCATGTCGTTCATGGGCAGGGTTTTACGCGGGTGTTTACTCCGGAACAATACCTTTCTGCTGGTGGTGAAAGAGAGCGGGTGATCAGTCGCGGTAAGGATCTGGTGGGTTCGGGATTCAGTTGGTTAAGCGCTAAGATGTTGGCTGGTGACGTTCCGACGGAATTTTCTCTGGCAGACCCCGCGCTGTTTTATATCGAGTTCTGGGCGGACCGAATTGGCTTGGCCTTGCCGCCTGTTTGCCGGGAGCACTATAACCGAATGCTGTTGAGACCTGCGGTGCGCCGGGTATTAATGGAAGAAGGATACGGCTCTCTGTTTCGATAAGCATGACCGTACTATGGGCGACACCAGTTAGTAGGGGGCTTACCAACTGCTGTCACCCATAGTCGGGCTGGCTCAGTTACTTAACAGAATGATGCCGAAGTCAGTGGGGGCACCTGTAGGTTCGCTGGGGCCACGGGCGATGGCATGGAGTACATCACCCCCGGTTACGGTGACGCCTTCGAGATTGATCGCCACTGTACCTGCCGCTACCACTCTGATGTCATAGTTGCCCGGTATGACCGCAACATAGTCAGTGATTGTTCCAAACGCGAAGTCATCCAGTAGTGGGGCGCCTGCCATGCCGGCTTCCACCTCTGCCACTGAATAGATGCCGGCGCCGGTTATGAATACATCCACGGCACCTGCTGCTGGTGCGGCGTGTGTCAGTTTAAGGCTGGCCTGGGTGGCAATAGCGCGGTTGTCATCGGCGCTTGCCAGAAGGTTGAATGCCGGAACTGAGGTGACCCGCCCAGCCGCGATCACGGTGTATTCCATGCCGGCATTCAGATTCAATGGCGGGGACGTAAAGACGCTGTCACCGATGGTGTCGGTATCAGGGGCTACATCCAGAGTGTAGGTGCCGTTGGGTATGCTCACATAGTTGTCTGCTGCCGGCACAACGCTGGTATAGTCAAAGGCGTCGATCAGCTCAACAGCGCTCAAACCCAGTGCGGGGCTGGATGCGAACACTTCCACGGGGCCACCGGCCGCCGACGCCGCATCGGGCGATGCGTGGACAACCTTGGCGCCGGTTAGCGTATCCGCATCCCTCAGTTCCACGGCATCAGAATCGGTCACGGCGAGGAGCTTTATGGGGGCGGCGGCATTCTCTGTCTGGTTTTCACTGTTGATGGCCAGAATCATCAGCTTTTCACCGGCGAACCCTGTCAGGTCCACTGGGCCGGAGTTGTAAACCAGAGCACCGCCGAGAGTGACCTGAATTTCCACCACGCCAGCGGCTACTGCACCCACATCAATATTGTCCTTGAAGTCAAAGGTAAAGGCCGGTGTCGCGCCTTGGATGCTGGCGCCGGGGGCGGTCAGGTACACATCCACGGGCCCGGCCACGGGGGCCGCATGGGTTACCTGCAGGGCCACTTCATCGCTGCCTGGTGTGGCGGTGGATTGTGGGACCACCAGAGGCTCTATGCTGCTCACCGAGTTCACCGCGACGAGGGTGGGAGTGTCGTTTTTGCTGATGCGAAAGCCGTCCACATCAATCACGGTGGCGTTACCGCCCGGAATAATGCCTTCAACCTGGACCCGATAGCTTCCGGCCAGCAGCTTGGTAAAGCCCGAGCTCGCAGCGTAATCCAGGCCTTCTATTTTGCTTTTGCCGTTAAGCAGGATATTGACAGGGGGAGCGTCTGGGGAGGCGTGGATTACCCTCAGTTCACCACTGGGGAAAATTGTGTAGAGTTTGTCTTCGTCGTCGCATCCGGTGAGGAACAGTGTACCGGCCAGTGCGGCGCTGAGTGCTGCTAGTTTGCGCATAGTCTTTCTCCTGTTGGTCCTCCAGCACCCTTGCTCGAGGTCAGCAGCGACTATGCCGCAGGCGGTGTCAACACAGCGTGAACCGGATGTGAACGCAGCGTGAACGCCGCTATTTTTTTGCCAACAGCGGTTTGAGAAAGCGGCCGGTATGCGAATGTTTCATTTTGGCCACCTCTTCCGGCGTGCCTTCGGCAATAATCTCGCCACCACCACTGCCACCTTCCGGGCCCAGATCGATGATCCAATCGGCGGTTTTGATGACATCCAGATTGTGCTCGATGATGATGACAGTATTGCCTTTGTCTCGCAATCGGTGCAGTACATTCAGCAGTTGTTGAATGTCATGAAAGTGCAGTCCGGTGGTGGGCTCATCCAGGATGTACAGTGTTTTCCCGGTATCCCGCTTCGACAGCTCTTTGGACAGTTTAACCCGTTGCGCTTCACCGCCGGACAGGGTTGTGGCGGATTGGCCGAGGCGTATATAGGAGAGGCCAACGTCCACCAGTGTTTGTAGTTTGCGGGCGATCACCGGCACGTTTTCAAAAAACTCCAGGCCATCTTCCACCGTCATTTCCAGTACTTCGCAAATATTCTTGGCTTTGTAACGGACCTCGAGGGTTTCCCTGTTATAACGCTTGCCTTTGCAGACATCGCAGGGCACGTACATGTCTGGTAGAAAGTGCATCTCTACTTTGATGACACCGTCACCCTGGCAGGCTTCACAGCGGCCGCCTTTCACATTGAAGCTGAAGCGGCCCGGTGTATAACCCCGGGAACGGGCTTCCTGTGTGCCTGCGAATAATTCCCTTATGGGAGTAAACAGACCGGTATAGGTGGCGGGGTTGGAGCGGGGTGTGCGTCCTATGGGGCTCTGGTCTATGTCCACCACTTTGTCGAAATGGTCGATGCCATGGAATTCGCTGTAAGGTGCCGGCTTATGGGTGGTTGCTCCGTTCAACAGAGTGGCCGCCAGCGGGAACAGGGTGCTGTTGATCAGTGTGGATTTGCCGGAACCGGATACACCGGTGACACAGGTCATCAATCCTACCGGCAGATTCAAATCCACCTGTTTAAGGTTGTTGCCATGTGCGCCTCTGATCTGCAGTTGCTTTTGTGCGTTGGGCTTTACCCGTTGGGGAGGGATCGCAATGCTTTTACTGCCTTTCAGGTATTGCCCGGTTAGGGATTTGCGGCAGGAGGTGATTTGTTGCAGGCTTCCGGCGCGCAGCACTTCTCCACCGTGAACGCCGGCACCGGGCCCGATGTCGATGATAAAGTCCGCCGCCCGAATCGCATCTTCATCGTGTTCCACCACGATCACGGTATTGCCCATATCGCGCAGTCGGGTGAGGGTTGCCAGCAAGCGCTCGTTATCCCGTTGATGCAGACCAATGGACGGTTCGTCCAGGATGTACAACACGCCCACCAGGCCGGCGCCTATCTGGCTGGCCAGGCGGATGCGCTGGGCTTCTCCGCCGGATAGGGTTTCGGCTTTGCGATTCAGCGACAGGTAGTCCAGGCCCACGTTCACCAGAAACTGCAGGCGTTCCCGGATCTCCTTGAGAATTTTCTCTGCGATCTCACCCTTTTTGCCATCCAGCCTGAGGGTTTTGAAATGATCCAGGGCGTCGCCCACCGGCAGTTTTACCACTTCCGGTAAGGTCACCGCTTCAATGTAAACATTGCGTGCAGCTCGATTCAGGCGGGACCCTTGACAGCTCTGGCAATCTGCAATGCTCAGGTATTTTGACAGCTCTTCCCGCACCGCATCGGACTCGGTTTCCCGGTAGCGGCGTTCCATGTTGGGGATGATGCCCTCAAAAGGATGGTTGCGGGTGATGACATCGCCCCGGTCATTGAGGTATCGGAAGGGAACCGGGTCGTCGCCGCTGCCGTGCAGAATGATACGGCGCGCTTTCTTGCTGAGTTTGCCGAAAGGTTTGTCGATATCAAAGCCCACATGGTCAGCCAGCGAATTCAGCATCTGAAAGTAGTAGACACTGCGCCGATCCCAGCCTTTGATGGCCCCTTCGGCCAGGCTCAGCTCCGCAGACACCACGATCGCATCTTCATCGAAAAACTGGTTAACACCCAGTCCGTCGCAGGTGCTGCAGGCCCCGGCTGGGTTGTTGAAGGAGAACAGGCGGGGTTCCAGTTCGCTGAGATTGTAGTTGCACACCGGGCAAGCGAACTTGGAGGAAAACAGCAGTGCTTCGCCGGGGTCGTCCATGTTGGTCACCAGGGCGGTACCTGCAGCCATATTCAAGGCGGTTTCGAAGGATTCTGCCAAGCGTAGCTCCATGCCTTCCTTAACCTTGAAGCGGTCGACCACCACCTCGATGGTGTGTTTGCGTTTCTTGTCGATTTTCGGCAGTTGATCCAGGTCCACCACAATGCCGTCGATGCGGGCGCGAATAAAGCCGTCGGCGCGCAGTTCCTCGAACAGGTGCAGGTGTTCTCCCTTTTTATCCTGAATCACCGGTGCCAGCAGCATGTAGCGTTTGTCGCCGGACAAGGCCATGACATCGTCCACCATTTCGCTGACGGTTTGTGCCTCCAGCGGCAGGTCGTGATCAGGACAGCGGGGCGTGCCCACGCGGGCATAGAGCAGGCGCAGGTAATCGTAGATCTCGGTAATGGTGCCAACCGTGGAGCGGGGGTTATGGGAAGTGCTCTTCTGTTCGATGGAGATGGCAGGTGAGAGCCCCTCAATGTGATCTACATCGGGCTTTTCCATCAGCGACAGGAACTGGCGGGCGTAGGTGGAAAGGGATTCCACGTAGCGGCGCTGGCCCTCTGCATACAGGGTGTCGAATGCCAGGGAAGACTTGCCGGACCCAGACAGCCCGGTGATGACAATGAACTTGTCTCTGGGAATGTCCAGGTTGATGTTTTTCAGGTTGTGCGTGCGTGCGCCGCGAACTTGAATGGTGTCCATCTTGATCCCCCGCAAAATAAACCCGCAAGTATAAAGACATTGCCGGATGGGAACTAGCGCTTAAGTGCTCTGTCCAGTTTGCAGAGGATGGGGAGGGTGGTGGCAAACCATTGGATGGACGGATAGTCGTCAGAGCCTCTACGAGATAGCGGGCATCGGTGGTAGAATTGGCGGCCTGTCTGGGATATTGAAGTTATCTATGAATTCGTTTGAAATTCGGGCCACGTGGTCTCTTGCCAGTCTGTTTGCGCTTAGAATGCTGGGATTGTTTATGATCCTGCCGGTATTTGCGCTCTATGGGCAGGATCTGGAAGGTGCGACCCCCGCCCTGATCGGTATTGCCATTGGCGCCTATGGGCTGACGCAGGCGTTGTTTCAGATTCCCTTTGGGCTACTGTCCGATCGCATCGGGCGTAAACCGGTGATTATTGCCGGTTTACTGATTTTTCTGCTGGGCAGCCTGGTGGCGGCGCAAGCCGAGACCATCTATGGGGTGATTGCCGGCCGGACCTTGCAGGGGGCTGGCGCCATCGCCAGTGCCATCATGGCCTTGTTGACAGACCTGACCCGTGACGATCAGCGAGCCAAGGCGATGGCCATGGTGGGGGCCAGTATCGGGATGTCTTTCGCCCTGGCATTGGTTGCCGGGCCTGTGCTGGCCGGTTGGTTTGAGTTACGGGGGCTGTTTCTGTTTACTGCGGTACTGGCCGGATTTGGTGTGGCGTTGACGGTGTGGGTGGTGCCGGCACCGGATGTTCGTAAGATCTTTCGGGATACCCGCCCTGTTGTGTCCCATTTCTCTGATGTGCTGCGGGATACCGGGTTGTTACGGCTCGATTTCGGGGTGTTCTGTCTGCATATGGTATTGACCGCCTCCTTTGTAGTGTTACCAGGGTGGCTGTTGACCAATGCCGATATGGACAAGAACCACCATTGGATGATTTACCTACCCATTCTTTTCCTGTCTTTTGTCTTAATGTTACCGCTGATGATCGTGGCGGAAAAAGCCCGCAAGATCAAACAGGTGTTTCTGCTGGCTGTGTTGTTGCTGGGGGGCTCTTTGTTTGCCCTGAGCCAGTGGCATGATAGCCTGTGGCCTATTGCCATTGGGTTGTTTGTGTTTTTCTGGGGCTTTAACCTGCTGGAAGCGCTGTTACCCTCACTGGTCAGCAAGCTGGCGGCACCCGGATTTAAGGGAACTTCCATGGGGGTGTATTCCACCTGCCAGTTTCTGGGGGCCTTCGCGGGCGGTGCCGGTGGTGGCTGGCTGCTGGGCCAGTATGGCGATAGTGCAGTCTACATGGTGGGGGCGGGAATGGTTGCGGTCTGGTTCCTGTTGGCCTGGAGTATGAAGCAGCCCGCTTACCTGCAAAGCGTCACGTTACCGTTGACGCAGACGGGTGAACTTGATGCGGGGGTGTGGGCGTCCCGATTGATGGGGGTCACCGGTGTTGAAGAAGCGGTGGTCATCGAAGAAGAAAGAGCAGCCTATTTAAAAGTGGACAACGCGCGTTTGGATAGAGAACAATTGAAGCAATTGTCTCAGTTGTCTATGCAGAGCCAGGCGGAGCCAGCCTGATCGTGGTTGGCAACGTCCTGAAAACTATCAGTTATGTATCATCAAACCGGAGAATCTCATGGCACAACGCGGAGTGAACAAAGTCATTTTGGTGGGCAATCTCGGCCAGGACCCCGAAACCCGTTACATGCCCAGCGGCGGGGCCGTGACCAATGTATCAATTGCTACCAGCGAAACCTGGAAGGATAAGAATTCCGGCCAGATGCAGGAGCGAACAGAGTGGCACCGTGTGGTGTTCTTCAATCGGTTGGCGGAAATTGCCGGCGAATATCTGAAGAAAGGCGGTAAGGTTTATATTGAGGGTTCCCTGCGCACACGCAAATGGCAGGATCAGAGTGGTAACGATCGATTTACCACGGAAATCGTAGCCAACGAGATGCAAATGCTGGATTCTCGTGGTGCTGCCGGTGGCGGTGGTTCTGATGATGGTTTCTCCGGTTACGACCAGATGCCCGAAGCGCAGGGTTCGATGTCCTCGCCGGCCAGCTCCGGTGGCAGCAATAGCCCGTCACCCGCCGGCTCGGATTTTGAAGACGACATCCCATTCTGAGTTCGAGCGTCCCCTCAGGCAATGGGGCCAGACTAACAAAGTATGTTAAGCTCGCCCCTTTGACGTAAACTGATAACAATAAATAGAAGTAAAAGGAGAGGGAACGCTTCCATTCCCGAGTCATGAAAGTACGCAATCTGATTCTCGTCGGCGTGTTGTCTTGTGTGGTGTTCGCCTTTGTCCTGTTTCCGGCCAGTTTGCTGTGGCGTTTGGTTTCCGGCTCCGTCACCGGGTTGCCCGTCCAGGTTGAGCGTGTGGGCGGCACCATTTGGGATGGTTTTGCCTATGGCCGCCTGCGCACCTCGTATGTGAACGGCCCGGTGGTAATTGGCTGGGATTTGCGGGGGCTGCGCCTGCTGCTGGGTGAAGTGGCGCTTGGATTGCGCGTGGAAGGCAGTGATTTCCGCATTCACGGCGCCGGGCACTGGGGTTTGTGGGGCAAAGGTGTTTCGCACCTGAACGGTGACGTGCAAGCCACCTTGTTGAATCAATCCCTAAGGCAATTCGGTGTTGCGGCCGCTGGTGTGGTCAACGTGGAAGACGTGACCGTGAATCTTTCCGGCAATACCATCACCGCAGCCAACGGCTGGATTCGCTGGTCCGGCGGACGTGTGACCGCACCGGGTGCCGGTTCCGGTAATCCACTTGACTTTCCGCCGGTGAATGGCGAGGTGCGCGAGGATGCCGGTAACCTCTACCTGACCGTCACCGAGGCCAAAGGCAACAAGTTGCTGGCGGAAGTGGGGGTGCTGCCGGAGAAGGGAATCGGCAGTGTAAAAGCACTGCAACGGGTGCTCTCTCTGGCAGGGATGAACCCCGGAGGGGACGACGACAAGGTACTGGTAAACATGCAGCAACCGCTTCCTTTTTAACGGCGCGCCTTGCTGGCAAAGCATTGTAAGCATTCACTGCTAATCTGTTATTAAAGAGTACGGTCTTATTCGCAACCGGTGAACCTTCAGGTAAAGTGAGGTTCTTACAACAAGAATAAGAACGCTGAACGTCAGGAGAAGACTTTGACAGTGGAAACCCAATTGAATCCTTGGGTGAAAAGAGCCAATTCGGCGGCTTGTTTGCTGCTGGTGATCATCACAGCCTATGTGTTGGTGAAGCTCGTGTACCTGTTTGTGGATGCTTCTGTCGGTTCCGCACCAACCCTGTACGGCCAGCAGTCTGATGTCAGTCGTCCTATGGGGCGTCAGGATCAGGTTGATACCTCGGTGATCCCCATGTGGTCCCTGTTTGGTAAAGAGGGGCAAAAAGTCGTTCAAGAGCAGCCTAAAGACGTTAACGCACCCAAGACCCGCCTCAGTCTGGAGCTGCAGGCCGTGTTTGTGGCGCCAGTGGAAGAGCGATCCACCGCCATGATAGCGGAGTCACGCAAGGACAGTGAGCTGTACCATATCGGCGATAAAGTACCAGGTAATGTTACGCTGGCGGCGGTGTACCCGGATCGGGTATTGCTGAACCGAAGCGGTCAGCTGGAGGCGCTGTATTTTCCAGAGAACGCCAAAGGCGGCCTGACCCGATCGGACAACCGAAGCGCCAATCCCCGCAGCCGTACCACCCGTAATCCCCGCACATCGTCCAGCAGCCGAATGCCCAATTCCCGTTCCGGGTTCGGCGGTAACTCGGGTATCGCTACGCAACAGGCGCAGGCGGCAATGGCACAGCAGATGGTAAGCACCCTGCGCGAGCAGATTCAGCAGGATGCCAGTGAAGTACTGGGCCAGTTCGGCCTGGCATCCAACAATGGCCGGGGTTACCGGGTGGCGGATAACCCTAATCCCATGCTGGCGGCAATCGGTGCCAAGCCAGGGGATGTGATTCTGTCGGTAAATGGTCGCAGCCTGGGGGATCCGAACCAGGACGTAGCATTGATAGAGCAGGTGATGCAGGATGGTACGGTGCGGGTTTCCATGGAGCGCAATGGTCGACAATTTGATTCGGAGTACGCCCTTCCGGGGCTGTAGGCAACAGCATGTTATTGGATAGAAAGAATATGAAGAATTGGTGGGTCGGAAGCGAGTTTAACATGCAGCTAACGCGGAAGCTGATGGCACTATGCTTAACGGTGATGATGCCGGTTCTGTGCTGGGCAGCTCCCAACGATGAGGGTGCCTGGAAGATCAACATGAAAAAGGCGGATATTCGCACTTTCATTGAACAGGTGTCTGACATTACCGGTTACAGCTTTATTGTCGACCCCCGGGTGAAAGGGGAGGTGACGGTGGTTTCCAATACGGAAATGTCATCCAGTGATATCTTCGACATGTTCCAGAGTGTCCTGCGTATCCATGGTTATGCTTCGGTGAAGACCGGCAATGTAGTTAAGATTGTGCCCACTCAGGGGGCCAAGCAGGAAGATCTTCCCCTTGGAGGCAATGGCCTCGGCAATGAAAAAATGGTCACCCGCGTGATACCCGTTGAGAACACCAACGCAACCGAACTGGTGCCGATTCTGCGGCCCATGGTGCCGCAATACGGCCATCTGGCTGCGGTGAGTTCTGCCAACGCTCTGATCATCAGTGATCACGCCAACAACATCGCCCGCATCATTGAGATCATTCGACGCATTGACAGTGCGGAGAGTGAAGAAGTGGAAGTGGTGCAGCTTAAATATGCCTGGGTGGGCGATGTGGTAAAAACACTGGAGCAGTTGACGCCGGTGGAAACCGGTGCCAAGAAAAGCAGCCGTAACAGTGGCAATGTGCGTGTTCGTGTGGTGGCGGAAGAGCGCACCAATCGGTTGATACTGCGGGGCGAAAAATCCGCGCGGGCGCGGGTAAAGGCATTATTGGTGGATTTGGATCGGCCGGTGGAAAACAGTGGTTCCACCCAGGTTATTTATTTGCGCCACGCGGAAGCGGAGAAAGTGGCGGAGATTCTGAGTGCATT
The DNA here is from genome assembly GCF_003671475.1 of Ketobacter sp. GenoA1. Classification (NCBI taxonomy): domain Bacteria; kingdom Pseudomonadati; phylum Pseudomonadota; class Gammaproteobacteria; order Pseudomonadales; family Ketobacteraceae; genus Ketobacter; species Ketobacter sp. GenoA1. The sequence continues at coordinate 110,546 of NZ_RCHM01000043.1, read as the reverse complement.
GGTGTCGGGGCAGTCCGCCACGGCTTCCAGCCGTAGCACCAGCGCCCGAGGTACGGCGAAGACAGCGGCCACCCTGGCAACACCCACCGCCACTGCCGGGGACATCACCATACAGGCGGATGAAACATTGAATGCCCTGATTGTACGGGCGGCACCGGCAGATCTGGCGGAAATCCGCGATATTGTGGACCAGTTGGATGTGCGCCGCGCACAGGTGCTGATCGAGGCTGCGTTTGTGGAAGTATCCGGTAGTGCCAGTGAGGCGTTGGGTGTGCAATGGGGCTACGGTGATCCGGCCAATGGGCTAGCGGGGACCAGCCTGGCGACCTCCGGCCAGCTACCTTTATCAGCCATTGCCGGCTTGATTGAAGGCGGAGAAACCGGCTCCGATACCGGCAGCTTTTCCGGCCTGTTGGCCGGTGGTGCCAATGAAAGTGGTGACGTCAAAATGGGGGTGGTGATCCAGGCAGTGGAAACTAACCAGAACGCGAACCTGTTGTCTACGCCCAGTATCATGACCCTGGATAATGAAGAAGCTGAAATCATTGTTGGTGAAAATGTTCCCTTTATTACAGGTACCAGCTTAAGCAGTAATAATGATAATCCGTTCCAGACCATTGAGCGCCAGGATGTGGGCCTGACCCTGCGGGTGACGCCACAGATTAATGATGGCAATGTGGTGCGTTTGCAGTTGGTGCAGGAAGTCTCCAACGTCAGCAATGAAACCATTAGTGGTGCTGCGGATATCTCGACACAGAAACGGTCTGTAAAGTCGGTGATTCTGGCCAATGATCGAGAGATCATCGTTACTGGCGGGTTGGTGAGGGACGACCTGGAAGAGGTGGTCAGAAAGGTGCCGTTACTGGGGGATATTCCCTTGCTGGGTGTGTTGTTCAGAGCCACCGAGCAAAAAGTTACCAAGCGTAATCTGCTTTTATTCCTGCAGCCCACTATTATTCGTGACGATGCCTCCGCTAACGAGGTGAGCCAGGCCAAGTATGACCAGATGCGCAGCCTGAGCCTCAAGATAGATCAGTATGGGAACATTGAACGGGAGCCTAAATCGGTCTTCCCGGAAGATGGAAGAGAAGTGCTTCGCAAGGGCCTGCGCTTCGGAGTGCAGGGTGAAACCGACGAAGCGGTGGAAACCGAATAGAAAAGGGCCCGCTGGGGCCCTTCAATGTGTTTGGAGGGCGGCCCTTGTTCAGACCATCGGTGCTGCATTCTTCTTCCAGCTCTTCTTCTTAAAGCGCTTATCCCAGCTTTTAAAGCGCTTGCGGCAGTATTTGTTGAGGTCATCGTAGCCTGAAAAATACAGCTCGCTACCATCTTTGATACTGACATCGTATTCACAATAATCGTTCGTATGATCCCGGCAAATCAGGGGCCGTACTTCGTAGATGCCACAGCGGCCATCGTCCAATAGGTGGGTGCACTCGTTAAGCACCAGCAGAAACCAGCCCTCTTCATCCTTGAAAATATGAATGTTTTTATGGGAAATCTGCCATAGCAGTAGATCGAAATCCTTCATGGTGGTGGGTTTATCGATATTCTGCGTAACGTACTGGCAGCATTTGGATTCATAGCAGCGATCGCATTTGTTCTCTGCTTCTGATAGTTCTTTCAGTTTGATTTTTTTAGCCATAACAATAAGTTAGTGCTCTTTTTGGTTGGGTGGTGCGACCAGGGTAAGGTTGGATATATGTTTATGTTTTCAGCGTAACGCTATTAGAACAACATGATATAAAAATTACAGCATTAACCCAAATCAATAGCTTGTGACCCCACAAACCCTGTGTTTATATCCATAGGACTGTCACTAGCGGAGGGACTGACAACGTGGTAACAGCATTAATCGTAGGGGCGGGCGCAGTCGGGCAGGTATATGGTCATTTCCTGCAACGGGGCGGAGCTTCCGTGTCCTACTTGGTAAAAGAAAAATACAAAGAAGAATGCGAAAAAGGATTTACGCTTTATCGGTGTCGACGCAGCGGTCTTGGTGCTGCGGAAAAATTCGAGGCCGACGCTATTTTCACTCACTATGAGGATCTTAAACAGACCCATTGGGATCAGGTTTGGCTAACGGTTTCTTCGGCAGATTTGCGGGGTGGCTGGCTGGAACAGCTACGGGAGCAGATTGGTGATGCCACCGTGGTGATGCTGCAACCTGATCTGGATGATCGGGATTATGTGCTCAGTGTTTTTCCCGCTGAACAGGTGGTGTGCGGCATTGTTAATTTTATCAGTTATCAAACACCACTACCGGATCTGCCGAATTACCACCCGGATGCGGGCAAGGAAGGCGTTGCCTATCTGGTGTTGCCCATGATGCCCGCGGAGTTTTCCGGTAATGAGGAGCGTTTGCCCGGTGTGATGGGAGCAATGGCGGCGGGGCGCTTCAATGTCAAAGTCGAGCAGGATGCCTCCCGGATCTACGCGGATCGTTCTGCCATGATGATTCCACTGGTGGCCCTGCTGGAATTGGAAAACTGGTCGTTCAGGCGCTTACGCATCAGCAATTCGCTGGATCTTGCCGTGGGCGCGGCCCGTGAAGCCCTGGCCATTGTGGCGGCGAAATTCGGTCGGCGCATGAACTGGACCGAGCGCCTGTTCAGCCTGTTCTGGGTGAAACTGGCATTGCCCATGATGCGATTTCTGTCACCGATGGATGCGGAATCCTATGTCAAATTCCAATTTGTGAAGACAGCCCCACAAACCCGTTTGATGTTGAAGCATTTTATCGATGATGGGGAAAAACTGGGGCGGCCGGTGCAGTCTCTACGCACTTTATACGATCGTTTACCAGAAGAACCTGCCTTGAAACAGGTAGCCTGAACCACTCAAAAAGCCCGGTTTTTCACGCCGGGCTTTTTGCTGTGTGGGCTTTTCAGAACAGGCTAAAAGGTTCACTGTCCAGCAACAGCCGCTGCTCTTGCAGGCTGGATACGTGCTCCTGCCAATATCCACTGGTGTTGAACCAGGTGAAATTACTGGTGAAGGCGGGGTCATCCCAGCGTCTTGCCAACCAACCGGCGTAGTAGATCATGCGCATGGTGCGCAGGGGCTCAATCAGTTGCAGTTCGCGGCGGTTGAAGTCATTGAATTCTTCGTAGCCATCCAACAATTCGCTGAACTGTCCCACCTGCTCTTGTCGGCTGCCGGCCAGCAACATCCACAAATCCTGCACCGCCGGTGCATTTTGACAATCGTCAAAGTCCACAAACCAGGGCCCGGTTTCCCGATGCCACAGAATATTGCCGATATGGCAATCACCGTGGCAGCGTATCCATTGAGGGTTCACTTGCTGAAACAGATCCGCAAAGCGGCTGCTGAAATCCTCAATCAATTGGCGGTACTGCGGCTTCAGGTACTCCGGAAGAAAAGGATGCTCCAGCAGAAACTGAGCGGGCTCGGTGACCAAACGCTGGACGCTGAGGGTGGGGCGGGCATTAAACAGGGTGGTGCCACCCACCTTGTGCATGCGCCCCAGTAATCGGCCCAGCCACAGCAGTTGATCGAAATCGTCCTGCTCAGGAGCCTGCCCACCCTGGCGCCGAAAGGCAGCAAACCGGTAGCCCTGAAAATAATGCAGCGTTGTGCCGTTGAAAGCCATGGGTGCAACCGCCGGCAGTTCCAGATCGGCTAAATCCTGGGAATACCGGTGTTCCTCAAGGATGGCCTCATCGCTCCAGCGCAATGGCCGATAAAACTTGACGATCACCGGTTCCGCATCCTCGATGCCCACCTGATACACGCGGTTTTCATAACTATTGAGGGGAAAAATCCGGGCGTCTGACCAGAAGCCCAGGGACTCCACGGCGCTGATCACCAGATCCGGTGACAGCTCATCGTAGTTGGGGTGCAGCTCAGTCTGTAATGTGATTTCACTCATGGCACCTGTATCCGGTTTGGCGGAGAGCGCATCCTATCATATTGGGGAAGAGGGCATTGCAACGTTGCGCTTGGCGGCTCTGGCCAGCGCCCAACCATCCACTCGTTCCACACCGCTGCTGCGCAGTTGCTTTGCCAGTTGATTCAGGGTGCTGCCCGTGGTGATGACATCATCCAGCAGGGCAATGTGTTGCACCGGGTATGGCAATGACTGCAGCACTGTACGCTGAATGCGAAAAGCCCGGGTCATATTGTGTTGGCGCCCTGACCGGGACAGAGACTTCTGCTGTTTGGGTTCGCGCACCTTGATGATCAGGTTATGGCTAACCGGTATCCCCAATTTGCGCCCCACCAGCGTGGCGATTACCCCGGCTTGATTGAATCCCCGTTCCCGCTGTTTATTGGGGTGCAGCGGCACAGGCACGATAATGTCCGGCCGGGTAACCTGCTGCGCCTGCAACTGCGCGGCCAGCAGGCGGCCCAGGCTGAACAGCAGCTCCGCCCGTTTTCCGCCTTTGCCCTGCAGGATCAGTTGGTCTATGGGGAATTGATAGAGGAAGGGGGCAAAGCACTGGTCATAGTGAGGTTCCTCCTGGATGCACTGCTGGCAAAGCCCTTCAAATGGGTCAGGCCAGGGCTCGGCGCAGCGCTCACAGCAGTGCTGATTCCAGGGCATATCCTGCGCGCAGTGATGGCACAGATCCTGGAGCGGTGGGGTGAGTCCATGACACAGCAGGCAGAAAAACATAATGGGTTAAATAAATACACTTAGGTTATAAAATAGTCATTTGTAAACTTTTGAATCAATGTGCAAGTTGACAATGGTGGTTGAGCCGATAAGATGCTCAGTTATTACCCATGGGCAAGCGACAGGCCGTTATCAAAGAGACACCGTCGCCATAAAAAATCCAACCACGAGGCCACACCATGACCGCACCGCAGATTCCAGTGGAAACCGTCCGCCACGATTGGACCCTGAAGGAAATTCAGGCGCTGTTTGACCTGCCATTCAACGACCTGTTGTTTCAGGCGCAGACGGTTCACCGTCAATTCCATGATCCCAATGCGGTGCAGATCAGCACATTACTGAGTATCAAAACCGGTGCCTGCCCCGAAGACTGTAAATACTGTTCGCAAAGCGGCCACTACAATACCGGGCTGGAAAAAGAAAAACTGATGGAGATTCAGAATGTGCTGACCCAGGCGCGGGAAGCCAAAGCCTCCGGTGCAAGCCGCTTCTGCATGGGGGCCGCATGGCGTTCCCCCCGTGAGAAGGATATGCCCTATGTGCTGGACATGGTGAAGCAGGTGAAATCCCTGGGGATGGAGACCTGTATGACATTGGGCATGCTGGATCAGGATCAGGCCCAGCGTCTGGCCGATGCCGGTCTCGATTATTACAACCACAATCTGGATACTTCCCCCGAGCACTACAATTCCATCATCACCACCCGAACCTATCAGGATCGCCTGGATACACTGGCCAATGTCCGGGATGCCGGTATGAAGGTTTGCTGCGGCGGCATTCTGGGGATGGGTGAAACCGCCCGTGATCGTGCCGGACTGCTGATGCAACTGGCCAATCTGCCGGAACATCCCGAGAGCGTTCCCATCAACATGCTGGTGAAGATTGAAGGTACTCCGCTGGAAAACGTGGATGATCTTGATCCCTTCGACTTTGTGCGGAATATCGCTGTGGCGCGGATTCTGATGCCGAAATCCTCTGTGCGTTTGTCCGCAGGCCGTGAAGCCATGAATGAGCAAATGCAAGCGCTGTGTTTCATGGCCGGTGCCAACTCAATTTTCTACGGCGAGCGTCTGCTGACCACCAGCAACCCCGAAGCGTCTTCCGATATGCAGTTGTTTAAAAAGCTGGGGATCAAACCCATGGACCTCAAAGTGGAAGCCAGCGACGAAGCCAGTGAATCCGCTTTGTTGGATGCGGTTATACATCAGAAAAACGCGCACCTGTTCGTGGATGCTGGCCGCAGGGATGGTGCTTTGGAACCTCATAAAGACTGTCCCAAAATGAGCCACTGACCGGCGGGAGTTGGTCAAGGCGATGAGTGATCCGTTCCAGCTGGCGCGGCGACTGCAGGAGCGGCACCAGCAGCATTTATACCGTCAACGCCGGCTGCTGCAATCCCCGCAACAGGCGCGGGTGCAGTGCGATGGTCGCAGTGTGCTGAATTTTTGCAGCAACGATTATCTGGGCCTGGCCAATCACCCACAGGTGATCGCAGCCAGCCAGCGGGCCGCTGAGCGATATGGCTTTGGCAGTGGTGCATCCCATTTGGTGATCGGGCACAGCGCGGTTCACCATGAATTGGAAGAGCGGCTGGCGGACTGGGTCGGTTGCCCGCGTGCTTTATTGTTTTCCACCGGCTACATGGCCAATGTCGGTGTCATCAGTGCATTGCTGGAGCGGGGCGACACGGTACTGCAAGACAAGCTGAACCATGCATCCTTGTTGGATGGTGCCCAACTGAGCCGCGGTCGACTGCAACGTTATCATCACAACAACCCAGGGAGCTTGCAGCAGCGTTTGCAGCAAGCCACCGGCCGGGTGCTGGTGGCGACGGACTCGGTGTTCAGTATGGATGGTGACGTTGCCCCGTTGCCGGATATCGCCGATCTGTGTGTACAGCATGATGCCTGGTTGATGGTGGACGATGCCCATGGTCTGGGGGTGTTGGGCAAAGGCCATGGTTGTTTGGCTGAGTATGGGCTCGACAGTCGGCAGGTTCCGATCTACATGGGCACACTGGGAAAGGCGCTGGGGAGTTTTGGCGCCTTTGTGGCCGGCAGTGCGGATTTGATTGAGTTTCTGATTCAGGCAGCCCGTCCCTATATCTATACCACTGCCATGCCACCGTCGGTGGCAGCTGCATCGCTGGCGAGTGTGTCGCTATTGGAATCCGAATCCTGGCGGATGGAAAAACTCCAGGGCTTGATCTCTCGATTTACGCAGGGTGCGGCGCAGCTTGCATTACCCCTGATGCTCTCGCAAACGGCAATCCAGCCATTGTTGGTGGGCGATTCAGCGCGCGCATTACATATGAGTGATTGGCTTTTACAGCAAGGGGTTCTGGTGGGGGCCATTCGGCCACCGACGGTGCCGGCGGGCAGTGCCCGTTTACGCATTACGCTCACCGCTGATCACAGTGAACAGGAAATTGATTTATTGCTGGGTGTGCTGGGCCGCGCACTGCAAGCACATCCGGCAGGAGACGATGATTAATATGGGCTTAACGCTTTATCACGACCGCTACCGTTGCACCGGTAATATGGATAACCCACCGGAACTGATTGTGCTGCACGGCTGGGGCATGCACAGCCTGGTGTGGGACGAAGTTATGCCCGCGTTGCTGGAGCATTTTCAGGTGACGGTGGTGGATCTGCCCGGACTGGGACGCAGCCCCATGCCCGGGGGTGAGTATACCCTGGATTATCTGGTGGAGCATGTGCTGGCGGTTGCACCAGCCAAGGCAGTTTGGCTGGGGTGGTCTTTGGGCGGCATGGTAGCGATGCGCACCGCCAGCCAGTTTCCCGAGCGGGTGGCGGGCCTGATCACGGTGGCTTCCACACCGAAATTTGTGGCCGATGGCCAATGGCCATTGGCAATGAAGGAGGAGGTCCTGAAGGCCTTCCAGCGGGTGCTGTTGGAAGATGCAGAGGGCACGCTCATTCGCTTCCTGTCGTTGCAGTGTAAAGGCAGTGAACGCATCAAAGACGATATTCGTGCCTTGAAAGAACTGGTGTATTTTCATGGTATCCCCGCCCAGAAAGCGTTGCGCTGTGGATTGGAAATCCTGCAGGCGGTTGATCTGCGCCAGGATCTGCAGCGAATTCAATGCCCCACCCTGCACCTGTTTGGCGAGCGGGATCACCTGATTCCGGTGGGCGTGAGCGACGCTGTAGGTGATTTGCAACCGGCCGCTCATACCGCGGTTATTAAAGGGGTTGCCCATCTGCCTTTCCTGTCCGCACCGGATCTGTTTATTGCGGCCTGCACGGATTTCCTGCGGGAGCAACAGTTATTATGACGGTGGACAAGAAAGCCATTGCTTTGTCGTTCAGCCGGGCGGCGTCCCGCTATGACAGTGTGGCCCATGTGCAACGTCAGGTGGGACAGGCCATGTTGGCTGTGCTGGCCGCGCAGCCGGCAACGTTTAATGCGGCGCTGGATATTGGCTGCGGTACCGGTGCCTTGACCATGGCCTTGGCACCGTTTGCACAACACATTACGGCACTGGACCTGGCGCCCGGAATGCTGAACGTGGCCCGGCGCAATGACGGTGACGGAGTGATTCAGGATTTTGTGTGCGGTGATGCCGAGAACTTACCGTTCGAAGCGGAACAATTCGATTTGGTGTTCAGCAGTTTTGCGTTGCAATGGTGCGACGACCTGGGAAAGGTGTTGCAGGATGTTTATACCCTGCTGCGCCCGGGAGGTCGCTTTGTCTTTTCAATGCCAGTGGAAAATACGCTGCGCGAATTAAAGCTGAGTTGGGAAAAGGCGGAAAGCCGGTTCCATCATGTTAATGACTTTCTGGCGGTAAGTGCACTGAAAGACCTCATTCAGGCTTCGCCTTTTCAGTTGCAGGTATTGCAGGAAAAGCTGGATGTGGCGTTTTACGAAACCGTGCGTGAACTGACCCGGGAACTGAAAACGCTGGGTGCCCATCAGGTCACCAATAACCGCGCGCAGTCGCTTACCGGCAAGAAAACCGTTTTCCAGATGATGAGCAACTACGAACACTTTCGTAACCACCAGGGAATGTTGCCTGCCAGTTGGCACTATGTGGTGGTCGCGTTGCAGAAGCCTTCTCTTGCCTGAGCCGTTACGGAACGTCTAATCCACTATTGAGCAACAGGAGTATCCCGTGAAAAAGCGATTCTTTGTCACCGGTACCGACACCGATGCGGGCAAAACCTTTGTTACCGTGCTGATGCTGGAAGCACTGAAACAAAGAGGCCTCAGTACGTTAGCCTTGAAACCACTGGCTGCGGGATGTGAGCAGGTTGACGGGGAGTTGCGCAACGATGATGCTCTTAAATTGCAGGCGGCCATGACCGTGGCGTTGCCTTATCAGCAAATTAACCCCATTGCACTGAAGTCTGCCATTGCGCCGCACCTTGCGGCTGAAGAAGAAGGCCGAACGTTATCGGTGGATCGGCTGGCGGGGTTGATACGCGGAGCCCTTATGACGCCGGCAGACGTCACCCTGGTGGAAGGTGCCGGTGGATGGCTGGTACCGCTGAATCACCGGGAAACACTGGGTAATCTGGTAAAAGAGCTGGAGCTGCCGGTGATTCTGGTGGTGGGGGTGCGCCTGGGCTGTCTCAATCATGCCCTGCTCACGGCACAGGCCGTTGCGGCGGCGGGATTGCCCTTGGCAGGGTGGGTGGCCAACGGCATTGATCCGGAGGCAGCCAAAGTTCAGGAAAACATCAATACCCTGAAAAGCATGCTGCCAGCGCCCTGTCTTGGGGTGATTCCCCATGGGCCGCAGGCAGATAAAGAGGCGTTAGCGCAGCTAATTGATATCGATTTGCTATTACAGTGACCCTGTATATAGTTTTTTAATATTGCAGGCCCACTAAATCCTGCAGAATCAGTAGCTTGTAAACGCGGCGTTGATTGATTTGTGCACAATTTGAAAATCCACACTATACTTGTACATGAGCCGGAAGTGGGCCCGCAAACCGGGCCTTGGCCCGGTGGTATAATCGCCTTCAGAGGAATGCAGTTATGGTGATTGGATCAGTGTTAAACAACGGCGTCGCCGGCATCCAAAAGGGATTGTCGGAGATGAATAAAGCCAGTGCCCAGGTGGCGCAAGTGGCTACGTCTGAAGACCCTGCAACGGATTTGACCGAGTCTGCAGTGAGCTTACTGCAGAGCAAGTTGCAGGTGCAGGCATCAGCCAAGGTAGTGCAAACCGCCAGTGACACCATGGGCAGCATTATCGATATTGAGGTCTGAAGGGTAACGCCATGCAGATCCAGCCGGCACAACCCAATGTCACTAATGTGGCAGCCTATGCCAGCTCAGCCTCTCCCAATGGGCTGGAGCAGGATCGGGTGCGTGCCGACATTCCCCCGGTTGCAGAGGGCCAAAAGAATGCCCCCAGCCAAAATCAACAGTTCTTTGCCACTCCTGCACCGGTAAGCGCATCGATACCCGGCGATGAGAAGGCCCTGCAGAACTCCGATTCAAACAACGAGCGGGATGTGGATCGGCAGGACGCTCGCCCTGCTGAGAAATCCAGCGCGGAGGAGCGCCAGGGGCTATCGGAAGAAGACCAGGTGGTGATTGATCAGCTGAAAGCCCGGGATCGCGAAGTTCGGGTACACGAAGCCGCGCACGCTGCCATCGGCGGCCGTTATGCGGGCAGCCCCAGCTTCCAGTATTCCCGTGGCCCCGATGGGCGTAACTATGCGACAGGAGGTGAAGTCAGCATCAGCACTTCACCGGTTGCCGGAAACCCCCAGGCCACTATTGAAAAAGCCCGTATCATCCGGGCTGCTGCCCTGGCTCCCGCTGAGCCTTCAACCCAGGATCGCCGGGTGGCGGCAGAAGCCGCCCAGATGGAAATTAAGGCAGAGGCTGAATTGCGCGCGGTGCAGGCAGAACAGACTGCCCAGGAAGAGGCGCGTAAGGCAGAGGAACAAGAGAAATCCCGCAATGAACCTGAGGTGGAAGAGGGCGAATCGGCACAGCCGGTGCGTGAACCCAGGGAACCACCGTCACTGGTGCAGGCCACTGCAGCAGAAGATACGGAATCTGAATCAGAGGATGATACGGAGGCTCAGGAGGAACAACCCCGCAATGCCCGCGAGGAACTGGAGAAAATTTTACTTGGCTCTAGCGGGCTTATTCAGCAGGCCAACCAACTTGGCCTGGTAGACCCGCAAAACCCCTACGGTAAAAGCGGCTTTCTGGACGTGATTGCCTGACAGCGGGCGCGCCTGTCAGATCCCCCCACTATCTTACGAATTGAATGGTCGATTGATGGCCAATCTCCCCCTGCATTAGGGCAATTGTTGAGGATTTGTGTAAATCCACATTGACGAAATCAAACATATGTTTGAAACTATTGTTTAGCAATGCTGCACTGTGTGCTCAGAATTGGATTTTATCGCCCACCCGTCATTTTGTATGAGGGGCGCTTGACTGATTGGTCGCGAAAAATTCTAACGCTTGTTTGAATGGTTCAGGTACCATCCTGTACCCGACCAAGTGCTGATTCCAGCGCAGCAAGAGTGTTTTTCATTGCAATTTTATGCCTGGCCAAATCAGTGGCGGGCGGAACGTTGTCGATAATGAAGCCCATTTTGTACATGGGCACAAGAGGGTAAAGCAATGCCAGAATATAAAGCTCCCAGACGTGATATCCAGTTTGTCATGCATGAAGTCTTGAAGTTGGAAGACCACTATAAGGCCTTGCGTGGTGACGAAGAAGTCAACCGTGATCTGATCGATGCCATCCTGGAAGAGGGTGCCAAATTCTGTGAAAACGAGCTGGCGCCCATCAATCGCACCGGCGATGAAGAAGGCTGTGGTTTCGACAATGGTGTCGTCACTACGCCGAAAGGTTTTAAAGAAGCCTATCAGAAGTACGTGGAAGGTGGCTGGCCTGCCTTGAGCGCCCCCATTGATGAAGGTGGCCAGGGCCTGCCCAACTCTCTGGGCATTGTCATGAGCGAAATGGTGGGTACCGCCAACTGGTCATGGGGCATGTATCCCGGACTGAGTCACGGTGCCATCAAAACTTTGGAATCCCATGGAACCACCGAACAGAAAGAGCAGTATCTGACCCGACTGATCAGCGGTGAGTGGACCGGTACCATGTGCCTGACTGAGCCCCATTGCGGTACCGACCTGGGCATACTGCGCACAAAAGCCGAACCCAATGCTGATGGTTCCTATTCCATCAGTGGTACCAAGATTTTTATCTCCGCCGGTGATCATGACATGGTGGATAACATCATCCACATTGTGCTGGCTCGCCTGCCTGATGCCCCCAAAGGCACCAAAGGTATTTCTCTGTTTATCGTTCCCAAGGTTAACGTGAACGAAGACGGCAGCCTGGGTGAAGCCAACGGCGTCAGCTGCGGCTCTATTGAACACAAGATGGGGATCAAGGCCTCCGCCACCTGCGTCTTGAATTTTGAAGGTGCCAAAGGTTATTTGATCGGCCCGCCGAACCGCGGTTTGAACTGTATGTTCACGTTTATGAACACGGCGCGAATCGGTACCGCCCTGCAGGGCGTTGCGGCAGCGGAAGGTTCCTATCAGGGTGCATTGACCTATGCCAAAGAACGTTTGGCCATGCGTGCACTGAGCGGACCCAAAGCACCAGATAAAGAAGCGGATCCCATCATCGTGCATCCTGATGTGCGGCGCATGCTGTTGACTCAGAAAGCGTTCGCCGAAGGCGGTCGTGCCCTGTTGTACTATCTGTCCATGCAGGGTGATATCGTCGAGCATGGTGCAGACGAAGAAGCCAAGAAGCTGGCTGATGATTTGATGGCGTTCCTCACACCCATTGCCAAGGCATTCTGTACCGAAACCGGATTGGAAGCAGCCAACCACGGGGTTCAGGTGTTCGGTGGTCATGGCTTTATTCGTGAGTGGGGAATGGAGCAGATCGTTCGTGATACGCGTATTGCGACCCTTTATGAAGGCACAACCGGTATTCAGGCATTGGATTTGCTTGGTCGTAAGGTAATGCTGACACAAGGTGGTTTGCTGAAAAACTTCACCAAGATCGTGCATAAATTCTGTAAAGAGAACGATGATAACGCAGAGATTGCGGAGTTCATTGAACCGCTGGCCACATTGAACAAAGAGTGGGGCGATTTGACCACGCAGATCGGCATGCGTGCCATGGCTAACCAGGAAGAGATCGGTGCAGCTGCGGTAGACTATCTGATGTACAGTGGTTATATTACGCTGGCTTATTTCTGGGCGGTAATGGCAAAAGCGGCGAAGGAGCAACTTGCGGCCGGTACCTCTGAAGAAGGCTTCTACACAGCCAAGGTGCAGACTGCGAAATTCTACTTCAAACGTATATTGCCGCGCACCAAGTCCCTGGTGGACACAGTGAACGCTGGTTTGGATAGTTTGATGGATATGGAAGTGGATAATTTCGGATTTTATTAATTCCGGTTACCACCTAATAACGAAAAACAAAATTGGACAGTTTCCCTCTGTAGTCCTTTGCCCGCCAAGACGCGGGCTTTTTTTATTCAGGTCGGCGAGGATGCTATTTCACCAGTTCGGTCCAGCCTCCGCGGTCGTCGTCGTCATCGCCAAAGTCACCAAACTCATCGTCATTGAATTCAACATCATCAGGTACGTCGCTTAACGTTGCTGCGCGCCGGGCTTCGGCCTCTGCTTTGCGTCGTGCTTCTTCCTCTGCCTTTTTCTGGGCGGCTATTTTTTGGGCCTCTTCGGCTTCTTTGCGCGCTTTCTCCTCTGCCAGCCGTTGCCGCTCCTTTTCCAGCTCAGCCTGGCGGGCTGCGTTTTGCTTGTCTTGTCGCTGCTGCTGGGCAAACGCCGCTTTTTCTTTTTTGATGCTGGCAGCAGTGGATTTCTGACAGCTTTCCGTGCTGTTCATAAGCTTGGAAAACTGATTGCTTGAACTCCAGTTGGGATATTGTTTTACCGTTGCGATCAGTTTGGCATCGTTGGTCACTTTGCCCTTCAACGCTGCTGAATTGTTATAGCTGGCTTCTGCCTTACTGATGTCGGCCTCGGCAACAAAACGGTTGCTGAGTTTTTTGGCTGATTCACAAGCCTCTTGAGCCGCCCGTAGGGTGGCAACTCCGTCTTCGATATCTTTTTCAAGAGCCCGCCGGTTCTTGGTGGCGGTGCGAATGTATTCCGAAGTTTGACCTTCACACTGTGCAGAACTGTCCACCAGTTTTTGCAGTTCCTGGCTTTGCGGACGGGTGGGCTGTTCCTTCAGGATGGTGAAAGCCTCGGTATTTTGGCGGGCCGTTTTCTTGGCCTTGGCGGCTTCGTTCATCATGGCATTGACGTCATCGAGCTTGTCCAGGCTGAATTTGGGCGAGGAAATGGTGGTTTTGGCCTTTTCGCATTCGCTCAACACAGTTTGGTAACCCTGGATAGCCGCATTCATCTTCTCCACCAGGGCGTTCTCTTCTTTCATGGCTTCTGCCAGCTTTTCCTCCACTCGGGAGCAGGCCCTGACCTTGGAGGCGAGGGCGAATACTTCCATGATGCTATCGGTAATGATCATGGCATCGTCACGATAGCGTTTGTACTCATCCATATTGGTTTTAGCACTGGGTACATCGCCGTTTTTAAGGGATTCTTTGGCGGTATCACAATAGGTGAATCCTTTTTCCAGAATCGGCGTGGCCTCGGCGCGCTTGATATTGACTTCCACCCGCTCGCAGTAGCGCAGGTTGGAATCCATATCACGTTGGGTGGTACTTAGTATGGTGGAGTCGATGGATTTAGCGCGGTCCAGGTGCTTCAGATACACGTCAAACTTGCGCTTGGCGGCGGGCAGGTCGGAAGTACGCAGGGTGTTGGCCTCAGTACACTCTTTGTATCCCTTAATGTATTCGTTGACAGCGTCATCAAATTTGTCTGCAACCGCAATGCCGGGAGCCAGAAACATACAGGTGATCAGGATGGGAGAAAAGTGCTTGAAATCAACCTTCATGTAGTTACCTGCGTTGTGCCTGCGAATTATTTGGATTGGAAAAATGACACCCTAGCGAGTTGTTCGCATAAGGACATTACGTGATCCCTGTAAACCAATGAATTAACTCAAATTTGACTCCTTTCCCCATTAAATATAGTCGAAGATTCACCACAGATATAGGCAGTTAGGTTTATTTATGTGTCGGTCTTTTACGCAGATGGCCTCAGCATCCAGGGTTGGTGGTGGATTTTATCCAAACCGAGTCAGTTTAGCTAAAAGTCGTTTGTAAATAACGATAACAACGACCCGGTGACCGTTTCTATCGGTGCGCCTTATCGGGCCGTGATATCTGTGACTGTAGGGCCACTGGGGCTAGCCCAACTGGTTTTGGTAAATAGGTGTCCATTTTTGCAATTAGGTGTCCGAAAAGGACACAAATCCCGCCAAATTCGCAGTTCAGTTTTCGGTCGGTTGTGGCATAATGTGCGGCCTCTTTACTAAGGGGTGAGCGGCTGGTCGCGCCGCACAGCGGAGCCCTGGTGGCTTTGTCGTCAGAGAGCGGCAATTTTGTTTGGGAGTAAGAAAGGGCATGTTGTCTTTTTTGCCAGCCCCGCTTCGAGGTTTGCTGGCGTTTTTGTTTATGGCACTGAATACCCTGATTTCAATAGTGCCGTTGTTAGTCGTGACCCTTTTTAGGTTGTTGATCCCCATTAAACCATGGGGACGCGTTTGCGCGTGGGTGATGATCAAGATTGCGGAAAACTGGATGGCGGTAAACAGCCTCATCCTGTCTCTATCAGGCAGAATCCGCATTGATCTGCGTGGAGCGGAGGATCTGCATTATCACGGTTGGTATCTGGTGAGCTGTAATCACCAGAGCTGGAGTGACATTCTAATCCTGCAGAAGGTATTCAATCGCCGAATTCCCATGCTCAAATTTTTCCTCAAGCAGGAATTGATTTGGGTTCCCTTGATGGGGGTTGCCTGGTGGGCATTGGATTTTCCGTTCATGAAACGCTATAGCAAAGAGTTTTTGCTCAAGCATCCCGAGATGAAAGGCAAGGATCTGGAAACCACCCGCAAGGCCTGTGAAAAATTCAAGGAACTGCCGGTATCGGTGATGAACTTTCTGGAAGGCACTCGATTTACGACAGCGAAACACGATGCGCAGGGATCTCCCTACCAGCATTTATTAAAGCCGAAATCCGGAGGGATTGCGTTTGTGTTGTCCGCTATGGGGGGGCAGTTACGTTCCATGCTGGACGTAACGATTGTGTATCACGACAAAGCCATTGGTTTTTGGGATTTGCTCTGTGGTCGGGTCCATCGCCTGACGGTACACATTGTTGAACGGCCGATTCCCGCGCAGTTCAGTCGTGGAGATTACGAGAGTGATCCCGCTTTCCGCGCTGAATTCCAGGAATGGGTAAATCAATTATGGCTGGAAAAAGATGCCTTGATCACCTCGATCAAGCAAGAATCCGTTTTTAGTAATCAAGGTAGCAACGAAAGGGTTTGAAGTATGTCTGAATTTGGACAAAGCACTATTGAAACAAATCTGGCTCAACTGTTCATGCGAGCCTTTTACTGGGCCGATGAAGGCTTACAGAACGCTTTGAAGAAGCAGGGCTGGCCTGGCATCACCCGTGCTCAATCCCTGGTGTTTGTGAATATCAGCGAAGGTGTTACCCGTCCTTCCGAGATCGCATCGCGGGTTGGTGTAACCCGCCAGGCAATTCATCAGACGATCAATGAAATGGTTGAGTTGGGCTATCTCACTCTGCAGCCGGATCCGACAGATCGTCGCGCCAAAGTGGTGGTTTACACCGAACAGGGTAAAGAAGTGGGTGGGGCAACGGTGAGCGCATTGCGCGAAATCGAAAGCTCGTTGTCCAATCGAATCGGTAATGAGCGGGTGGTTGCGCTGCGCGAGGCTCTGGCGCAGGAATGGGGCGATCCCTTTCAGCCAGCCTGATTGTTGCCCGTTGCGTAGCCTGAGAAAGCCCGGTGTGCCGGGCTTTTTTTGTGGGTCGGCACAAAATGCTTGCATAATTGTGCAAGTGTATGCATGCTTGGATTGTTGTTATCGGAAGAGTACTTATGTCTGAGTTGAATGCCATCGTCGATGAATTGGGAACGGACTTTTTTAAAGCGCTGTCGGACCCTTCCCGTATTCAGGTCCTGTTGCGGTTGGCAAGCTCCCCGAACCCCTGCACGGTGTCCCAAGTGGCGGAAGATTGCACGGTGGACCTGTCAGTGGTATCCCGTCATCTCAGCCAACTGAAACGTGCTGGTATCCTGTCTGCCGAAAAACAGGGGCGGGAGGTATATTACCGGCTCAATACCGTCTCTGTAGTCAAGGCATTACGCCAGTGTGCCGATGCCCTGGAGCGGTGCTGTCCGGTAACCGGGGTGACATCCTGCTGTTAACGGCTTCTGTTGTTATTATATTTGCATAATTGCGCAATAAAACAATATTGGGCCGGGTTTGTTCACTGCAAGTTTATTTACTGCGAGTTCATCTACTGAAAGGAGATCAGCATTATGAAACAAACCGATGTGACGTTCGGCCACCGCGAGTCGGTGCGCCAGGAATATGAAGCCAAGTTGTCTCAGTCCGGCGGCTTTTGTGCCCACCAGCTTGAAACGGAATTTGGCTACGACCAGGAGGATCAGACGGCAATCCCGCAGGATGCCATAGACAGCAGCTTTGGTTGCGCAAACCCATTGGCGATGGGAACACTCAATGAGGGAGACTCGGTGCTGGACCTGGGGTGTGGCGCGGGCCTGGATGTGATTCTGGCGGCAAGGCGGGTCGGTGCAAACGGCAAGGTGATCGGAGTGGATATGACCGGGGCGATGATTGAAAAAGCACGCGCCAACGTGGCCGCGGCAGGGCTGGATCATATTGCGGAAATACGCAAGGGGTTGATTGAGTCACTGCCGGTGGAAAGCAGCTCTGTGGACTGGGTGATTTCCAATTGTGTGGTGAGTCTGTCCCCGGAAAAGGAGCAGGTCTTTGCAGAAGTACATAGGGTGCTGAAACCCGGTGGCAAGATGCTGTTGACGGATCTGGTGATGGCGCCGCTTCCCGGCTGGCTGCGCAGACTGGTGGCGCTGAAGAGCCCGGCAGCGGCGAAAGCACTGGATCGTGACCGCTATCTGCAGACTATCGCCGGCTCTGGTTTGATGAATGTGAGCGTACGTTCACAGCTGGATTACGATGCATCCATGTTGCGTGGTTTGGCACAGGATGAGTTGAATATTCGCATGGGGTTATGGCAGGCACTGTTGACCTTGAACCGGGGGCAGTTGACGAGCCACTTGTTGCGACCGATGGTTGAGCCGGGAATCCGGTTGGCCGCCAACAAGGTGTCGAGCATCAAGGTGTATGCGGAAAAGCCTGTTTGAGCGGGAGCCGTGGGGCTCCCCGTTGCTCAACCATTATTGGAGCGGCGTGGCGGCCGCCGGTTGCGGCGCTGATTGTGCTGATGGCTGCGGCGCTGGCGTTCCCGTTCCGGGGAGACCTCCGGTTCGGGTATGGCCTGCAACAATTCGGGTTCCGGTTGCCTGCAGTCCAGTTTGCAGCCCAGTAGCTCCTCGATGGCAGGCAACTGAAAGGCATCCTCTTCACAGGCGAAACTGACGCTGGTACCGGTTTTTCCCGCCCGTCCGGTGCGGCCAATTCGGTGTACGTAATCTTCAGGGTCTTCCGGCAGGGAGTAATTGACCACATGGCTGATGCCTTCGATGTGGATACCGCGCCCGGCCACGTCGGTGGCGACCATCACCCGAATATTGCCTTCACGGAAGCCTTCCAACACCTTAATGCGTTTATGTTGGGGCACGTCCCCGGACAGGGTGGCGCATTTGATGCCATAGTCCCGCAGCTTGTGCGTCAGGTCACGGGTTTCATCCCGCCGATTGGCAAAGATCATCACCCGCTCCAATTGATTCTGCATGATCAGGTTGTAGAGCAGCGCGAACTTCTCATCGGTGGTCACGATATAGACTTTTTGGTCGACCGTGTCGGCAGCGACGGTATCCGACTCCACTTCCAGCTGCTGAGCGTCGATGGTCCAGCTGGACGACAGGTTCATGATGTCCTGGGTAAAGGTTGCACTGAACATCAGGGTCTGCCGGTACTCCTTGAAAGGGGTTTCCCGAATCAGGCGTTTAACATCGGGAATGAAACCCATGTCCAACATGCGATCGGCTTCGTCGATCACCAGAATTTCCGTTTCGCTGAGAAAAAGATCCTTTTTGCGCACAAAGTCGATCAGTCGGCCCGGCGTCCCCACTACAATGTCGATGATTTCATTGTGCAGGCGCTTTTGTTGTTTCTGGTAGTCCATGCCGCCAACGATGCTCAGCAGGCTCAGGGGGGTGTGCTTCACCAGGGTCTGCGCGTCTTTTTCAATCTGCATGGCCAGCTCCCGGGTGGGCGCAAGGATCAGGGCGCGGGGTTCGCCGTTGTAGCGTTCTTCCTGTTCCGGTTCCTTCAGCAGGCGATTGATAACGGTGATCAGAAACGCCGCCGTTTTACCGGTACCGGTTTGGGCTTTACCGATGACGTCCTTGCCTTGCAGGCTGTGGGGAAGGGACAGGGCTTGAATGGGGGTGGCAAATTCGAAACCCAGATCATCAATGCCCTGCTGTAAGGTGGGTTCCAGCTTCAGTTCTTTAAAACGCAGTGTGGGCTGTACTTCTTTACTAACGGTTTCCGTCATGTTGCTTGTTGGTTCTGTCAATTGCTTGGCTCTGAATGGTTTTTGTTCGGATGAATAGTCAAGGTAGCATACCGGTATTAAGCGGGTCAGTATAGAGTTTTACGGGCGCCGCCGTCAGCTGTGCGTACGTTTTTTCCATACCAGAGTCTGGTTATTGGCAGGCATACTGACATCTTCCAGCAGATCCAGCTTTGCTTGGTCAGCCAGCTCGGCAATGGCTTCAAAATCGCGAATACCCTGATGGGGCGCACGCTGTTTTAGCCAGACATCGAAGTCGGCATTGCTGGGGCTGGTGTACTGGCCCCGATACTTGAACGGGCCATAAAAAAATACGTATCCGGATGGCTTAACCAGGTTTGGCAGCAGGTTGAAAAAAGATTCAACAGCTTCCCAGCTCATAATGTGCAGCGTGTTGGCGGAAAACAGGTGGTCGTGTGGGGCAGGGCAAGGCATTTTCTGGGTAACATCAAAGGCAATGGGCGCTGCCAGGTTCGGCTGATCCGCTTCCTGGCACCATTGTTGAATACCGGGCAGATGTTCTGCAACATCGGTGGGTTGCCAGTGAATATAGGGGAGCTGGGCCGATAGATAGGCAGCGTGCTGACCGGTGCCGCTGCCCACTTCCAGCAAGCTGCCGGGTGTGGTCAGGTACTGACGTAACACCGCCAGAATCGGTTGCTTGTTGTTTTCACAGGCTTGAGAAAAAGGCTTTTCCATGACGAACTCCTCGCTGGCGCAGCATAGCGCAGTGCGCGCCACGCAGGCAAGCTGCTGGCCCCCGGGGATCGCTCAGGCAGTACGGGGAGCGTCAAACCAGAACTCGATAATGGAGCAGTCGGATTCGTAGGAGATATCGTATTCAGTGTGACTGGGTATTTCGAACCAGTCGCCAGTGGTGTAGTAACAGTCTTGGTCGTGAAACCGCACTTTGAGTCGGCCCTGAATCACCAGGCATTTTGAATGATTGGGATTGGTGGCGGCGTTGACTTCGGTGCCCGCTTCATATCGGCTGAACATGACATCGCAGCCATGGGCCCCCAGGTGAAAGACATCCAACTGGTCCTCACCTTTCAGAAAGTAGTCCGATTTGTTCTGGAATAAGCTCATAACTCCATCCTCTCGATGCCACTGACACCGCTACTGGTTGTGCAATCCCTGCGTACATTGTGCTTATTACCTTTTTGTTTTTGGATGATTCTCTTCCTTCTGTAATTTAGTACCATGTTTGAGGGAAAGATCAACTAAATTGTTATGTCCGCTTTACAATGGGGGGCTAATTGATCAGGTGGTAATCAATGCGGGTACACATTGAGCAGCGTTTTGTGGATTTGCCGGCAGAAATACAGCAGGCGCTGAGCGTGCCGGATCAAAACCCGTTTTTTAATGCTGCTTTTCTGAGGGCATTGGAAGAGACCGCTTGTGTGAGCCCGTCTCAGGGTTGGCAGCCCACCCACCTGTGGATTGAATCCGCTGATCAGGCGGTGTTTTATCTGCCGTTATACAAGAAGTCCCACTCCTGGGGGGAATTCGTTTTCGACCAGAGCTGGGCCAATGCCTATCACCGACATGGGCTGCCCTACTATCCGAAATGGGTGTCTGCGATTCCGTTTACACCTAGCCTGGGGCCCCGTTGGTGGGTAAAGCCGGGTACAGATGCCGCCCTGGCCTGGCAATGTGCGGCAGATTATATTAAAGCGGCGTTGGCTGGGGGCATGGCATCCAGTTGGCATCTCTTGTTCGCTCAGGGGGAGGATCTGCCGCTGCAGGATGACGAGGCTCTGGTGCGGCGTGATACCCAGTTCCACTGGCTCAACCAGGGCTATCAGGGGTTTGACGATTTCCTCGGGCAGATGAAGTCCCGCAAGCGTAAGTCCATGCGTCGGGAGCGCGCCAAGGTGGCCGAGCAGGGGGTCAGTCTGGTGCGCAAGTTGGGGACTGAGCTGAGCGAGTCGGATTGGATTGAGTTTTATGCCTGTTATTGTAATACCTATCATGAGCGTGGTATGACCCCCTACCTGACCCTGGACTTTTTTCTGCGCATCGGCCGAGATCTTGGGCGGCAGATCATGATGGTACAGGCCATACGTGATCAGCGGCTGATAGCGGCGGCTATTTGTTTTTATGACAGAACCACCTTGTATGGCCGCCATTGGGGGGCGTTACAGGATGTGGACTGTTTGCATTTTGAGGCTTGTTTTTACCAGGGCATTGAGTTCTGTATCGAACAGGGGTTGCAGCGTTTCGACCCGGGTACCCAGGGGGAGCACAAACTGTTGCGCGGATTTGAACCGGTGGCGACCCAGTCCTGGCACTGGATTGCACATTCAGCGTTTCGCAATGCCATTGCCGACTTTCTGCAGGCCGAAGTCAGAGAGATCGAACGCTATCGGCAGCATGCAGCGGAATACCTTCCCTTTCGGTGCCCCGATTAACGGCGCGGGCAGCGTCATCGAAAGAAAGGGGCTATGCTCACTATGGTATATGGTGGACGGTTCCTGTACTCTGCCACACCGCCGTTCGGCACCCATCACTATATGGATCACCTAATGAGTTTTGCTTCACTGGGCCTGTCTGCCCCCATCCTGAGCGCTGTGGCCGATCAGGGCTATGAAACCCCGTCTCCCATTCAGTTGAAAGCCATTCCGCCGGTGCTGGAAGGCAAGGATGTGATGGCTGCCGCCCAGACCGGCACCGGCAAAACCGCGGGTTTCACCTTGCCTATTCTGCAACGCCTGTCCAGCGGTCAGCGGGCGCAGGCCAATCAGGTGCGTTGCCTGATACTGACCCCTACCCGTGAACTGGCGGCTCAGGTGGCGGAAAACGTGGCCCTCTATGGTGCCAATCTGCCGTTGCGTTCGGCGGTGGTGTTTGGCGGTGTGAAGATTAACCCGCAGATGATGAAATTGCGTAAAGGGGTGGATATCTTGGTGGCCACTCCGGGGCGCCTGCTGGACCTGTACAACCAGAACGCGGTGAGGTTCAAGCAACTGGAGGTGCTGGTGCTGGATGAAGCGGATCGCATGCTGGACATGGGCTTCATTCATGATATTCGCCGAATTATTGCCGTGCTGCCCAAGCAGCGGCAGACCATCCTGTTTTCCGCCACCTTTTCCGACGACATTCGTAAACTGGCAAAAACATTGGTACACAATCCGCTGGAGATCTCTGTCGCACCGGCGAATTCCACCGCCAGCCTGGTTGAGCAGCTGGTGTGTCCGGTGGACAAGAAAAAGAAGGCGGACTTGCTGGTTGCACTGATTCGAAAGCAGCAATGGCAGCAGGTGCTGGTGTTCACCAAGACCAAACGGGGCGCCAATCAGTTGAGCCGACATCTGGAAACAGAGGGGATCACCGCTGCGGCCATTCATGGCAATAAAACCCAGGCAGCCCGCACCAAGGCGCTGGCGGAGTTCAAGCGCGGGGGAGTGCGCGTTCTGGTGGCCACCGACATTGCTGCCAGGGGGTTGGACATCGATCAGTTACCCCAGGTGGTCAATTATGAGCTGCCCAATGTGCCTGAAGATTATGTGCATCGGATCGGGCGCACCGGTCGTGCCGGTGCCAGTGGCAAGGCGGTATCGTTGGTGTGCGCTGATGAAGCCAAGCTGCTGTTTGACATTGAGCGGGTGATCCGGCGTGTTGTTGATCGGGAAACGGTTCCTGGTTTTGAGCCGGTGCATGAATTGTCGGAATCCCGTTTGCCAAATAAAGCGAACAAGCCCAGGAAACCCAAGCAGTCCAGGCACAAATCCGAGCACAAGGATGGTCAGCGTTCGTCAGAGATTGCCACCGGGCACAAGCCTCCTGCAAAGAAGCCTTCCACCCGGCGAGTGCGAAGCAAACCGGCTGCTCAGGGCACAAGCCCGGGTGCAAAAAACGGCGCAGCCAGAGCTCGGGCTGCGTCGCGCAAGTAAACCGGTGATTGCGCTTAACGGGTGATGCCCGTTAGCGCAGGTGACGTACCTTGAAGGTGCGACCTTTCAGTTTACCCTGGGTGAGCTTTGTCAGCGCCTGGCGCAGCACTTTGCGTTGTACCGCCACATAAGAAGCGTTATCGAAGATCTGAATTTTGCCCACCTGGTTGCCGTTGATGCCGTTGTCTCCGGTCAGCGCGCCCAGGATGTCGCCCGGCCGGACCTTTTGCTTTTTACCACCATCAATTTGCAAGGTGGCCATGGGGGCGTCCGCAATGGCGTCGTTCAGCAGGTATTGCGGCGGCAGCGGTTCGGCCTCGATGTCCAGATTCAGAAAATGGCCCAGTTTTTCAATTTTATAGCGTTCTTTTTCATTGTAGAGCGTGCAGGCCAGTCCGTTGCTGCCGGCTCTTCCGGTTCGGCCTATGCGGTGAACGTGTACTTCGCTGTCCCTGGCCAGGTGGTAGTTGATGACCGCATCCAGCTCTTCTATATCCAGCCCCCGTGCTGCCACATCGGTTGCCACCAACACTCGGATGCTTCTGTTGGCGAAGCGCACCAGGGTTTGATCCCGTTCCTTTTGTTCCAGGTCTCCATGCAGCGCCAGGGCACTGAAGCCATAATCATGTAACGCGTCGGCCACCTCCTGGGTTTCCCGTTTGGTGTTGCAGAACACCACTGCCGTATCAGGCTTGATCTGCAACAGGATCAGGCGCAATGCCTGCAAACGCTGGGCTTCATCCTGCACACAGAAAAAACGTTGCTGGATGCTGGTGTCATCATGGGTGGACTCCACTTTCACCATGATGGGAGCTTGCATGATTTGCTGGGCGATGGTTTGTATCTGGGGCGGGTAGGTGGCGCTGAAGAGCAGGGTTTGTCGTTGTTGGGGCACATGCTCAA
This sequence comes from Ketobacter sp. GenoA1, assembly GCF_003671475.1. Classification (NCBI taxonomy): domain Bacteria; kingdom Pseudomonadati; phylum Pseudomonadota; class Gammaproteobacteria; order Pseudomonadales; family Ketobacteraceae; genus Ketobacter; species Ketobacter sp. GenoA1. Next base: position 86,420 of record NZ_RCHM01000043.1, on the reverse strand, counting down.
CAATCGCATCCAACGCCGGCTGGAATCCCATATCCAGCATGCGGTCCGCCTCATCCAATACCAACGTGTTCAGGTGGGCCAGGTTCAGAGTGCCTTTACGCAGGTGTTCTTCTACTCGGCCGGGGGTGCCGACGATGATGTGCGCACCGTGTTCAAGTGAACCGATCTGGGGGCCCATGGGCATCCCGCCACACAGCGTGAGTACTTTGATATTGTGAATGGTGCGCGCCAGTCGGCGAATCTCTTTTGCCACCTGGTCGGCCAGCTCCCGGGTGGGACACAGGACCAGTGACTGTACCCGGAAACGTTTTACCTCCAGGTTGTGCAGCAACCCCAGACTGAAGGCTGCGGTTTTACCGCTGCCGGTTTTGCCCTGGGCGATCACATCCTTGCCGGCAAGGATGGGCGGCAGGCTCTGGGCCTGAATGGGGGTCATTGCTTCGTAACCCAGGGCCGCCAGGTTATGCAGTAAATCAGGTTTAAGGGACAGGGTGGAAAAGGCGTGTGTATTCAAGGCGGTGTCCCTCGTGGTTGCCGGTATGCTTGCCGGCTTGTGACCGGCCGGCGCCACTCTAACACCGAATGCCCGCAGGCCCAAGCGCCGGCTGCTTCAGCCTGTGTGCACCAGTATGGGTGGCAATGGACACTCCAGGGCCTCGCAGATGGCCCGCAACAGTTCCATTTCTTTCAGGGTGGCTTTGTTGTCATGCAGGATACAATCGACACAGGCATCCACCACCGGTTGTTTCAGCAGGGGAGCCAGACGTTTCAACTGCTGTAGTGCCTGATTCAATCCTTTGGGGCTGGGAGGTTGCCCTAACGCGCTGCTGTAATCCGTGGTGCTGTAGTACTGCATTATATTGCTGAAGTTCTCCCGCTGTCGGTCTTTGCCATCGCCGCTTACCTGCACTAAGGCGCTGAACAGCGTTGCCAGGGCCGGCTCCAGTGGCTGGTAGCGTTTAATGGTGCGGGCAGGCCTGCGTATCTCGCTCAGGTTTTGCTGCACCAGAAAGCAGTAGACGAATTCCGACAGGGTTACCTTGCGATCCAGCTTGATCAGGTCAATGGCGTGTTTGATGATGTGGTTGCGCTGAGCGGGCTCAGCCTGCTTCAGGGTAGCCAGGCAGATGTCCAGCAATGGCAAACGAATTTGCGGGCCTGCCTGCTGCAGTTGCTCCCGCAGTGCAAGAGCCGACTGCGGCAGGGCTACCGGAAGGGAAGTCAGGGTGGGCGATTCCAGTAACAGTAACGCGTAGAGAACCGCGTCGGCAGAATCCAGGCTGTGGGCCAGCTCGTTGATGGCGTGGGGAATCTGTTGGTGCAGTTGCTGGGCATAGTCGTAATGTTCCGGGCTGGGCGCCCCGATTGATTCCTTAACAGCCTTAGGGGTGGCATGAAGGGTCGGGTTACCCGCAAAATTCTGTGCCGCTGCCTGCGCGGTAGCGGGGGTGCCGGTGGCGGCGGTTGCATCCACGGCGGTGTGCGGCAGCTCTTCCCGTTTGCGAAAACGCGCCTTCAGGCGGGGCAGCAAGCCCCGGTCAATGGCACGAATTCGATCCTCGATGGGTGGGTGAGTCGCCAGCATGCTGCTGAGCTGCATCTTGACGGTTTCACCAAAACACATGTGGTTCATATCCTCGGCGTGGGCGCCCATCAACAGGCTGTTACCGGAATAATGTTGAATGGCGTAGAGCGCGCTGGCGATGCCGTCCGGGTTGCGGGTGAACTGAACCGAGGAGGCATCCGCCAAAAACTCCCGTTGCCGTGAAATGGCGGCCTTGATCAGGCGGCCGAAGAACAAGCCGACGTAGCCAATGAGCATCAGGGCCAGCCCAAGGGGAATCAACTGGTTGCCATCTTTGCCGGAGCGGCGCCCATAGTAATGACGGCGGGATTGCCCGCGCAGCAGAAACTCGCCGATCTGACCAATAAAAAGAATGCCGGCCAGAATCCCGATCAGGCGCACGTTGAGCTTCATATCACCGTTCAGGATGTGGGAAAACTCATGGCCAATCACCCCCTGGAGTTCGTCCCGGGTCAGTTTTTCCAGGCTGCCCTGGGTAACGGCCAATACAGTGTTGCTGGTATCGGTACCCGCAACGAACGCGTTGATACCCGGTTCATCCCGCATGATAAACAGGCGCGGAACCGACGTGCCCGAGGCAATGGACATTTCTTCCACCACATTGATCAGCATTCGCTCCCGGGGATCTTGTGTGGCGGAATCCAGGGGGGTGCCACCGGCCATCAGCGCCACCGAAACACCCCCCTTGCTCAGTTGCGCCAGCCGCATCAGGCTGCCCACTGCGATGGCCGCCAAAGTGGCAGCGGCGATTCCCCAGCAAAAGGGATGCTGCAGCCATTGCCAGAACGGCATGTTCATTTCGCTGGACAGGATCAACACCAGATACAGGCTCAGGTTGACTGCGGCGATGATCAGCAGTATTGCGCTGATGAAATAGAAAAGCAGCAGGCCGGTTTTACGGCGGGCGTTGTCTTGGTTCTGATAGAAACTCATGGTGCTCAGTTAAACGAAACCTTCACACCCTTGCGTGCTGCCTGATCCTCGATTTCCAACAGTTCAGCGGCTTGGAAACGGCCACCGGCAATCAGGCTGTTGGGAAATTGTTCCCGATAGGTGTTGTATTCCATGACGGCATCATTGAAGGCCTGGCGGGCGAACGCAATGCGATTCTCAGTGGAAGACAATTCTTCCATCAACTGACTCATGGTGGTGTTGGCTTTCAGGTCAGGGTAGTTTTCTGACAGCGCAAAAAACTTCCCCAGGGCGCCGCCGAGCAGGGATTCCGCACCCCCCAGCGAGCGCACTGCCTTACCGTCATCCGGATGACTGGCCGCGGCCTTGGCCGCCGCCGCCGCTTCATTGCGGGCTTCGATGACCGCAGTGAGGGTTTCCCTTTCGTGCTCCATGTATTTTCTGGCGGTTTCCACCAGATTGGGGATCAGGTCATAGCGCCGCTGCAGCTGTACATCGATTTGCGAGAACGCGTTCTTGAAGCGGTTCTTCAGTGCCACCAGTTTGTTGTAGATGGTAATGGCGTATACCACCACCAAAGCGATAATAACGAATGTGATAATTGTGCCTGTGGACATGCCGGTTCCCCTGGAGGTAAAGGTGCGGTGTCGCAGCCCGCAGGATGCGACCTCTTAAATATAGACAGTCAACCGGAACAAATTAAGTGAATAAGGCAGGAACCGGTCAGCGACGGGCCAGTAAAAGCCGTTTTTGATAAATGGGTCGAAATAATTTCAGGTATTTGGACTGATATTGCTGGGTGTTGCTGTGGTAGAAAGCAACCGCCTGCTCGGTGCTGCCGTGGCGATGCAACAGCGTCTTCAGGTATTTGGCAGCGTACATTACGTTGTTGTGGGGCTCGAACAGGGTGGCCAGGGAATCAAAATGGCGGCCATGGAACTTCCAGTTGATCTGCATCAGGCCCACATCCACGCTGCGGGTGTCCAGCAGGCGTATCTCCCAGTTTGAGGGCCGGTTGATGCCCAGCATGGCCGCGTTGCGTTTGGTCTGTTCCAGGGCCGCCTGGGCATCCCGTTGTGTGGAGAAGAAAAGGCGCTGGGATTCATCGGGATAATCCAGCCGTAACAGCCAGGGGTTGGCCTGGGCGGCTTCCACCAGCTGGATGGCATCGGCTTTGCTGCGGGGCTTGAAACCTTCCCAGTTGAGGTTCACCGCCCACGGGTGCATTTGGGATTCCATTTCGGCAATGGAATGCAGCAGCGCCGGCTTGATCCGGTAGCGCTCAGCGGCTTGCTGGAACAAGGGGTTGGCCACGGAGGTGGTGGCAACCCAGGTTAGTATGAGAAAAACGACTGCTTTGAACATGATCTCAAAATGATAAGTGGTTCACATTTAGGGTAGACAATGGAACCACAAAATCCGGAGCAGTTTTGTTGTGCCTGTGTAAACGAGCGTTACACCGGCCGGAAGATATCCTTGTAGCTTGTGTAAGCGCTCACTATTACCAGTGGGGCGACAACAAATATGCCTAATCCCACGGTCACCACCACCGCCAGGTACAGCAGGACCAGAATCAAGCTGTAGACCAGTAATGGCAAAAGGTTGTGAAAGATGGCGCCGATGGCGGTTTTCATGGCGGCAGCCGGGCGCAGCTCATTGAAGACCACCAGACAGGGTGCCCACCACATGGCAAATACCACCAGCAGGATAAAGGTGATGCCCAGAATCAGCAGTACCAGTGCCCCCAGGATGGCAACCACCGCGGAATCGCCACCCATGGCGGTGAGCGTCAGGGCAATCGCCACACCAAACACCACCGATACCAGCAGGACGGTGAGCACGAATATCACACCCAACACCAGCAAAGGCCCTGCGTGGGTTTTGAAGCCCTGGAACAGAGTCTCAATCCGCAATACACCCTTGTTTTCCAGTTGCGCCAAACCCAGCATGAATCCCGCCATCAGGGCCGGGGTGAGGATCTGGCCCACAAAGGGGATCATGTTAGCGGCGGTGAGCACGATCATCAGTACCAGCCATAAACCAATCATCATCCAGGGGGCCTGCTTGAACAGAGACCAGGCATCCGAGATCCAATTGAGCCCGTTTCCTGCCGGCAGGGACACCGCTGCCACGGGGCCTGTGGTGGTTTCGCCCACCAGAGAGTCGGGCACGTCATAGGGATTAGAGTTTGTTTCAGGTGGCATAGTGGGCTCCGGATGGGCGTGGTTTGGTTATTAATGTAGACAAACACGGTCAACTATTTTTGGCGTTTTTCGCACTAATTGATCAAAATTGTCTATCGTGGTATCGCTCGTTGCCTATCAATAACGCATTTTACGAATTTGTACAATATATTGAATTTTAAGGGTTTTATAAGCAAAGGCCTTATGCCTGACAGGGGAATGGTCAGGTAAATTTCAGAATGTCGCCAGTTTGTTATAAAATCCGGCGTCATTTTAGCCGCTTGTCATGAGCGAAACCGTATGGGTTAATTATCCAAGTGCAGCAAGCTGTTACAAGACGCGTATCTGGGCCTATGCTTGGAGGAGTCCTCTTACACCATGAAATTTTTGGATTTATCAGTAATGGGCAGTAAATCAATGCCTGACATCGCCACTGCGACTCAGCCAAAGGCCCCGGGCCTGCTGGATTGGGTAGGCATGAGCGAAATCGATGTACCTCTGTCCATTCCTACCCGCAATGGTGGGGTGGCCCATGCCGTGGCAAAAGCCCAGGCTTATGTGAACCTGATCAATCCAGAGGCCAAGGGCATTCACATGTCCCGTCTTTATTTGTTACTGGATGAGGCATGCAGCCAGACGCTCACGGCGGCCGGTTTGCGTGATGTCCTGGCGCGGTTTCTGGAATCCCATGAGGGGCTCAGCGATCAGGCTTTTGTGGACTTTCGCTTTGATTTCCTGGCCCGACGGCCGGCGCTGAAAAGCGAATTCAGTGGCTGGAAGGCGTATCCGGCCCGGGTTATCGCCACTGAGGATCCGGATGGATTCCACTTTGAATTGAAAGTGGAAATTCCGTATTCCTCCACTTGCCCGTGTTCAGCGGCCCTGGCCCGGCAACTGATCCAGAAGCAATTCCGAGAAGATTTTGGTAACGGCAAGCAGATCTCTGCCGACGAAGTGTATGGCTGGTTGGGAACGGAGCAGGGCATCGTGGCCACTCCCCATAGTCAGCGCAGCATTGCCGAGATTAAGGTCCGGCTGTCGGACGATACCAACAGCTTCCCGTTGGAGGAACTCATCGATGTGGTGGAAGACGGGTTAAAAACTCCGGTACAAACTGCGGTGAAGCGGGAAGACGAACAGGAGTTCGCCCTGCTTAATGGACAGAACCTGATGTTCTGTGAAGACGCCGCGCGCAGGATCCAGTCTGCGTTGAATGAACAATCCTCTTATCAGGATTTCTGGGTGCGGGTTAATCACCTGGAAAGCCTGCACGCCCACAACGCGGTGGCGGTTGTCACCAAGGGCATTGACGGTGGCTATCTGCCGCAGCCCTAATGTGGGTTTGCCGTCACCCGAAAAAGCCCGCTACGGCGGGCTTTTTTGTCTTTCTGGTTTAACACCAGCAACTATTCATACTGCATACTGATCTGTTTTTGCTGATCATCCGCATCGAACAGTATGCGCTTGGCGGCACCGGGTAAGGGTGACCAGGTTTGCCAGGTATCACCCAATCCATCATGGTTGGGGTTGCCGGTGCGGGCGAACTGAACCAGTGATGTGCGCATGGCAGAGGACAGATCCTCCCGCCCCGGTCGGTTTTGGCTGCTGTATCCGTTGTTAAACAGTGCAGCATCGAAACTACCCAGCAGAAACCCGATGTCACCACCATGAACGGCACCGTGAATGATATTCCAGGGGAATGGTTGCTGATTCCAGCGCCACTGGTAGGCGTAAAGCTGTTGTTGCTGTGAGGACAGCAGTGGCAGCAGCGCTGTATCCTGCAGGCGTTGAAACAGGTCAGTGGTAGCCAGGGCGCCGCACCGGTTGGCGAAATCGTTGTAGCCACCGACAATGAAGTCCTCTTCTCCACAGCTGCCCTGTTGCGGGCGATCTGGAGGAAGCAAGGTGGGCTGGACGATATCTTCCAGGGTGATGGGGGTGGCAGATGGATCCTCCGCATCGAAGGTCAGCATGAGCGTCCACAGGGCGGCGCTGTCCACCACCATGCCATTCTGGGTAAACAATTTACCTTCTTCGCTGGTAATACCCATCATCACGGGCATATTATTAAACTGGCCGCTGGCTACGGCAGCAAAGGGATCGCCGGGTTGAACCTCGCCATCCAGAAAGATGGCCGGTGCAATACGCAGTTCCGGTACCAATGCGGTGGCATTGAGCAGGGTACCGGCATCCTGACCATAGAGGAATTCACGAATCCAGGTGGCATCCTTATCCGCCAGAAAGGTGGCGGCGGTATCCGGATCCGGCGCCAACCCATTGAGGATCACCAGGGTTTGTAACAAGCCTGTGGCGTAGACCAACCCGGTGTCCAGCGACTGGTTCAGCAGCCCCGGGCTCAGCAGGATGGCGCGTTGGAACAAATTGTTGTTGAGGGGGGATACCATCATGCTGAATACATGGGAGGCGCCGGCAGATTGCCCCATCAATGTGATGTTGTCCGGGTCGCCACCGAAGGCGGCGATGTTGTTCTGTATAAAAGTCAGCGCCTGCAGCAGGTCGAGGCTACCGAAATTACCTGAATTGGCCGGATTGGGGCCGGCTGTCTTGAGAGCCGGATGGTGCAACCAGCCCAGTAGCCCCAGCCGGTAATTGACGCTGACAAAGATCACGTCATCCTGTACCAGCCTGCTGCCATCGTAAAGTGAGCCTGCACCGTAGATGTGACTGCCGCCATGCAGGTACACGATCACGGGCAGGTCTTGTTTGGCATTCAAAGGGCGCTGGATGTTGAGATAGAGACAGTCTTCGCTGCCAACCGGTTGATCAAAGGTGTCCTGCAGGGACAGATCCTGGCTGACCCCATCGGGCCCCGGGCCGTACATGCTGCCCAATTGCATGCAAGCCGGGCGGTAATCGGTGGCCTGCAGCGGGGTGTCCCACGGATCAGGCGCCAGGGGTGCCTGCCAGCGCAGTGCCCCCAGTGGTGGTTGGGCGTAGGGTATGCCCAGCCATTGTATGGTGCGTTGATCCAGATCCAGTGAGCCTTTTACTTTGCCGTATTCGGTTTGCACCATCTGCGGGGCTTTGCAACCAGCCAAGAGAAGGGTCGCTAAGAGTAAAGTGACGATCCCATGCGCTTTGAACACAAAGCGCATGGGCGTGTGTATCCGACGGTCCATGTTGTTTTCCTTCCCTGCGGTATCCTGATGTTAAGTCTGTGCTGGCGCAGCAGCACCTTAACAATACTCAGATTTGGGAAAAAAACAAATTGAGTTAGTTATCAAGCGTGGCGATGGAGACCAGATTGCGGCCAGTCCCTTTGGATTGATACAACGCTTTGTCTGCCCGGTTCATGGCCTGTTCAATCAGCTCATCGCTTTCCCGCACTTCGGAAATGCCGATGCTGATGGTGACCCTGATCTGGTGGCCGTCAAATTCAATGATTTCGTTCTTGACCCGGGCGCGGATTCGTTCTGCCAGCTGATTGGCCTGTTGCAATGTGCTTTCCGTGGACAGAATGGCAAACTCCTCTCCCCCCAGGCGCCCAATGATATCGGCTTCCCGCGATTCGGCTTCCAGCAGGCGGGCAACGCGCTCCAGTACGTGGTCACCAGTGAGGTGGCCATAGTCGTCGTTGATATTTTTGAAAAAATCCAGGTCCAGCATCATGAAGGTGGTGGGATGCGAGTAGCGTTTGGCGCGTTCCACCTCCGAGTTAGCCAGTTTGAGGAAAAAGCGGCGGTTATACAGCGACGTCAATCCGTCCATGGAGGCGTAGAAATCCAGTTTGCGATTGGCCTCCAGCAATATATTGTTCAACTTCGCCTGTTGTTCCAGGGCATCCCTCAGGTCCTGGGTACGGCGTTCAACGGTCTCTTCCAGCTCTGCATTATGGCGTTCCAGGGTGTCGTGGTATTGCTTGAGCTGGATCACGCCCGCCAGGGCTTCGGCGAACGAGGTCAATAATTCCGATAGCTCGTTGCATTTGGATAGATCATCGGAATGCCTGAACTCCAGTGCGCCCATGGTTTGCCCCTGATAGGTCAGTGGCTGAAAGAAATGGCATACATCATCGACGTGCTCAAGAATGGAGGTGGCGTTGTCCGCCACGGAGATGGTGGTGTCGAAATCCCCGTGAGGCCCTTGCGCTATCTCCAGATCGAGGTGTGCTCCGGACGGGTCCAGCAGATACACTGCGGCGCTGCCGTGGTCCAGATCCGGGATCCCCAGTAAAGAGGTCAGTGCGGCCTCAAGCTGTTGTTTCAGAGTGCCGGTTTGCAACGCCAGGGAAATCACATTGGCCAGTACCTGGCGAAAGCGGCCGCGGCGCTGGATTTCCTGTTTTTGCGCGTAGCTGTCCAGCGCACCGCGTACTGTGAGTAAGAAATCGCTTTCGTGCCAGGGTTTGGATATGTACCGAAACAGCCCCGCCCGGTTAACGGCTTCCCCCACCGCATCAGCGGTGGCCTGTCCGGTCAGCATGATGCTCAGTGTCTCCGGCAAACGCTCCTTCACTTTCACCAGCAGTTCATCACCGTACATGCCGGGCATGACGTAGTCTGCAATGATAAGGGGAATGTCGTGCCCGTCGTGAACCAGTTCGTCGATCAGTTCCAGAGTTTCTTCGGCGCTTTCCGCCAGCTCGATCTGATATTGGGTGGATAAATGATGCTGCAACTGACTCTTCAGGCTGGTCAGCACCATTTTCTCATCGTCGACACAGATGATGACGGGCTTAGTCATGCACAGCCCTCGTCGGGCGGAAGGGCTTCATAGAAATCTTCCTGGGTCCAGGGTTTGTTGATACAGCAGGTCAGGTGCGCCTCCTGTTCAGTACGGCGGATGGCGTCCGGGTCCGCGTGACCGGTGAGCATGATTTTGGTCAGCTCCGGAAAGTGTTGATGGACCCGGATCAGAAACTCATCGCCCTTCATTCCGGGCATCAGCCAGTCTGAGATCACCGCGCGAATCCGTTTGCCGTCTTCGATCAATTCTTCAATCAGCTCCAGCCCTTCCTCGGCGCTTTCTGCTATTTCGATGATGTACTTTTCCCGATACCAATGGCGCAACTGAGCCCTCAAGCTCATGAGTATGGTTCGATCATCGTCAACACATATAATATAGGGCTTATTCAACGCCAACGTTCCCGCATCCGGTAGGTAAATATAGCGTCTGGCGATTCTTCATAATCAGTCATTAATATAGCAGAACCAGCTTTTGGTTGTGGCTTCATATTACCCGTTCCATGCTTCATGTCAGGTTTGCAGGGGCAGAACCACCGTAAACACGGTGCGGCCGGGCTCACTTTCGAAAAACAGGCGCCCGGAGTGCTTTTCGATTATCCGTTTACAGATACCCAGGCCCAGTCCGCTGCCCTCACCCGATTCCTTGGTGGTGAAAAAGGATTCCCACACCCGGTGTTGCAGGTCTGCCGGTATGCCATGCCCTGTGTCCTCGATTTGCACAACGATCTGCGGGCAGGTTCCGGCGGGATCCAGGCGGCTGCGCAGGGTGAGGGTGCCTTTATAATCCATGGCCTGCAGAGCATTATGAATAAGATTTGTCCAAACTTGGTTAAGTTCATCCGCATGGCAGGGGATTAACGGCAGGTCGTCAAACTCCTTCACCACTTCACAACCCTGCTTGAGCAAGCCACTGTACAGCACCAGCACAGTGTTGATGCCTTCGTTGATGTCACTTTCCTGCTTTTCCCCGAACTGATCCTGGCGGGCAAAATTCTTCAGGGCAAACACGATCTTTGAGGCGCGGGCTGTGGCACTGTAGATGGTTTGGTTGCTGCGCATAATGCCGGTGAGCTGATGGGCGCTTTTGATCACATCGATGTAATTGTCTCCCTGTATAAACGGCAGTAGCTGCTCCACCTCGTGCGACAGCCCCATATCAATAAGCATCTCGGCGATGTCGGCGGAGCGCTGGATGTTGTGTTCATCAAGCACCTGGATGGCTTTGCGCTTGGCGACGCGTTCCTCCCGGGTAGTGAGGGATTCCATTGGGCGGGCATTGTGCAGCAGCCACAGGAACAACGCCTGATCATGCTGCTGGCTTGTGTGGAGAAGCATGTCCAGGCTATTGGCGTAGGCAGTGTAATATTTGGTGGCGTTGCCGGCGGAGGCCTGGATGGCGCCCAGTGGTGTATTGATTTCGTGGGCGATACTGGCTACCAGTTGACCCAGTGCTGCCATTTTCTCCGAGTGCACCAGCTGTTGCTGGCTTTCCTCCAGGTCATTGATGGCCTTTACCAGCTCTTCATTGCGGAGGTTCAGTTGCTGGGTGCGTTCGTTGACCTTGCGTTCCAGCAGCAGATTGTATTCCTCCAGGTCATGGTAGGCTTTCTCCAGATTAATGGCCATTTCCGAAAACTGCCGCGACAGTACGCCGACCTCGTCATCATCGTTCACCTGTACCTGCGTCGCGACGGAGAAATCCCCTTTGGAAAGGCGATGCGTCATTTCAGTGAGCCGAATAATGGGGGCTGAAAGGCGTTTTGACAGGCTCGAAATGATCAAAAAGGTGATCAGCAGGATGGAGGAGGCTGTAATCAGTGAGCGGATGGTGTGGCCTTTGATGACGGCTGCGTTTTCCTGTTCTGACCGATTGACTTCTGTCTGCAGTTTGCTCAGGGAGTAAGACAGAATCAGCTGCCCCCAGCGCCGGTTACCCACTTCCACAGGCATCTTGTACTGTATAGCCTTGGCGTTCTGCAGGGCTTGGCCAACCTTTGTATCGGACCAATCCTGTCGCATGGGTGTGCTTTTATCGACCTCAAGGATCAGGCGGTCTGGATAATCCCCATCGTGATACTCAGTTTGCTGGCGGGAGGCATCGGCGGTGTGGACCACGATATTGTTATCGTGATCGGTGAGGATAATAAACTCCAGCTCTTCGTTCTGGCGGGTGATCTCGGTCAGGGAGCTGGTCAGTTCAAACAGTCGAAACGACGCAATTTCCTCTTCCACCTTGCGTTTCATCTGATCCGCTTGAAACAACGCACGGCTATGGAGATTTTCCAGTAACAGGTTGGTCTGCTTGTGCAGCTCCACCTGAAGCAACTCTTTTTGAGCGGTTATTTGCCAATAGGAGAGCAGGACCAATACTGAAAGCACCAGCAACAACATGACGGTTACCAACTTTTTCCGTATTCCGCCACGGGATGTCATAGGCAATGCCTCACATGAACGTTGTTATGTGACCGTTGCGGGTCGCCATCCATGTGGAGCACCACAGTGTAACTGTGAGGGCGAATACGCCTCATCGCAAATCCTTTTGTATACTGGTGGCCTTCAAATGCGGGTGATCCTGTATGTAATGATAGTCATTAAGTCGCGTTTTGCTGCAAATTATGCGCTGTGGAGAGGCCATGGGCTGCGAAAGCTTTGGCCGCGGAGCCTTGCCTAAGTTCCTGATCAGCTAAAGATTAAATGATATGCATTAAATGTTTTCAAGCTTCGTGACGGATAGCCATGATTGTCTACACTTATTGATGAAGGATATGCAGCACCCATCTCTACGCAGGGACGTGACACCGAGATTTCGCCCACACAGTACTGTTATGCCTGTTCCTGAAGCGTTGATGCGTATTGCCGGTCCCCCAAGGCCCTTGGTGGCTCAATAATCAATAAGAATGAGGTTGACATGGCTACAATTAATAAGTCGGATATGGAATTGATCGTCAATGGTGCCAGTTTTCTTGCCAGTGGCGGTGGTGGTGGGGTTGCTTCGGCCAATGCGGTTATTGAAAACGTAATGACCTTTGCTTCGGAGGTGGAGATTATCTCCTGCAGTGAGGTTGACGATACCGATAATCTGCTGGTTGTCTGCGGGGTGGGGGCGCCTGATGCCCCTAATCTGGATTTTAAAAACTCGCCCGGTTATGCTCTCGAAGGGTTGCAGTCGATGACTGGAGATCAGTTTAAATGTGTGCTGCCGATCGAAGTGGGAGCCATGAACTCCATGATTCCGCTGCTGGCCTGCGCCCAGTATGGTATTCCCATGCTGGATGGGGACGGTGCGGGGCGCTCAGTGCCACAAATGAGCATGTGCACCTATGCCTTGCAGAATTTCCCGGTCAATGAAACGCTGGTGGTGAGTGAGGAGGATCAGCAATTTCCCCTGCACCCCTCCAATGCCACCGAGCTGGAAGCACAGGTTCGCCAGGTTGTGAGTACGAAATTGCAGGATGCAGGTACGGTAGGGACCTGGCCGGTTAGCGGAGCACAGATCAAGAGTCCGGACGCTTTTGTACCGGGTTCACTCAGCCTGGCCCAATCGATCGGCACGGCAATGGCAACGGCTCAGCCGTTGAGTGCTGTACAGTCGATCATAGCGCAATACTATTCTGATAATGCCATTATTATGTCTGTTGGCACGGTCACCGCTGCCACCAACAAGGTGGAAGATGGCTTTGATGTAGGCACCATCACGGTCAGCGATGGTCAGGGCATGAGCGTGAAACTTTACTTTGTAAACGAGAGCCTGTTGGCAACCATTGATGTGGATGGGCAACCCGCAGCTTTTATTCTGGGCCCCGATATGATCTGCTCCATGGGGGTTGATGGATCACCAATGACCAACTCTGAAATTTGCAGTCAATTTGACAAGGGTGACACAGTGCAGATTTCCTTGATGTGGGTGAAAGCAGTGGATGCGATTCGAACTCCCCAGATGTTTTTTAAGTATCTTGAATTGCTGCTGCAAAAATTTGGCCAGCCGGAGTTGAGCGGCTATCGCTTCATTGAGGATGCCAGGGAATTGTTCAGCTAGATTCAAAGGACCTAACATGACTTCAGCAAAAAGGATGACAGGCAGTTTTTTGCTGCTCTCGGTATCAATGGCAGAGGGGGCGCAGTTGCCCGCTCTGCAAGAGGAAATTCAGTGGTTGCAGGCGGAGCAGTATGTCACCGTCGCCACTAAAACCCGGGAAAGAGTCGATAAAAGTGGTTCCACGGTAACGGTGATCACCAGGCAGCAGTTGCAACAAATGGGTGCGCGCTCATTGATGGATGCGCTGAAACATGTGCCCGGTTTGGGTGTAAATCAGATCAATGTCGGTGTTACCTCACTGGAAGTCAGGGGCGTGAAAACCGATTTTTCCGAGAAAGTTCTTTTTCTGATTAACGGGCACCCTGTCAATAATAACCTGGTCAATGGGGGCGCGTTGCTGAGCCGGCATGATGTTCCGGTTAAGGATATCCAGGCGATTGAGGTGGTGCGCGGCCCGGGGTCGGCCCTGTATGGCGCCAATGCTTTCGTGGCTGTCATTAACATCGTGACCCAATCGGCAGAAGATCTGTCGGGGTCTCAGGTGAGTGTGGCCGGAGGCAGTTTTGGTACCGGTGAACTGAATGTTGCCCACGGTGAAGCGGCAGAGGGTTGGAACTATGCAGTAAACCTGAACCTGTATCAGACCGATGGCTGGAAATCAGAGGTGGAGCAGGATTCACTGGGCAATAGTGGTAAGACAGACTATTGGCAGCAGCGTCATGAAATAGGGGTTCAGGGAAGCTACGGGGACTTTAGTTTTCAAGGGCGTTACCTGGAGCGGGAGGCGGGCGATTACCTGGGGGCCTTCAGCGTATTGAACGAGGGATCTTTGCAGAATTACCAGGAGTACTTTTTGGAAGCCAGCTATAAAAGTGACTTCTCTTCCCAGTCGTATCTCATAAGCAAAGTGTATTTTGATCATTTTGAATTTGATAATACTTGGGAATACACGCCCGGATTTTTTTTGCGTAGCCCCATTAAACACGATCGCAGTGGTGCGGAAGCGCAATGGAACACGTTGATATCCGGTAATCATAAAGTTCTGTTTGGCGTGGCAGTAGAGCATCAAACACAATATGACGTGGAATTATGGACCAATTCCGGTGCGGGGCGGTTGGTGAATGTGTCCGATTCAATGAACTGGAATGGTCAGCATCGGCGGGATATCGCAGCAGGGTATGTGCAGGACATATGGGATGCTACAGAGCGGGTGAGAGTGATTGCCGGAGCGCGTTATGACCGCTACAGTGATTTCGGTAGCACGTTCAATCCTCGGGCCAGTGTCAGTTGGGAAATGAACGAACGCTATCAGTGGGTGGCTTCTTACGGTTCTGCATTTCGGGCGCCAACCTTTGGTGAGCTGTATAACACCAACAATAATTCGGTGGTGGGTAATCCCAATCTGGAACCAGAAGAGATCGATACTTTTGAATTGAGCTTGAGAACCGTTTTAGGCCCTTCCAGTTCCCTCAAATTAACGGGCTTCTACAACAGTATTGAAGATGCCATTATTCCCACGGCGGGAGCCGGCGCTGTAAATTATTCGGAAAACGCGGGGGAGTTGAAAGTCACTGGATTGGAAGTGGAGTATCTGCTGCGTTTTGTTTCCGGTTCCAGTCTGAACCTGAATTACACCTATCAGGATCCGGAAAACGTGGCGGCCGATGCGCGCGCTGCTGAAGTGCCGCTGCATCGCGCCAATGCCATGCTGAATCACCGATTTTCACGCAACTGGAAGGGGTATGCAGCTGTTTTATATGAAAGCTCCCTGGAGCGGGAGGCCGGTGATATTCGCAGTGCCATGCCTGAGCAGACGTCTGTTGATGTAGCGCTTACCTGGCTGAATTCAGAGCACAACACCTCAGTAACGGTGTCGGTCTATAACGCGTTGGATGAGGATCTTGAAAATCCTTCACGGGATGTTAACGGCAATGCAATGTCAGACTATCCAGCTTCCGGTCGGAGTGTGATGTTGGCAGTGGAGCTGTTGCTCTAATGGTTTCTGTTCAGTGGTTCAGTAAATCACTCACCGAATTGAGTGCTTCCGGGTTGAGATACAGCTGATAATCCCGAACCCTGCGTAAGTTCAGTGATATATTGCTCCCTGCTGGAAATTGAATGGCAGATGCTTGTGATTGTTGTTCCAATATTGACTGAACAATCAGAGCCGCCTGGCGCCCGGTCGTGGCCAAGTCGGCATTGATACTCATGGTTGCACCAAATTCCATGAACACCGGGTGGTAGCCAAATACGGCTACTTTTGCCTGCTGAGCAAGTTCGAACAGCTCCGTGGTATGTGGCTGTGAGTCCAGTACAACCGGGTCGGGTAGTATCCATAACGCGTCCACCTTGCCCAGTAATTGCGTTGCTTCTTGTGCGCGGGCGGAATCAATCTCCACTTCCGCATCAATCAGAGTTAAGGCCAGTTGTTCGGCAGTATGATGGGCTTCCCGTATCAAGTCGCTGTTAGTGTGGCTGTATAGAACACCAATGCGTTTTATTTCCGGGAAGAAATGTTTGAACCAGGCCAGCTGTGCCGCCGGTGCAATTTCGCTGGTAACGCCATAATAGCCGGGCTGATTCAGAAACTGGCGCCAACTCAACACAGAGCTGTACACAACTGGCGTTTTTGGGGTAATGGATTGAACGGTTCCCAGGGCTTTGGCGCCGATGCAATAGATGATGTCCGGTTTGGTTACTTGCAGTTCATCCAATACGGTTTCTATGGGCAGGTTGTCATCCTGCAGGTTTATCCGCAGAACGGTTGAGTGCTGCAATGTCTTAATAAAAGCAGATTCCGCAACTTCATAACGCGGTACACTGTGGTCGCTGTTAATAATCAGTACCCTGGCCGGAGTATTACCGGTTAATTGCGGGGGATGGACAGACTGACAACCTGCCATCCAGCTTCCGATCCAGAGTGCGATAATCAGGCTTATCATGGGGTTGTTGACGGTCATCGTTGTCGCCCCCCTTGTGCCTGGGTGGAGTTGATCTGCGTCCATTCGTCCAGTCCTAACAGATTCAGGCCCAGCTTGCCTTCGATCGACTGGTCCATGGTTTCCAGCGCTTCCAGCGCAGTTTGTAATTGTTGCTGGTGTTCATTGCGCACCACAACCACCAACCTTTGCTGTGGCTGGCTTGTGCCCAGGATTTCTAGCTGCTGAAACTCGTTACGATACAGCAGGGAGAGTTTTTCAAAGCTGCTGTCAGCCGCCAGAGCGGTATCAGCCATGCCGAAACTGACTGCCAGCAATGCGTCAATGTCTTTTGGTACCTTCAGTAAGCGAAACGGTTTGGAACCCAGCGTGGAATCATTGAACGACATTTGCTGGAGCAGAGTCTGAACATATCGTTCTGTCCCGGAGACTGCGATGGTCATGCGCCCCTTCGGTAGGGGTTGTTTTCCAATTAACAACTTACGAAAGGTGTTCTTTCCATCTTTGATGCCCTGTAATCTGGGGGTCAGGTCCGGGTGGGCTTTGACGAGCTGATGATAACGCCAGTGCGACATTATGAACAGGTTATGGCCGCCACTGGTGATGAGCTGTTCAAATGAACCCTGGTCTTCCACGGGTTGCAGTTGGATGTTGTATCGGGCCTGGAAGTAAAGATCAAAGGTGTTTTTAAGAATCAGATTGCGGTCGCTGTGGGATTCAGGATTGAAATGATAGATAGTGATCGTGTCCCCCATGGCAGCGTTGCAAAGCAACAGCACAAGGACACAGAACACCTGCAGTAGTCTGGCTGCCGTGATGGTCGGGATCCCTGGGTTGTCAATTTGCTGTTGCACGTAATCAACCGCTTCCGTTTGGTGAGTGTCTGCTTTCCTTTGCCGTTTCGCAACGAGTGTGATGCGCCGGTGTGAGGTGGTTGCGCCGATCACTGCTGCAAGTATAGCGGAATAACAGGAAAGCAGTGGTGCCGGCCCGGGTCAATCCCGGGTCCAGCGGGTGCCTTCGCGGGAGTCCTCCAGCGTGATGCCCTGATTTTTCAGTTCTACGCGAATCTCGTCAGCACGGGCATAGTTTTTGTCTTTTTTAGCTTGGGCTCGTTCAGCAATCAGGGCATCGATGTCTGCATCGCTCAACCCGGATTCCTGCTTGCCGGATTGCCATTTGAACCAGGCATCTGAATCCTGATCCAGCAGGCCCACGTAACCACCTGCGCTGCGCAGAACCGCCTGCAGTGCCCGCTTTTCTTTGCCATTAGCTTTGTTGATGTCTCCGGCCAGCGTGTGTAATACCGCCAGCACCTGAGGTGTTGCCAGATCATCCTGTAAATGGGATTCAAGCTCCGTCAGGGCAGGGTGCGTCAGGTTTGGCTCGATTTCCACTGGCGCATCCCGCAGCGCCCCATAAAGGCGATCCAGGCTGGATTTGGCGCTGGACAGCAGGTCTTTGGTCCAGTCCAGTGGCTTGCGGTAGTGCGCTGTCAGCAGGGCATAGCGAATCACTTCGCCGGGCCACAATTCCAAGAGCTCCCGTACGGTAAAAAAATTACCAAGGGATTTCGACATCTTCTCACCGTCGATATTCAGGTAGCCATTGTGCATCCAGTAGCGCACGAACTGTTCTGTACCGCTTTCATGGCAGCAAGTGCCCTGGGCGATCTCATTTTCATGGTGGGGGAAGATCAGGTCCTGGCCGCCACCGTGTATGTCGATGGTATTCGCCAGATGCTTGTTGATCATGGCGGAACATTCAATATGCCAGCCGGGGCGGCCGCGGCCCCAGGGGCTGTCCCAGCCCGGCAGATCATCGGTGGAGGGTTTCCACAAAACGAAATCAGCGGGCTCCCGTTTGTAGGAGGCCTCTTCCACCCGCTCGCTGGCGCCGGCAATCATCTCGTCCAGTTTACGGTGAGACAGCTTGCCGTATTCTTGATCCGTGCTCACCTGAAACAGCACATGGCCTTCCGATTCGTACGCATGGCCACGTTCAATCAAAGCCTGGATCTGCTGGATCATGGCGTCAATGTTGTCGGTGGCGCGGGGGGCCAGGGTCGGTGGCTGCGTGTTCAGCTGCGCCATATCCTGGTTGTAGGCCTGGACATAGCGTTCACTCAGTTCTGCGATGGTTTCGCCATTGGCCTTGGCTGCTGCGTTGATCTTGTCATCCACATCGGTAATGTTGCGGGCGTATTTCACGCTGGGATAGTGCCGTTGCAGCAACCGGAACAGGATATCGAAGATCACCACCGGGCGGGCATTACCGATGTGCACAAAGTTGTACACGGTGGGGCCGCACACGTACATGGTCACCTCATCGGGGTTAATGGGGGTGAACACTTCTTTGCGCTGGGTCAGCGTATTGTACAGTTGAATGGTCATGGTTTATTGCGGCACCCGTGTTGCGCTGGTGATGGCTTCCAGGGCAGCGCTGATGTCCATCACCTCATTGTTTTTGCTGCCCAGTTGACGCACGGCCACCTGTTGGGCTTCAGCTTCGTTTTTACCCACCACCCAGATCTGGGGTACCTTGGCTTTGCTGTGCTCACGGACCTTGTAGCCGATCTTTTCATTACGCAGGTCCAGCTCACAATACACACCGGCGGCCTTCAGTTTGTCCGCCACTTCGATGGCCCAATCGCGGGCATCATCGGTAATGGTGGCGATCACCACCGGCAGGGGTGACAACCACAGCGGCAGGTGGCCGGCGGTGGATTCAATCAGGATGCCCAGGAAGCGCTCCAGAGATCCCAGAATGGCACGGTGCAGCATCACCGGGCGGTGACGGTTGCCGTCTTCACCCACATATTCGGCGTCCAGGCGCTCCGGCAGGACGAAATCCACCTGCAGGGTACCGCATTGCCAGTCGCGGCCGATGGCATCCTTCAACACGAACTCCAGTTTTGGTCCGTAGAATGCCCCTTCACCGGGGTTCAGTTCGCATTCGAGGCCCAGGCTTTCCACTGCCGACTGCAGGGCGGCTTCGGCCTTGTCCCAGGTTTCTTCGGTACCGGCCTTGTTATCCGGGCGGGTGGAGAATTTGATGCGGATATCTTCGTAGCCAAAATCCCGATACACCTGATTGAGCATGGTGATGAAGGCGGCGGTTTCCTCATTGATTTGATGTTCAGTACAAAAGATATG
The DNA here is from genome assembly GCF_003671475.1 of Ketobacter sp. GenoA1. NCBI lineage: Bacteria > Pseudomonadati > Pseudomonadota > Gammaproteobacteria > Pseudomonadales > Ketobacteraceae > Ketobacter > Ketobacter sp. GenoA1. The sequence continues at coordinate 66,904 of NZ_RCHM01000043.1, read as the reverse complement.
GGCGTCATCCTGGCTGAAGGAACGCGCCCGCATCAAACCATGCAGTGCGCCGTGGGCTTCATTGCGGAACAGGGTGGTGAATTCCCCCAGGCGGATGGGCAGGTCCCGGTAGCTTTTCAGCCCTTGATTAAAGATTTGCACATGGCCCGGGCAGTTCATGGGTTTGATGGCCATGTCCCGGTGATCATGGGTGCAGATGGTGAACATGTCTTCGGCGTATTTGTCCCAGTGGCCGGATTGCTCCCACAGTTTCCGGTCCATGATCTGGGGGGTGGCGATCTCCTGATAGCCGTTACGCTCCATCTTGCCGCGGATGTAATTCTCCAGGGCTTTGCGGGTGCGCCAGCCTTTCGGGTGCCAGAACATGCTGCCCACGGCTTCTTCCTGCTGGTGAAACAGGCCCATCTCTTTACCCAGTTTGCGGTGATCGCGCTTCTCCGCCTCTTCCAGCATGTGCAGGTATTTTTTCAGCTCCTTGGGGTCACGCCAGCAGGTACCGTAAATCCGCTGCAGCTGCGGACGCTCGGAATCGCCGCGCCAATAGGCACCGGCCACTTTCATGATTTTGAAGGCTTTGCCCAGTTTGCCGGTGCTGGGCAGGTGCGGGCCGCGGCACAGATCCAGGAAGTCGCCCTGGCGGTACACAGAGATGACCTCGTCTTCCGGAAGATCAGCAATCAGCTCGGCCTTGAATTCCTCACCTTCTTTTTTAAAAAACTCGATGGCCTCGTTGCGATCCCACACTTCGCGGGTCAGGGGCAGATCCTGATCGACGATTTCGGCCATGCGGGTTTCGATCTTGTGCAGATCCTCCTGGGTGAAGGATTCTTCACGAAAAAAATCGTAGTAGTAACCGTTCTCGATGGCCGGCCCGATGGTGACCTGGGTTTGCGGGAACAGCTCTTTGACCGCTTGTGCCATGACATGGGCTGCATCGTGCCGCAGCAATTCCAGGGCGGCGTCTTTGTCGCGGGTTAAAAATGCTACGCGGCAGGATTCGGTCAGCGGGGTGGTCAAATCCACCAGTTCATCATTCAGGTACATGGCCAGACTGGCCTTGGCCAGCCCCGGGCCGATGTCAGTGGCCACATCCAGGCCAGTTACGGGGGCATCGTAATCCCGGACACTGCCGTCCGGCAAAGTAATCTGAATTGACATTGGGTGTTCGATTCCTACTGTAAACGACGGGGATGACCCGATGAGCGCTTTTGGCGCGTGAACCGGGCATTGTATAAAAGAATGGGCTCTGTCTAAAGCCGCAAAGGGGCAGTTTTTCACGCGGACGTGAAATAAGCGGGGGGCGGTGAAGTTAAGCGCCGGGGCCGGCAGGGTGCACCGGCTACGGTGGCCGGCCGGAGTGTTGATTCCGGTCGGCGCAGGTGCGAGAAATCAGGCAGGCGAGGGAGCGAAGAAGTGTTTCAGCTTGGCCCAGAAGCCTGTGGGTTTGACAGGTTCGGCCTTGGCTTGCGCGGCTTTCATGGCATCGATCATGGTGGTGGAGAGGATGACATAGGCCTCGGTCCAGGCCACCTTGGCTTCTTCATCCCAGGCATCCCCCAGGCCTTGTTCCAGGGTCCACAGCAGCGCTTCCGCCACCGGCTGGAAGTGTTCTTCCTTCACCCCGTAATCCAGGTGTTTAACCCCCAGGTTCTGCACCGCCGGCACGATGGACTCCAGATTGGACAGGCCGCGCACCGCGATCCCCAGCATGCGCATCAGTTTGGCACCTTGTTCGCTGATGTCGGCTTTGAACATGGGGCGCACTTCCGGTGCGATTTCAAACAGGCGTCCATAAAACAGTCCTGCGGCCTGGTCGGCGATGGGTTCAACCATGCCAAAGGTGGTTTGTACTTTCTCAATTTGTTCCGGTGTCATGGTCATTACCCTTCTCTTGAGTGGCTCTTGTATGGCTAAGGCTAGAAAGCGCTGCTGGGGGCAACGCAAGGGTTATGCCAAGGCTGCTTTTGCATGCAAGTCTATGAAAACAAGGTAGAAAAGCCGCTTGATTGAAAGAGTACACTCATAATACGCCCATTAATGGGGCCGTTACTTAAGGTGGGTGCGCCAAAAAGTGATTTTTTTGCTGTCTCAGCGGTGGGCGATTGCCCCTTTCATGACCCCTTCGTAGGCTTTCACTTCAAATTGGTGATCAGGGTGATCCTGTTTGAGGGTTGCCGCGATGTGATCAGCCAGATACTCCACCGTGGAATCAGTGGGTATCAGGTACACCTGGGCGGCCGGAAGCGTCAGCTCAAATCGGCCCTGGGGCGCATCATAGCCAAAGTGGCAGTATTCGACGCCGTTATCCTCAAAGCGTTTGATCATATCCGCCTCGGTTCCGATGTAGATATCCCGCCATTTGAGCGCCCAGGCTTTTTCCAGCAACGGGTCACGCTTGCCGTTGCGCAGTATTTTGATACGCGAGCGGTGGCCGTGGGCGATGCGCTGGCAGTTCCCATCGTGCTTTTTCAGGCCGTGACTGTAGTGATAGAACGGGCCGGCGATTTCTTCCGGGCGCAATTCAATCACCACCCGGGATACGTTATCCGGTACCGCGGCCATGGCCACATCCTCCAGCAGGGGAATCAGTGCGTCAGTGTTGATGACGTCAGCGTTCACCGGTTGAACCGCTTCCTCCGGGGAAAGGTGAGAGAACGTTCGCCCCTGGTCATCCTGCCAGCTCAGCGCCAGGCCCTGTGCCGTGGTGTTGGTTTGCCATTGGGGTAGCCCGGAGGGCACCACCAGTTTGTGGTCAAACAGGGATTCCACCGCATCCCGCACCTGCTTTTTCACATGGCCAAAATCAAACACCATGCCCTGGTTGTCCAGCTCACCGTACAGCTCCACATCCACAATCCAGCTTTCCCCCAAAATGCCTCGGGTTATATGCACATAAGAAAAGTCGATAACGGTGAGGTGTTTTACAAACAATGCTGACATGAAGAAGTCCCGGTGTCATGTGGAGGGGTGAATCCGTTATAATACGCTGCCAGATTCTGCTAAACAAAGCCATAGAGTATAGGATTGCCTTATGACCAGCCTGTTAATCACCAACGCCAACGTTGTCAACGAAGGAAAGATTCAAGCGCTGGATGTGCTGGTACAGGATGGGCGCATCGCCAGAGTCGGTGCGGATCTGTCCGCTCAGGCGGCCGACCGGGTGCTGGATGCAGGCGGTAAGCACCTGTTACCGGGGATGATTGATGATCAGGTGCATTTCCGTGAGCCCGGCCTTACCCATAAAGGCGAGATTGCCACGGAATCCGCCGCTGCCGTGGCCGGCGGCATTACCAGTTACTTCGAAATGCCCAATGTGAACCCTCTCACCATCAACCGTGCGGCACTGGAAGACAAGTACCAGCGGGCGACACAAAAGTCACTGGCCAATTTCTCCTTTTACATGGGGGCCAGCAACGATAATCTTGAGGAAATCAAACACCTCGATCCCAAAGCCGCCTGTGGCATCAAGGTGTTTATGGGCGCCTCCACCGGCAATATGTTGGTGGACAAACCGGAAATTCTGGAAGGCATCTTTGCCAATGCCCCCACCATCGTGGTGACCCATTGCGAAGATACACCCATGATCAAGGCCAACGAAGACAAGTATCGCGAGCAATACGGTGAGGATGTCCCCATGTCCTGCCATCCGCTGATTCGCTCTGAGGAGGCCTGCTACAAATCCTCCAGCTATGCGGTATCCCTGGCCCGGCGGTTTGGAACCCGTTTGCACGTTTTACACTTGACCACCGAAAAAGAACTGTCCTTGCTGCAGGCCGGTAAACTGGCTGATAAACAGATAACCGGTGAGGCCTGTGTTCATCACCTGTTTTTCAGTGAAGAGGATTATGAAGTCAAAGGCGCTCTCATCAAGTGCAATCCAGCCATCAAGAAAGCAACCGATCGCCAGGCGCTGCTGCAGGCGGTGCGGGATGACGTGATCGATGTGGTGGCCACCGACCACGCACCCCACACCTGGGATGAAAAGCAAAACAGCTATTTCAAGGCGCCGGCCGGCTTGCCGCTGGTACAACATGCACTGATTTCCATGTTGGAACACCATCATCGTGGCCTCCTGTCCCTGGAGCAGATCGTGCAGAAGACCAGCCATAATGTGGCAGAACTGTTCCAGATCGCCGAGCGGGGGTATATTCGGGAAGGCTATTGGGCGGATCTGGTGCTGGTGGACCTTGATGCGCCCACTGTGGTGGATGAGCAGAAACTGTATTCCAAGTGCGGTTGGTCGCCATTTTCCGGGTACATCTTCAAATCGTCCATTGTGGCGACACTGGTCAATGGAGAGATGGCATTTGAAAACGGTGAGGTGAACCCCAATATTCGTGGCAAGAGGATTGCATTTAATCGTTGATTGCGCGGGTTTGCTTTTACGATAGAATGCGCAACCGCAGACTAAGGATGGGTGCCGGTGTCTGAAACACGGGTACTAGCGGAGCCAAAACATGTTTGGAAAACAGATTAAGCCAAAAATCGTCATTGTCGGTGGTGGATTTGCCGGGTTGAACGCGGCCCAGCAGCTCAAATCCACTCGTTATGACGTGACCGTCATCGATCCCAGCCCTCACATTGAGTGGCTTCCCAATATTCATGAAATCATCTCCGGTGTAAAAAAAGGGGACGAGCTACGGCTCAACCGCAACATTCTGGTGCGTAGACTGGGGCACCGCTTTTTGATGAACCGTGCCATGGAGATGACGTCCTCCACGGTATTGCTGGATAACGGTATGAAAGTGCCGTTTGATGTCTGCATCGTTGCCACGGGTAGCGTCAACAACACCTTTGGTGTCGATGGGGCCGATCAGTTTGCCCTGCCCATGAAAAGTGTTGAGCAGTGCCAGGTGATTGCGCGCAAACTGCACCGCGCCTCCCTGTCCCACCGGACTACACGGGTGACGGTGGTGGGTGCCGGCATTGAAGGGGTTGAGGCGTTTGGAGAAGTGATGCGGGCTTACCGCCACCGGCCTCAATTCGAGTTCAATATCGTAGACGGATCGGAGCATTTGCTGTCCCGCTCCCCGGGGCACCTGGATGGCAAGATTCGCAGCCATACGGATGGTTACCGGGTTGAATATCATCTGGGTAAGAAAGTGGAATCGGTGGATCACGAAGGCATATGCCTCGCCGATGGTGGAGCCATTGAAAGCGATATCACCATTTGGTCAACCGGTGCCGCCCCCAATGGATTCCTGCAACGCAGTTACCTGACCCAGGCAAACCATGAATGGGCGTCGGTGAATCCCTACTTCCAGAGCGAAGCCCGTGAAAACGTGTTCATCATCGGCGATGCCGCCAACCCGGAGGGCATGCCCCTGGCCAAGCAGGCCTTTCACGCCATTGATATGGGTAAGGCTGCTGCCCAGAATGTCGAACGCCTTTTGACCGGCAAAGCCATGCGGGCATTCCAGCCTTCCAACAAACCCCAGGTGGTTACCTTTGGTGACCTGGATACGTTCATGCTGTTCAAGGATTTTGCCGTTTCCTCCTCCGTTCTGGGGGCGGCCAAGGAAGCCATCTACACCCTGGGTCTGTTGCAGATGGCCCCACCTCGATCCGCCAAGGATCTGTTGCACTCGCTGGACCTGTTGCAACGCAGCGCACGCCGCGTGTATTTGCCTACGCTCAACCCCCTGAGCCTGGTCAACAAGCTGCCCAAGAGCAAAGTGTTTTCCTAGTTTATGAAGCCGGATGATTTTGAGATCGTAGAACTGGGTGATCCCCGTCTGCGGCAAGTGGCCCGCGCAGTGGATGTGGCTGACCTGACTTCGGCGCTGGCCTATGCCGATATTTTGCAGTATTGGATGGATCAGCGAGGTGGTGTGGGAATTGCTGCTCCGCAAATCGGTGTGCCGTTGCAGATGATGATCATTGCCTCGCGCCCCAATGCCCGCTATCCGGACGCGCCCGCTATGGCACCGTTGTTGATGATCAACCCTGAACCCCAAAATCTTTCGGAAACCCACACAGCCCTGTGGGAAGGCTGCCTGAGTGTGCCGGGATTGCGGGGCAAGGTAACCAGGCCGGAAGGATTGGATGTCCGGTTTTATGATAGAACCGGACAGTCTCGCTTGCTTGAACTGACCGGTTTCCCGGCCAGAATCTTTTTACATGAATACGATCACTTGATCGGTAAGACCTTTGTGGATCGTGTTGCCTCGCCACAGGATCTGGTAAGCGAAAAGGTGTATCTGCAACAGATTATTGCTGCGCCAAGCCCATAATAAAATTCCATTGCGCTTCGGTAACCGGCATTACCGACAGCCGATTACCTTTTCTTACCAGTGCCATATCCTGCAATGCCGGAATCTTTTTCAGTTCGTCCAGGCTGATGGTGTCCTTGAATTTTGATTTAAAGCGCACCTGGGGACAGTACCAGCGTGGGTTGTCGGGTGTGGATTTCGGGTCGTAATATTTTGCTTCGGGATCAAATTGGGTAGGGTCGGGGAAGCCGTCCTTAATCACTTCAGCAACGCCGACAATACCCGGAACTTTGGTGTTGGAATGGTAAAAAAAGATCAGGTCACCTTTTTTAACCTCATCTCTCAACATGTTACGGGCCTGGTAGTTACGTACCCCGTCCCAGGGTTCCCCTTTTTTTCCCCGCGCTTTTAAATCATCGATGCCGAACGTATCCGGTTCGGACTTGAACAACCAATAAGACATCACACTGATTCCCAGAATATTATTAGGCAAAATGTGGAGGAGATTGTACCTCCCTCTTCAAAAAAGAGCCAAATCACAGTAAAGTGGCTATTGGTGATATTTTTGTTTACTTTTTTTCCTACTTTGGAAAGTTTAGAACGTCTCGCATAACCTGAAGCTTCGCTCGCGCATGGGCCTCAGGTAAATTAAATCGTTGTATTACATAGACTCGCGGATAATATGAACGACACGAACGAAAACCCGATTTACGAGTTAAAGCCGGAGATAAACTTCTGTACCTGTGGGTGTGAAGCCCGTTTGGTAAAAGAGCGCAGTGCCGAGTCGGAGAAAGGAAAGCTCCGCTACGTGGTGCGCTGTCTGGATGAAATCTGTGGCCATCAAGGCCGTTACACTCAGTATCCCTGGCAGGCGATTCTGGAATGGAATAAGTCCCCCATGTCAGAGTTTCCGGAAGATTTCCAGATCCCGTTTATGAACCTGGCAGGCCTGTCCGGTGAGGAAATTCGCCAACGGCTCAATGAGCACCGCATGGCACTGGAACAGAAAATCAAGCAGCTGCGGGCGGAGAAGGTAAGTGGCAACACTGAGGAAATGAAAATTGCGCGCCTGCAATTAATGTGGGTGATTTACGCGCAGAGTTGGGCCAAGCTTAAATTCCCCCGGGAGGATGAGTTGAATCCACCGGAGCGCAATGCTGAAACGCCGGCACCCACCGGTCAGACGCAGGAAGCATAGTTAAATCTTTTGCTAATTGACTTCAGGTTTTGCAACAATGGGGCAATGTGAATAACGTTGCCCCATTATGCTGTTAAGAACCCGATTTTACCTGCCACCGTTACGTGCCAATGCCGTGGTGCGTGCCCATCTGATTCAGCGCCTGGAGGCCAGTGCCGGTGGCTCGCTGCTGCTGGTGTCGGCACCTGCGGGGTACGGTAAAACCACCCTGGTCAGCCAATGGTTGCATCACAAGCCGCAGCAGTTTGCCTGGCTTAGCCTGGGGCCCGAGCACGATGTGATGACAGTGTTCTGGCAATATGCGATTCAATCGCTGCAGCAAATACAACCTCGCCTGGGTCAGGAGGCACAAGCGGTGTGGTTGGAATCACCGCGACGCAACTACGCCAGTGTGGTGATCTCGTTGCTGAACGATCTGGATGCGCTGGGTGAGCGCAACCAGTCCGATGACCCCATCACCCTGGTGTTGGATGATTTTCACCATATAAAGAATGCGCAACTGCTTTCCCTGATCAACACCTTTCTGGATCATTTGCCTTCATCCCTGCGCGTGGTGATGACTTCACGGGATCAACCGGATTTGAATTTGCCTCGCCGCCGGGCCAGCGGTCAATTACTGCAACTGGGCGCCGAAGACTTGCGCTTTGATCCCGGAGAAAGCGTGGCATTCTTTCACCACACCATGCTCCTGAACCACGCCGATGACCTGTTGGCCAGGTTCAGCAAGCAGACCGAAGGCTGGGTGGCCGGATTACAACTGGTGGCCTTATCGTTGAAAAACCACACTCTGGCTGCGGAAGATCTGTTACAACAGCAACCGCTGGATCGACACGTGTCGGATTACCTGTTGGATGAAGTTTTTCGCAAGCAGCCTGAGCCGTTAAAACAATTTCTGATGCAGACGGCACTGGCACCCCGGTTTTGCGCCGGGTTGTGTAACGCGGTGGGGCAGCGCCATGACAGTCTGCAACTGATTACAGAACTGGAAAGCAGTGATTTGTTCCTGGTGGCCCTGGATAATCATCGTACCTGGTATCGTTACCACGATCTTTTTCGGCAGTTCCTGCTGCAGATAGCACAACAATGGCCCCAGCAGGAACGCCGACAGTATGGCCGGCGTGCGCTGGCCTGGTTGCGGGAAAACGGCTATTACGCCGATGCCATGGAGTTGTGCATACAGCAGGAAGACTGGTCAGAGGCCAGGGCGTTGCTTGCCGATGAGTGGCTGTTGATGGAGGAGGGAGCCCGACAGAAAAAGGCCTATTGGCTTTCCCGTTTGCCACAGGAAGTGACGGCAACGCCGGCGCCGGCTGGCATTGCCGGCGCAACGCAAAGTGATAGCAAAGAACCCGCCTCCGTGGAGCCGCTCACCCGGCGGGAACAGGCGGTGCTGGCGTTGATCAGTGACGGCCTCACCAATAAGGAAATAGCAGACCGGTTATTTATATCACCCAATACCCTCAAAGTTCATATCCGCAACCTGTATGGAAAAATGGGGGTGGAAAACCGAACCCAGGTATTGCTGAAAGTAAAATCCACTTAGATCAGCGGTACTCAATTCCACTTCTGTTTCTCACTTTCCCACTCTTGATATCAACCCTCCGTATCACCCCTCCATATCACCCCTTGATTTCACCTGCAGGGGTGATTTGTTCTGCCATGCCGTGCAGTACTCTGGATTCTGGTAAACGGGCATCAGCCCAAAGCACAAGAAACGGAAGGAGAGCGTGATGGAACGGGATCAATTGGAATACGATGTGGTGATCGTGGGAGCAGGCCCGGCAGGATTGTCTGCCGCCTGCCGCTTAAAGCAGATTGCACACGATCAAGGCTCTGAGATCAGCGTCTGCGTAGTGGAAAAAGCCGCTGAAGTGGGGGCACATTCGTTGTCCGGTGCTGTGTTGCAGCCCACTGCCTTGCAGGAGTTATTCCCTGACTGGGAACAGCGCGGAGCGCCGTTAACGGTACCGGTTACCGAAGACGAAGTACATTATATGCTGTCCGGTCAGCGCAGCATGCGCTTCCCACGCCGGCTTGCTGCCCGCATGATCCATAATGAAGGCAATTATATTATCAGTCTGGGTGTGTTCTGCCGCTGGCTGGCCCAGCAGGCGGAGACGCTGGGGGTGGAGATCTACCCTGGGTTTACCGCCTCGGAACTGCTATTGGATGACGGCAAGTGTGTGGTGGGCGTACGCACTGGCGATATGGGACGGGATCAGCAGGGCAGCCCCAAAGACAGTTTCCAACCGGGAGTGGATCTGCGGGCCAGGTACACATTGTTTGCCGAAGGTTGCCGTGGCCATCTCGGCAAACAGTTAATCCAGCGTTTCCAACTGGATGCCAACAGCGGCACACAGCATTATGCCATCGGTATTAAGGAAGTATGGGAGATCGATCCCGGGCAGCATCAGCCCGGCAAGGTGTTGCATTGCTTTGGCTGGCCCCTGGCCCGTAGCGGCAGCGGAGGCGGCGCGTTTCTGTACCATGCGGAAAACCATCAGGTTGCACTGGGGCTGATCACGGATCTCAATTACAGCAACCCGTGGATGAGCCCGTTCGATGAGTTTCAACAGTGGAAGCTGCATCCGCTGATCAAACCCTTATTGCAGGGTGGAAAGCGTCTCGCCTATGGCGCACGGGCCATCAACAAAGGCGGATTACAGGCAGTGCCTGCGTTGAGTTTTGCGGGTGGGTTGCTGATCGGCTGTGATGCCGGATTCATGAATTACCCGAAGATCAAAGGCAACCACACCGCCATGAAAAGCGGTATGCTGGCTGCCGAAGTGGTGGCGGAAGCCCTCGCTGCCGGCCGCAACCAGGCGGATCTGGTGGAGTATCAGGACGCGTTTCGGCAGTCCTGGCTCTACGACGAATTGCATCAGGCCCGCAATGTTGCCCCTGCCATGCATCGTTTTGGCATGTTATTGGGTTCAGCGTTCAGCTTTATCGATTACGGCCTGTTGCGGGGGCGTCTGCCCCTTACCCTGAAAGATAATCAGGCGGATCATGAAAGCCTCAAACCCATTGACCAGGCAGTACCACTGACCTACCCAAAACCAGATGGCTTGATTACCTTTGATAAGCTTTCTTCAGTGTACTTGTCCAATACCAACCATCGTGAGGATCAGCCCTGTCACCTGCAACTCAAGAACCCTGAAGTGCCGCTGCAATTCAATCTACCTGCCTATGGAGAGCCGGCCCAGCGTTACTGCCCTGCCGGGGTCTATGAGGTGGTGGAAGAGCTGGGGCAGCCGGTATTTCGCATCAATGCCCAGAACTGCGTTCACTGTAAAACCTGTGATATTAAAGACCCCACTCAAAATATCACCTGGGTGCCACCGGAAGCCGGCGGAGGGCCAAATTACACGGCAATGTAGCCGGGCCGAGCATTAAACGTAATATAATCAAATGGTTGTGCTCACTTGTTGCGCCGCTGGGGCTGACGTAACAACGAATTGTGGGCAGGCAGGCCAGAGAACGATGTCAATTAGGCTATAAAATTCCAATTGAGTTGTTCAAATATGGACATTGTGAGGCTGGGTTAGTCTATATTGAGTTACTACGGACAAGTAAATAGACGGACTGGTAGGACACCCTTGCAGCACGCTTCAGGCAGCTCAGAAAAGGACAGCACTTATAGGGATAGACTCAGGATGAATCAAAAGGCAATGCTTTCAGCTTGCCTGCTGGTGTTCTTTTGTCTGCTGACTGAACTCGCTCACGCTAAAACCGTTGCCCATCTCAATGCTCGTTTCAGCGCCATGCCGGTGAGTACCCTGGCTGAATATTATCTCGATGAAAGCAATAATCTGACGCTCGCTGATTTGCGCTCAATGCGGCGACAGGATTGGTTTCAAACGCAAAGCAGTGCCCCTTTTTTTGGTTACAGTCGAGATACCCTCTGGGTCCGGTTGCCCATTCACAATGCCGGCAGCACTTCGTTAAATACCTTATTGGAAGTTCAGTATCCACTGCTGGATCGGGTGGATGTCTTTGTGTTGGAGCGCGGTGACCTGGTGAAGGAATGGCATTTGGGTGATGATCTGCCGTTTGAGCAACGCCCGGTGGCCGCCAACAACTTCCTGGTGCCGCTGACACTACAACCCGATGCCATGGTGGACGTTTATCTGAAGATACGTTCCACCAGTTCGTTGGGAGCGCCCTTAACCCTTTGGGATTATGATCATTACTTTGATGCCCAGCAGCCCATTATGGTAGGGCAGGGGCTGTACTACGGCATCATTGTGGTGATGGTGTTGTATAACCTGTTCATCTATGTGAGCGTTCGCCACGTAAGTTACCTGTATTACATCGGTGCCGCGCTGGGCTGTTCCAGCTATGTGGCTGCCGCACAGGGTATCGGGTTTCGCTTTCTATGGTCTGATTATCCCGCCCTGAATACGGTGGTGATTCCTGCATCCTTGGCCATATTCGGATTGATGGGAACACTGTTTGCTATCTCGTTGCTTGATATCCGCCGTAACACACCAAAAATCTACCGGGTATTCGTCGCCCTGGCTGTTTGCTTCTTGGGAGTGTTTGCCTTCAGTTTTATATTGGAATACCGGATGTCCACTATTCTGGTGTCCATGGTGGGTATGCCAACCACCCTGATCGTGATTTGCTGTGGCTTCTATTTCATGCATCTGGGGGTGCGGGCAGCGCGGTTTTTTGTTCTGGCCTGGACGGTTTTGCTGGCCTCGGTGTTTGTAACGGGGTTAAGCAAGTTTGGTGTTTTCCCCAGCAACACCCTGATTAATCATTCGGTGCAATTGGCTTCAGCGGTGGAAATACTATTGTTTTCATTTGCCCTGGCTGATCGCATTAACGAAGAGCGCAGGGCCACGCTGGAAGCACAACAACAGGCAGTGAAAAACGAAATGAAAGTTCGGGAACAGCACAAGCGTTACCTGGAACTTAAATATCAGTCCGCCGTGGATGATCTCAAGTCGCGCCAGGATTTGTTGCTGGCGCAAACGGAAAATGATGCCAAGAGCCGTTTTCTTGCCACCATGAGCCATGAAATTCGTACCCCGCTCAATGGTGTGTTGGGGATGTCGGAATTGATGTTGGATACAGAGCTGGACGATGTGCAGCGACACTACCTGGCATCCATATCCCAGTCGGGCAAAGCGTTGCTGGGAATAATTGATGACATCATGGATTACGCAAACATTGCTGAGGGCAACCTTGAGCTGAAAAAGAAAGATGTGGATCTTGAACAACTGTGTCAGGAGTGTGTGACGTTTTTTGCAGCCAGCGCGGAAGCGAAACAGCTGGATCTGCTGTGTTCGTTTGCACCTGATGCGCCCCGTTACGTGAAAGCGGATCCGGTCAGGTTGCGGCAAATTTTGTTGAATTTGTTGGCGAACGCCTTCAAGTTTACTCAGAAAGGGTATGTCAGCGTGCGGGTTTCGGTGGACACCGCAATTAAAGATCAGAGTGCACAAAAGTTGCGTTTTGATGTGGTGGATACTGGAATTGGCATTGATCAGGATGCCCAGGGCCGACTCTTCAAACCATTCTGCCAGGCTGATCTCAGCGTTAATCGTCGCTTTGGCGGCAGTGGACTGGGATTGAATATATCGAAGAAGCTGGCAGAGCTTATGGGGGGAGAGATTGGTGTAGTCAGTGCTCCTGGCAGAGGCAGCCGATTCTGGTTCAGTATTGAATGTCGTCGTGCCAGCAGAAAATTCGTTCGCAATTGTGTATTGCCGGTGGCGCCGTTGCAGAATAAAACCGTATTGATCATGGTGAATTCGCCGGCGATGGCCAATGTTTTAAAAGAGCAGACCGCAGCCTGGGGCATGAAACCGCTACTGGCATCAGGATGGAGCGAGGCCTCTGAGATGATCCATTATGAAGCATGCCGGGGCAGTGGTGTGCAGCAGGTGATTGTCGATTACACGGATTCCGTACTGGATTTTGTGCTGAGTCTGCGCAGCCGTTCGGATATAAAAACGCCGAAGTTTATCTTTATAAACAGTATGGCGAGCGCCCGTGAGAGCAAGTCCATGGCCTATCAGGATATGATCGGCTGTTTGCAAAAACCGTTCGCCCCCCGCCAGTTACACCAGTTGATCCTGCAGTTGGAAGAGGAGCCAGTCTTGCCCGATATTGAAGAGATTGATGCAATCGACGCACAGTTTAGCGGCAGGCAGGTGCTGGTGGTGGAAGATAATAAAGTAAATCAGATGGTTATTGCCGGGCTGCTTGGCAAGCTGGGGGCGGGCTTTCACATTTGTGAAAATGGCCAGGCGGCCATTGAGCTATTGATAGCAAAGCATCACGAGTTTGATGTGGTATTGATGGATTGCGAAATGCCTGTATTGGATGGATACAGCGCGGCGGCCAGGATCAGGCAGTTTGAAAACAGCAAACATTTGAAACCGATCCCCATTATCGCATTGACTGCCCATGTGCTGAAAGAACATCAGGAGAAGGCCCGTGTCGTCGGCATGGACGAGCATTTACCCAAGCCGGTGGATACTCTTGCGCTGCGTAATGTTCTCGGGCGCTATCTTGGCTACTACCCTCTGAAAGCGAGCAACGAGTAACGCCCCGCCCGAATTATCCCTGTTGCAGGCCCAGCCGGGTCTGTATAAATCGGCTCGACAGTGTTTATTAGCTGCTATTCTTAGTGCATATCCGTTGGGGCTGGAGCGCTGCTGGAGTGAATAAAAACATCCTGAGAAATGTGCTGGTGCTGCTGTTGTACTGGGGGCTTGCCCTTAGTACCGAGTTGCTGGCGATCCCTCCGGATTATGCAACCCCGGTTTGGCCTGCGGCGGGCGTGGCGCTGGGCTTCGTACTGCTTTATGGGCGTATGATATACCCCGGTATCTTTCTGGGGGCGCTGGCTGCCAATGTTTACACCTCATTCAATCAGGGCATCGATATCACTCAGCAGCAGGTGTCGTTTGCGGCGATCATCGGCATTGGCGCCGTTATTCAGGCAGCGTTTGCCCGCTTCCTGATGGCCCGTTTTTCCCTTTTGCCGGAAGACTTGTCGAACGGCTCCCAGATTTTGCGTTTCCTGGTGGTGGCAGGGCCAGTCAGTTGTCTGGTGAACTCCCTGAATGGTGCCACCATGTTGGGGCTGTTTGATATTGTTCCCTGGTCATATTGGTTAAGCAATTGGATCGTCTGGTGGGTAGGGGATTCGGTCGGCGCATTGGTCGTTACACCTTTTCTTATTCAGTTGTTCAATCGCAACCCGCAGCAAGAACGCAACCTGCAGACGGCACTGTTACCCATTAGCTTTCTGGTGTTGGTCATTGCGTCATTCTATTTTGTCCGTAGCCTGGAACAGGAAAATCGGCGCACGCTTATCGCCGATATCGGGCAGCAGCATGAGGCGGTTCTGCGGCTCAATATCAATGAGTTGAAAGTGATTCTGGCGGCTGCCGCCAGTTTTATTACCGCCAGTGACGCCGTTACTGCTTCTGACTTTGATACCTTTTGTCGCCCTTTGATGCTGGATCATCCGTCAGTATTGGCGGTGCAGTGGTTGCCCCTGATTGAACAGAATGAGCGCGGCCCGTTTGTACAAGCCCTGCGTCAGCAGGGCTATCCCCGGTTCGAGATTCGGGAAATCGGCACGGAGGGGCAGATGTTGGTGAGCCGGGATCATCCCCGCTATCTACCCATCGCCTACACCCATCCTTTTACCGGTAATGAGCGGGTTCATGGCCTCAATGTGCTGGGGTTGGATTATCGGCGTGGAGACTTGGAACAGGTGCTTGATCAGAGCAAAACCCTGGCCAGTGAGCCGCTGACCCTGGTGCAGCACCAGAAGTCTGAAATCTCTTATATCATGGCGGCACCGAGCTATGAGTATACGGGCACAAGGGTAAATGGGGTGGTGCAGGTAATCTTCAAGGTGGATCAGGTTATACAGCGCTCAATTCGGGACCCCGCTCTTCTGGCGGCCATTCGCTTGCTGGATGTCAGTGTTGGTGGCCCCCCGGTGACACTCTATGAAGGCGAGCAGGCCGGCCGGAAGGCAGAGTGGCATACGGTGTTCGAGTTTCTGGGGCGGTCGATCAAATTGGAGTTGTCGGCTACCACGGCCATCATGCAGAAGGTTTCATCCTGGCAGAGCTATGCCATTTTGATCGGTGGGTTGCTGTATGTGGCGCTGTTAGAAGCGGTGTTGCTGACCATGCTGACCCATCAGCGCTATATTCAAACACAGGTGGGTTTAAAGACTCAGGAGCTGGCCCTTGCCAAAGATGTTGCTGAGAAAGCCAGCATGGCTAAAACCGAGTTCCTGGCCAGCATGTCACATGAGCTGAGAACACCATTGAATTCTGTGATCGGGTTTACCCATCGGGTACTGCGTCGTTCCGGTCATAAACTGGATGAACGTAGCCGCGAATCTCTGGTCATCGTGGAACGTAATGCCAATCACCTGTTGGGTGTGATCAATAACCTGCTGGATATCAGTAAGGTGGATTTAGGTAAATTGGAGCTGAGCGTTTCAGAGTTCCCGCTGGATGAAATGCTGATGAACGCCCGGGATCAGTTTTTACCGCTGGCATTGGCCAAGGAGAATACGCTCAGGCTGGATTGCCAGTTCCACGGCATGATTCAGGCCGACTCCACACGGGTACGCCAAATTGTGATTAACCTGCTTTCCAACGCAGTGAAGTTTACCGCCGGAGGAAATATCACAGTTTCTCTCGTAGACCATGCCCGCAATGGGATCGCTGGTGTATTGCTGAAGGTTGAAGATGAAGGCATCGGCATATCGGAAAAGGATATCGGCCGATTGTTCAATAAATTTGAAAAAGTAGGCAATATGGAGCGCTTTAATCCGGAAGGTACCGGCTTGGGTTTGGCCTTGGTGAAAGAGCTGGCGGAATTGCATGGTGGTGCAGTGAGTGTTTGCAGCGAATTCGGCAAAGGAACCACCTTTTCAGTCTGGTTGCCACAGCGACAAGTTGGGGTTGCGGCAGAATCGTAAGGTTGGGATCACCCCTTACTGGGTAGGCTTTAAGGTTGCCAGCAAGTGGTCGACAATGTCAGTTGCTCCCGTTGGTTTAACAATGGGAGCGCGGCGCTGGCCGCAACCTTGGCTGACTTCCTCCTGCAGATTGCCGGTTCTTAGTTGTTCAGCACTGATCTCCTGGCAATAGGTTTTGTCCTGTTGCCATTGGATCAGCCAGGGTTCCTCCGGCCAGTCCTTCCTTGGTAGGTAGAGGATTGGGGTGCCACTGCAGGCTGCCTCCACAAAGGTACCGTATCCGGGTTTGGTGATGACCAGATCGCAATTGAACATCAAATCCAAATGCGGGATGTTCAGCTCCTGGCTATGCAAAAAGTTTGGAGGCAGCTCGTGGCTGTAAACGCCACCGTATAAAAACGTGGTGTTTTTGAAGCGGGGCCAGTTTGAAAAGTCAATCGGGTACGGCATGCCACCCATGGATATCAATACCAGGTGGTGGGGCTTTTCAAGGCGCAGCTCGCGTATAAGATCTCTTGTTTGGCCTGTTCTGCAAACCGGGTCCACATCGATCAGGTTGGTTAATCCTGGCATGGGCATATAAGGCGGCAGTCGAAAAAATCCGTCAGCGGCATTGAAATCCGAGCAGAGCGACTGGTAAATCTCATTTGCGTTGGGCTTGCCCTGGCAGTAGCCCCAAAAAATATCCGCCCAGTTCAGTGAGCAGAAATGAAAGCAGGGTATTGCCAGATTGGCAGCGGCGCGGGATAGCAACGGGCTGTTGTTGGAAAGCACCAGATCCGGGTTGTGTTTGCGCAGCAGATTTTCCAATCGCTTGATACGCTGTGGCCGCTCTTGAAGTTGAATTTGGTATTGCTGATAGGTTGCTTCCTCATTCGCTGTGAGGGCATCAAACATGGGAATGCCGACATCGGTTTCAATGTTTTCGTGGTGATGTGGATAGCTGAACCAGCGCTGTAACTCGCCAGGTGGTGCGCAACATTGAAGCGTGAGTGAATCAATACGGATCCGTTGCGTTAATTCGTGAATGACCGGTGCCGCTTGTGCCAGGTGACCAAATCCATGAAAAGAAATCCCGCAATATACCCGCATTACTACTGATCCTGACTGCATTGGTTCACTTAATGCTAGCAGGCCGGCGCGGGGCTGGGTAGGTTGAGAGTTAGGGAACTCCCAACCCGTGTGAAGTGCCTAGCGCTGGGCCTCGATCCATTGCGCAATATAATTTGCCACTGACTGCCAGTCGCTCATGCCTATGGTCCAGTGATTCCTTTGGGGGAACTGCCTGAAATCCGTAATGGCCGGAGTCCTTCTGTAGGCCTGAAAGTTCGCGTAGTTCAGGCGAGCAGTGATGGTGCGATCGATGCCTCCTGCAATCAGCAACAGAGGCTCCCTTGCCACATCAAACTGCAACTGCGCAGCCTTGGTGGTGGTGGCGCGCCCCACCCGACGTGATTCCGGCACCAGGTATTCTTCGTAGGCGGCCTGCTGCTCGCTTTCTTCCATACCGTTGGCGAAACCGTATTGAAACTGGCGCAGGGTAAGTTGAATGGGCTCATCCACGCTGATCAATGGGTTCAGCATGGGCCAGTTCGCTTTTAGAAACTCAGGCTCGGCACTGAGTACGCCGTAGGGAGGCGCCGAATGTATGGCAATGGCGCCGCTCAGCAGGCCTTCCTCCAGCAGCATCTGTGCAACCAGCCCGCCCATCGAGTGGCCAATGGCAATGGGCTTTTCATCCAGGGTGTTGATGAACGCGCGATACTGGTTAAGCACATCTTTCAGGCTAAGCTCGCCCAGCGTGGCATTGGGATGCAGTTGATTCTGCTCCTCTACACTGAACTCGTGCAGAGGCCAGGCGGGGGCATGGGTCTCATAACCCTGTGCCTCAAAGTAGTTTTGCCAGTCATTCCAGACAGCCGGTGTTAAGTACATGCCGTGGATAAATACGATGGTTTGACTGTTTCCAATACGGGAGAACTCCGCACTGCGCGGCCCTTCCTCCTCGATGACGTTGAGCTTGCATGCCCCCAATGAAAACAGCAGTGCTGCAGTGGTCAAAATCCTTCCGATCCGAGTTGATAACCCCACGGAGTATCTCCTTTTGGTTTAGTTATATATTTGATTGATATGTCAGCGCTTAATTGTCGCCGTACCAAAAGGTAGAGGGGGGGAGGGGGCGATTTGTTACAGGGTTGACGCGGTAAATTTGCAGGTGAAGAACTCTGCTGGGCAGGAACAGGTGGGGGTGTGGAGAAGGAAATGGTCGGAGTGAGAGGATTCGAACCTCCGACCCCTGCCTCCCGAAGGCAGTGCTCTACCAAGCTGAGCTACACTCCGATCATGATTGCGGTTTAATGATTACGGGCAACCGCCAAGTCGCATAATGCTAACAGGGCTTCTTTATATATGGAATCTTCGATTGGGCCAAGGGCTTTTTTTGCCAGGCGTGCCTGTTCTTCGGCACGCTCAATGGTGTAATCAATAGCGCCGCAGGTTTTTACAGCCTGGGTGATGGCATCAATGGCCTCCAGGCCGCCGGTCCGGATGGCATTGCGGATCATCTGCTGATCGGGGGCGCCGGCGTGCTGCAGGGCGAATATCAGAGGCAGGGTCGGCTTGCCTTCCGCCAGGTCGTCTCCGACGTTTTTGCCCATCTCATCGGCGCTGCCGGTGTAGTCCAGTACGTCATCAATCAATTGAAATGCCAGCCCCAGGTGATCCGCGTAACGGGCAAAGGCCATCTCCACGGATTCTTTCGGGTTGGCGAGCACCGCGCCGGACTGGGCGGAGGCTTCAAACATTTTAGCGGTCTTGTAGCGGATCACCTCCATGTACTGATCTTCGCGGGTATCGGGGTTTTTGCAGTTGATCAGTTGCAGTACCTCCCCTTCGGCGATCAGGTTGGTGGCCTCTGACAGAATTTGCAGAATCCGCATATTGCCCACGTTAACCACCATCTGAAACGAGCGCGAGATGAGAAAATCACCCACCAGCACGCTGGGCGCATTGCCCCAGACTTCATTGGCGCTGGGTTTGCCCCGGCGCAGGGAGGATTCATCCACCACATCATCGTGCAGCAGGGTGGCGGTATGCAGAAACTCAACCACTGCCGCGATCTCCACATGACGGTGGCCTTCATAGCCCAGCGCGCGGGCGCTGAGCAGGCATACCAGCGGGCGCAGGCGCTTGCCGCCACTGTCGATAATGTAGTTGCCGATTTCCTTGATGAGCGGCACATGAGTATGTAACTGCTTGAAAATAAAGTCGTTAACCTGTTGAAAATCGGTCTCGACAGCAGCGGAAATCGCTTTAAAATCCATACCTAAAGTGACCTGGGCAGGGGGTGGCAAAGGGCCACACCAGTAAGAATGTGAAAACGCCCCGAATGCTATGGCGGGGCTTCGGGGGTGTCAAGCTAAAGACTTGATTTTACTTGTTGTCCCGCCTTTGTACAGGGTGGTGAAAATGACCCGAGGATTAGGCTTGCGCAGGTTATCCGATTCCCTTACAATTGCGCCCCCTGTGACCTGACGCCTATCAACAGAAAGCGTCGGTGGTCAGTCGGAACAAGACACACTATTCTGATGCTTTAGAAAAGCGGTTGGAGTCAGCAGCTATGTACGCGGTATTTGTAAGTGGTGGCAAACAGCACCGGGTCGCTGAAGGCGACGTGGTTAAGCTGGAACTTTTGGAAGCCGATCCCGGCTCTGCCATCGAGTTTGATCAGGTTTTATTGGTAGCCAACGGTGACGACGTTAAAATCGGTGCACCGGTTGTAGAAGGCGGAAAAGTGACGGCAGAAGTGGTGACCCACGGCCGTGGCGACAAGGTGAAAATCATCAAGTTCCGTCGTCGTAAGCACCATCGTAAGCAAATGGGCCATCGTCAGTACTTCACAGAAGTGAAGATCACTGGCATCAGCGCCTAAGACAGTTAAGGAGAAGCACAATGGCTCACAAAAAAGCGGGTGGTAGTACTCGTAACGGGCGCGATTCAGAGAGCAAACGCCTTGGTGTTAAGCGCTTCGGTGGTCAGGTGGTCAAGGCTGGTAACATCATTGTTCGTCAGCGTGGCACTCAGTTCCACTCTGGCACCAACACGGGTCTGGGTAAAGATCACACTATCTATGCGAAAGCAGACGGCGTGGTCAAGTTTGAAGTGAAAGGTCCTAAGAACCGTAGATTCGTTTCAATCGAGCCAGTAGCCTAAACGACACTGCTGTCGTCCAGGATTGCTTAAGCCCTGCCGTAAGGCGGGGCTTTTTGCGTTGTGCCTTTTTGCATCCTGCCGTGGGCACGGCGCCGCTGGTCGGAGTACAATTCAATCATTCTGGTTACGCGAATGCACAGGAGCAATCATGAAGTTTGTCGATGAGGCAGCTATTCGGGTGGAAGCTGGCGACGGCGGCAACGGCTGTCTGAGCTTTCGCCGGGAAAAGTATATTGAGTTCGGTGGCCCGGACGGTGGCAATGGTGGTGCGGGTGGCAGCGTGATCCTGCAAGCGGACGATGGGCTTAATACCCTGGTGGACTACCGCTACGAGCGCATTTTCAAAGCCAAACGAGGAGAAGGTGGTTCCGGTCGCAACTGTACCGGTGCCAGTGGTGAGGATCTGGTGCTGAAAGTGCCGGTGGGCACCACAGTGGTGGATGAAGACACTGAAGAGGTGTTGGGTGATTTGCTGAAAGCCGGTGACCAGTTTGTGGTGGCGAAAGGCGGCCGCGGCGGGCTGGGCAATACCTGTTTCAAATCCAGCACCAACCGGGCCCCCAGGAAGACCACGCCGGGTACGCTTGGCGAAAAGCGCAATCTGCGCCTGGAGCTTAAAGTGCTGGCGGATATCGGTTTGTTGGGTATGCCCAATGCGGGCAAATCCACCCTGATCCGCTCGGTTTCCGCGGCCAAACCCAAGGTGGCCGACTACCCCTTTACCACCTTGGTGCCCAATCTGGGCGTGGTAAAGGTGGATCGCCTGCGCAGTTTCGTTATGGCGGATATTCCCGGTTTGATCGAGGGCGCCGCTGAAGGCGCGGGGTTGGGCATCCGCTTTCTCAAGCATCTGGCGCGCTGCCGCATCCTGTTGCACGTGGTGGATATTGCGCCATGGGATCAAACCGATCCGGTGGAATCCGTGGATGCCATCGCCGGGGAATTGCAATTGTTCAGCCCGGCGCTGGCAGACCGTGAGCGCTGGCTGGTGTTGAATAAGATCGATTTGTTACCGGAAGCGGAAGCGCAGGCCCGTTGCCAGGAGATCATTGACGATCTGGGCTGGGAGGGGCCGGTGTTCCGGATTTCTGCCGTCAATGGCGTGGGTACTGGTGAGCTGGTGTTTGCCATCATGAACCATCTGGAAGAGTTGGATCAGCGCATGGCGGCGGATGAGGCGTTTGCCGAGGCGGAGCGGGCAGCCCGTCAACGGCTGGAGGAAGAGGCCCGTCTCAAAATTCAGGAATACAAGCACGAGCGCCGCCGCCAGCGCAACGCGGACGCGGATGATGATGACGACGATGATCACGATGTGGAAGTGGTGTACGCACCGCACTGATCGAGTGTGTAGCCGGTTGGAGAGCATGACTTACGATGTCTGACGACAATAGCCAAAGTGTGCGCCGCCAGGTGGCAGCTTCCCGCCGTTGGGTGGTGAAGATTGGCAGCGCGTTGTTGACCAATGATGGGCAGGGCCTGGACCAGTTGGCCATAGCCGGTTGGGTGCAGCAGATCGTGCAGCTGCGTCAGCGAGGGATTGAGGTGGTGCTGGTGTCCTCCGGATCGGTGGCAGAAGGCATGGCGCGGCTGGGTTGGAAGCAGCGACCTAAAGCCATTCATGATCTGCAGGCCGCCGCCGCTGTGGGCCAAATGGGGCTGGTGCAGACCTGGGAGCAGTCTTTCAAGGCCCATGATGTACATTCCGCCCAGGTGTTGGTGACCCACGACGATCTATCGGATCGCAAGCGCTACCTCAATGCCCGCAGCACGTTGTTGGCGCTTATTTCCCACGGGGTGGTTCCGGTGGTGAACGAGAACGACACCGTGGTCACGGACGAAATTCGCTTCGGTGACAACGACACCCTTGGGGCTCTGGTGACCAATCTGGTGGAGGCGGACCTATTGGTTATTCTGACGGATCAGGATGGTATGTTCGATGCCGACCCCCGCACCAACCCTTCCGCAAGATTGATTTCCCATGCCCGTGCCTCGGATCCGGCGCTGGTGGGTGTGGCTGGCGGCAGTGCCGGCAGCCTCGGGCGTGGTGGTATGGCCACCAAGCTACGCGCAGCGCAGCTGGCGGCCCGCTCCGGTGCTGCCAGCATCATAGTGGGGGGGCGCTTGCCCGCCGTGTTGTCCCGCATTCAGCAGGCAGAAGCGGTGGGCACCCTGCTCACAGCGGATGAATCACCCATGGCGGCGCGCAAGCAGTGGTTGGCCGGGCACCTGCAGATGCGTGGCGTACTGACTCTGGATGCCGGTGCCGCCAAGGTGTTGCGGGAGAAAGGTGTCAGCCTGTTACCGGTGGGAGTGCGGGATGTGACCGGCAATTTCTCCCGGGGTGAGATGGTGTCCTGTGTGGGGCCGGACAATCAGCGGGTGGCCTGTGGGCTGGTGAATTATTCCGCTGAGGAAGCCCGTCGCATTATGGGCAAGAGTTCTGATGCCATTGCGTCCATACTGGGGTATGTGGACGAGAAGGAGCTGATACACCGGGATAACATGGTGGTGTTCTGATGCAGAGCCCGAACACAAAAAAACCGGCTAAAGCCGGTTTTTTTGTGTTCCAGGAACAACGTTTAAGCAGCCAGATCCTTGATCTGTGCGCTCAGGCGGCTCTTGTGGCGAGCCGCTTTGTTCTTGTGGATAATGCCTTTGCTCACCATGCGGTCGATAACAGGTACCGCTTCCAGGTAGGCTTTCTGGGCGTTTTCCTTGTTGCCGGTGGCAATTTCGGAAACCACTTTCTTTATGTATGTGCGAACCATGGAGCGCAGACCGGCATTGTGTCTGCGACGCTTTTCAGCCTGGCGTGCACGTTTCTTAGCTGATTTGATGTTAGCCAAGGTCTAGCTCCTTATCTTATCGATAATCAGTAAAATTGCTGAAACTTGAACGTGTAACGTAACTTGAACGTCTAACTGTATTAGTAACTAATACAAGCAACTCATGTCGAATAATCAGACGCTAAGCGACTTGAATTCGAGGACGCAAGATTATTCCCACCCGGGCCCCTAGTGTCAAGGCCTATGGGCTATTTAAATCAAAGGATACGGATTTTCCGGCGTATCCGTATAATGGCCGCCTCAATGGGAGACCCAGTATTGATGAAAACCAAGCTATGAAGAACGAAAAGTCGGGGCGTAAGCAGGGCGGATTGTTGCGCTCCACCGGGATTGTCAGTCTGTTCACCATGTTGTCGCGGGTGCTGGGGCTGGTGCGGGACGTGGTGGTGGCCAATGTGTTTGGTGCCGGGGGCGGTGCGGATGCTTTCTTTGTTGCCTTCAAGATACCTAACTTCTTTCGGCGCCTGTTTGCCGAAGGTGCTTTCAACCAGGCTTTCGTGCCGGTTTTGTCGGAGTATCGGAGTCAGCGCGAACAGGTAGAAGTGCGCTTGCTGATCAGCTATACCATGGGTTCCCTGGGTGGGGTGCTGATGGTGATCAGTTTGATGTGTGTGGTGTTTGCCCCGGCCGTCACTTTTCTGTTTGCTCCGGGCTTTCACGATATGCCGGAGAAGTTCGATCTGGCGTCGGACATGCTCAGGCTCACCTTTCCCTACCTGTTGCTGATATCCCTCACCGCCATGCTGGGCAGCGTGCTCAACAGCTACGGGCGGTTTGCGATTCCCGCCTTTACACCGGTGCTGTTGAATCTCTGTCTGATTGGCGCCGCATTGCTGGTATCGCCCCTGATGGATCCGCCCATTATTGCCCTGGCCTGGGGGGTGTTGGCCGCGGGTGTGGTGCAACTGGTATTCCAGTTTCCCTTTGTCAGGCAAATCCAGCTGTTGTCGGTACCCCGCTGGGGCTGGTCTGACCCCGGGGTTAAGCGCATCCTGGCATTGATGTTACCGGCCATGTTCGGGGTATCGGTGGCACAGATCAACCTGCTGCTGGATACGGTGCTGGCGTCGTTTCTGGTGGACGGCAGTGTGTCCTGGCTGTATTACTCGGATCGCCTGATGGAGCTGCCGCTGGGGGTGTTCGGGATCGCCATCGCCACAGTGATTCTGCCCAGCTTATCCCGCAAGCATGCCAGCCAGTCGGTGGAGGCATTCTCGCAAACCCTGGATTGGGCCGTGCGAATGGTGCTGCTGATTGGCCTGCCGGCGGCCCTGGCGTTGGTGGTGCTGGCGGCACCGTTGCTGGTGACCCTGTTTCAGTATGGTGAATTCAGCGCGGCGGATGTGGACCGGGCCAGCCTCAGTTTGCAGGCCTATGGTGCCGGTTTGCTGGGCTTCATGCTGGTGAAGGTGCTGGCGCCCGGGTATTTCGCCCGCCAGGATACCAAAACTCCGGTCAAGGTGGGGATAAAAGCCATGGTGGCGAATATGGTATTCAATCTGGCGTTGATTGTGCCGCTGGCCCATGTGGGCCTGGCGCTGGCTACTTCACTGTCGGCGTTGCTGAACGCGTTTTTGCTGTGGCTGGGATTACGGCGGGAGGGTGTGTATCAGGCGCAGCCGGGCTGGTGGCTGTTTGTGCTGCGATTGGTGGTGTCTGCCGCTGTCATGGTGGCTGTTATTGTCTTTCTGAACAAGGATTTGGCGCAGTGGCTGGCCTGGGGCTGGCAATGGCGCAGTGGTTATCTGGCGGTGATGGTCCTGGCGGGTATGGCGGCGTATTTCGGCGCATTGCTGCTGCTGGGGATGCGCATGGGGGATCTGAGATCCCGACAGCTAGAGTGAGTGCCTGTTATGTCGCCGGCGGCAGGGAGGGATTGCCCTGTACGCAGTTATATCCGGCGTCCAAGTCCGCTATAATGCTCGCCTTTTTGGCATATTGGCAGGGTTATGGAGCTGATTCGCGGGGTACACAATTTACGGGCCCGCCACCGGGGGTGTGTGGCGACCATCGGTAACTTTGACGGGATTCACCTCGGGCATCGTGCCATCATCCGTCAAGTGACCGCCAAGGCCAAGACGCTGGCTGTACCGTCTGCGGTGATGGTGTTTGAACCCCAACCCCGAGAATTCTTTGCCCCGGAAGATGCCCCGGCCCGTTTGATGACCTTTCGTGAAAAGGTGGAAATCCTGGCAGAGCTGGGTTTGGATCGGGTGCTTTGCGTAAAATTCGATCAGCGATTCTGCAGTCAGTCGGCGCGGGAGTTTTGTGAAAACATCCTCATTCAGGGAATGGGGGTGCAGCATCTGGTGGTGGGGGATGACTTCCGTTTTGGCAATGACCGGGCCGGTGATTTCCGTTTTTTACAGAAGATGGGCGCGGCAAACGGCTTCAGTGTGGAAAACACTCACACCTTCGAATGGCATGGGGAACGGGTCAGCAGTACCCGGGTCAGAGAATGTCTTGAGAGCAGCGATTTTGATTCTGCCTCGGTGATGTTGTGTCGCCCGTTCTTTATGTCGGGCCGTGTGATACACGGGCAAAAATTAGGACGCACCATCGGTGTGCCCACCGCCAACCTGCTGCCCAAGCGGGTGCGAACGCCGGTTACCGGTGTCTTTGCGGTGGAGGTGCGGGGCCTGGGTGATGTGCAGCAGGGGGTGGCCAATCTGGGCACCCGACCCACACTGGGTGGTGAACAGGTGCGCCTGGAAGTGCACCTGCTGGATTTTAAGGGCGATCTGTATGGTAAGCACCTGCGAGTGATGTTCCGCCATAAAATCCGCGATGAGAAAAAATTCGACGGGCTGGATGCACTTACCAAGGCCATCCACCAGGATATTGAAACAGCAAAACATTTTTTTGCGAAACCAAAAGCAAAGGGCAATTGAATTTCATGGCCGATTACAAAGCGACATTGAATTTACCGGATACCGCTTTTCCCATGCGCGGCAACCTGGCTCAGCGTGAGCCTGAGCTGCTTAAACGCTGGCAGCAAATGGATCTGTATCATCAGGTGCAGGCCATCACTGCCGGGCGGCCTCAGTTCATTCTGCACGATGGCCCGCCATACGCGAATGGCGATATTCATATTGGCCATGCGGTGAATAAAATCCTGAAGGACACCATTATGCGCGCCAAGCGCCTGAGTGGTTTTGATGTGCCCTATGTGCCGGGGTGGGATTGTCATGGCCTGCCCATCGAACACAATGTGGAAAAGAAAATCGGCAAGGCCGGGGTCAAGGTTCCTTATTCGGAATTTCGCAAAAAATGCCGCGACTACGCCATGAAACAGGTCAATGGCCAGCGTGAGGATTTTATCCGCCTGGGGGTGCTGGGAGACTGGGATAATCCCTATCTCACTATGGACTTCAAAACCGAGGCTGACATCATCCGGGCGCTGGGCCGTATTGCGGAAAACGGCCACCTGGTGAAAGGTTTCAAGCCTGTCTATTGGAGCGTGGTGGGTGGTTCTGCGTTGGCGGAAGCCGAAGTGGAATATCAGGATAAAACCTCCACCCAGGTTGATGTGCGATTTGCGCCCCTGGATGGGGATGCCTTGGTCGGAAAATTCGGAATCGGTTCTGCATCGTTACCGGTTTCCGTTGTGATCTGGACCACCACGCCCTGGACTTTGCCGGCCAACCAGGCGGTGGCGCTGGCGCGGGATCTGGAATACAGCCTGGTGAAGCTGAATGCGGGCAGCGGTGATGAGCTGATCGTGCTGGCCAGCGACCTGGTAGACGCCGTATGTAAGCGCTATGGCGTGGACACTTTCGAAGTGATGGGCACGGCGCACGGTGCCGAGCTTGAAAACCTGCAATTGAAGCATCCCTTTATTCAGCGTGAGGTGCCCATTGTAATGGGGGATCACGTGACCACCGATGCCGGTACCGGCGCAGTCCACATCGCCCCCGATCACGGCCTCGATGATTTTAACGTGGGTTTGAAATACGGCATCAATACCCTTAACTATGTGGGCGCTGATGGTACCTACGGCGACGCAACACCTCTGGTGGCCGGAGAACATGTCTACAAAGTGGAGCCGAGAATTCTGCAGTTGCTGGAAAGCAATCATGCTCTGCTGCAGCAGGCGAAAATGACCCACAGCTATCCCCATTGCTGGCGTACCAAGACGCCTTTGATCTATCGGGCCACACCGCAATGGTTTATCAGTATGAACCAGAACGGCTTGCTGGATGCCTGCAGGAAAGCCGCCAATAAAGTGGAGTGGTTGCCGGAGTGGGGTAAGGCCCGGATTGAAGGCATGTTGGAACAAAGCCCGGACTGGTGTATTTCACGACAGCGTACCTGGGGTGTTCCCATTGCCCTGTTTGTGCATAAAGACACTTCCGAACTGCATCCCAATACCGCTCAGTTGATTGAGGCGGTGGCGAAAAAAGTAGAAGCCCAGGGCATGGATGCCTGGTTTGATCTGGATACGACTGAGCTGTTGGGGGATGATGCGGCCAGTTATGACAAAGTGACCGACACCCTGGATGTGTGGTTTGATTCCGGTGTGACGCACTATTCCGTGTTGGAGCAGCGGCACAACCTGCGTGTGCCCGCAGACCTGTATCTGGAAGGCTCAGACCAGCATCGTGGCTGGTTCCAGTCCTCATTGAAAACCAGTTTGGCCATTCGGGGCGAAGCACCCTACAAAACCGTGCTGACCCACGGATTTACCGTCGATGCCCAGGGCAAGAAAATGTCCAAATCCTTAGGTAATGTGGTGTCGCCTCAAAAAGTGATGAAGTCACTGGGCGCCGATATTATCCGCTTGTGGGTGGCGGCCACCGACTACCGTGGTGAGATGACGGTGTCTGATGAAATCCTCAAGCGTACGGCGGATTCCTATCGCCGCATCCGCAACACGGCCCGTTTCCTGTTATCCAATCTCAACGGCTTTGATCCCAAAGCGCATGGGGTTGCAGCGCAGGACATGCTGGCACTGGATCGCTGGGCAGTGCATCGTGCTGCCAGATTACAGCAGGAAATCATCGATAACTACAACGAGTATTCCTTCCATTCCATTTACCAGAAACTGCATAACTATTGCGTTGTGGATCTGGGTGGGTTCTACCTGGATGTGATCAAGGATCGACAGTACACCTGCCAGAAAGACAGTGTGGCCCGCCGCTCGGCGCAAACCGCGTTGTACCACATTGCCGAGGCACTGGTGCGCTGGATAGCGCCTATTCTCAGCTTTACGGCCGATGAGCTGTGGCAGTTTATGCCCGGTGAGCGCAGTGAATCCGTGCATCTGGAAACCTGGTATGAAGGCTTGTTTGAGCTGCCGGCCGGTGAGCCCATGAATGCGGATTTCTGGCAGACCATTCAAGGCGTTAAAACGGCGGTGAACAAGCAGCTGGAGGATGCCCGCAAGCAGGGTGTTGTTGGCGGCAGCCTGGAGGCGGAAGTGGACATCCATTGCAGCGAGGATCTGAAACAGGATCTGGATCGCCTGGGTGATGAGCTGCGTTTCGCCATGATCACCAGCGCAGTGCGCGTGCACCAGTGGAATCAGGGTGGTGATATCACCGAGGTGGATGGCTTGCGGGTAGAAGTGAAAAAGAGCGAGCATCAAAAATGCGTGCGTTGCTGGCACCTGCGTGAAGACGTGGGCGCCAACAGCGATCATCCTGAGCTGTGTTTACGTTGTGTTGACAATGTGGGCGGGGATGGAGAGCCACGGGATTACTGTTAAACTGCAGGCATCTTTGTTAATGAAACAGGGTTGATACAATCAGTGACCACCATGACAGAAAGCGTTAAAGACAAAGCAGAATCAGCCACCGGCATGTTGAAGTGGTTATGGCTCACCACCGTGGTGGTGATCATTGACCAGATTACCAAGCTGGCGGTGGACGGCAGTTTTGAAAAATACGAGCGGCTGGAAATTTTGCCTTTTTTCAATCTGACGCTGGCCTATAATGAGGGGGCAGCGTTCAGCTTCCTGGCGGGTGCCGGTGGTTGGCAGCGTTGGTTCTTTACCGGTATTGCCGTGGTGGTCAGCATCATGCTGGTTATCTGGTTACGCAAACTGCCGAAAAACGATTGGTGGTCGGCGGCGTCCATCGCCCTGATTTTGGGGGGAGCGCTGGGCAATCTGTATGACCGGGTTGCCTACGGCCACGTGGTGGATTTTTTGGATTTCCATTGGCAGGGAGCGCATTTTCCGGCGTTTAATGTGGCCGACAGTGCCATAACCGTCGGTGCGGCGATGATGATTATTGAGATGTTCTGGAAACCGGGATCTGCTAAATGAATGAATTACGCATTGGCCCGGGCAAACGAGTGACCCTGCATTTTTCGGTATTGTTGCTGGATGGTGCCGTGGTGGATTCCACCAAAGACCGGGCTCCTGCCACATTCACGGTGGGGGATGGCAATTTGCTGCCCGGCTTTGA
Source organism: Ketobacter sp. GenoA1 (assembly GCF_003671475.1). NCBI lineage: Bacteria > Pseudomonadati > Pseudomonadota > Gammaproteobacteria > Pseudomonadales > Ketobacteraceae > Ketobacter > Ketobacter sp. GenoA1. The sequence goes on along the minus strand of NZ_RCHM01000043.1, from coordinate 37,055 downwards.
GCAGAGTATTTTCGGTTTGAAAGCCGGTGACAAACGTTCGGTGCTGTTAGAGGCTGCCAATGCGTTCGGCCCCTACAACCCCGACAATATCCAGCGCATGCGCCGGGGCCTGTTCAGTGGTGACATGACCCTGGAACCGGGTGTGGTGGTGTCTTTTGCCGATAAAAGTAAGGCTGAGCTGCCGGGCGTAATCAAAAGTGTTGCTGAGGATCTGGTAGAGGTGGACTTCAATCACCCCCTGGCCGGCAAGGACCTGACTTTTCAGGTGGAAATCATCAACGTCGTGGACGCGCAGTCCCAGGCAGTCAGCTTGCAGAGTTCGAATCAAGCGTCAATACGAAACAACCAGCAGTAGTCGCTGCAAAGAGGCATATGATGGAAATCAAAATGGCAAACCCAAGAGGCTTTTGTGCCGGAGTGGACCGGGCCATTGCCATTGTGAATCGGGCGTTGGATGTCTTTGGTGCGCCCATCTATGTGCGGCATGAAGTGGTGCATAACAAGTATGTGGTGGATGGCTTGCGGGATCGAGGTGCCGTGTTCGTGGATGAACTCCATGAAGTGCCGGACGATGCCATTGTAATATTCAGTGCCCACGGTGTGTCCAAGCAGGTACAGCATGAAGCGGCGGACCGGGGCCTGAAAGTGTTCGATGCCACTTGTCCGCTGGTGACGAAAGTGCATATGGAAGTCATGAAGTATTCCCGCGATGGTATGGAATGTGTGCTGATCGGCCATGAAGGGCACCCTGAAGTGGAAGGCACCATGGGGCAGTACGATGTTTCCCATGGCGGTAACATTTATTTGGTGGAAACGGTTCAGGATGTGGCCAAACTCAGGGTTAACCATCCCGATAAATTGGCGTACGTGACCCAGACCACTCTGTCAGTGGATGATACCTCTGCCATCATCGATGCCCTGCGGCAACATTTTCCCGCCATCCAGGGGCCACGCAAGGATGACATCTGCTATGCCACCCAGAACCGTCAGGATGCGGTAAAAACCCTGGCCCTGGAGACTCAGGTGGTGTTCGTGGTGGGGTCACCCAACAGTTCCAACTCCAACCGCCTTCGGGAGCTGGCTGAACGTTGTGGTGCCAAAGCGTTTCTGGTGGATGAGCCGGCGCAACTGCAAGAGGAATGGCTACGCGGTGTGAAAACCATCGGTGTTACGGCCGGCGCCAGTGCGCCGGAAGAGCTTGTTTCACAGGTGGTGGATCAGTTGCGTGCATGGGGCGGCGCCACACCGGATGAACTGGTGGGGCGCGAGGAAAACATCGTATTTTCCATGCCCAAAGAGCTGCGCTGATACCGGTTGCGCCTGGCTGCGACAATCACTTGATAACCTAATAAGGTTTTTAAGTGATTGTTATAAAACAGTTTTTATAACCCTCTTTTTGTTATTAGGGAATTGGAACCACTGCTCCCTAAATCCGCGGATCAGTTCACAAAACAACCTACACCTATCCCATTGATCTCCAAAAACTACCGGTAGTCGCCGCTCAGCGGCAGGTTCCCGTACGCCTCCTATGCTTACATTGATTAAAAACCAAACAGGCGGAAGGGCGACATGCGTCAGCAAGGTTTCACCATAATTGAACTCATGATCACAGTGGCATTGATTGCCATCGTTGCAGGTATCGGGATCCCATCGTTTCGAGATCTGGTGGCGAGCAATCGTGTGGTCTCGTCTATCAATGAATTTCATGCCGGTTTACGCCTGGCGCGTATTGAAGCGGTGAAGCGTAATGACACGGTGATCTTCTGTGCCAGCTCAGACCAAGCCAGCTGCAACGGCAACTGGGGGGATGGTTGGATCATTTATCATGATGGTAATGGTGATGACGTGGTGAATGCCAGTGAGTTGATCCGGGTGGGCGATCCGGTGAATGCCGGTTACAGTCTGACGTTTTCTGGAGCGGGTAATGCAATCAGTTTTGCGGCGCGTGGTTTAAGCAATCAGAGCGGTACATTCAAATTATGCGATTCGGAAGGGGATGCCGGTTTGGCGCGCGGCATCATCCTGTTGTCCACCGGATTGACCCGTCGTTCACTTGATACCGACGGTTCAGGTATTCATGAAGATAACGGAGGCACGGATTTCTCATGTTGATGCATCTTCCCACTACGAACATTCGCAATCAACAAGGTGTTGGTCTGATTGAGGTGCTGGTGTCATTGCTGGTGCTGACCATCGGTGTGCTGGGTATGGTTGCCATGCAAACTCGGGCACTACAGTTTAGTCAGGAATCAATCTACACCTCTCATGCGCTGATGATGGCCTATGAAATGACAGACCGAATTCGAGCCAATAAGGGAAGCGAAGGCAGCTATTTGGTGGATTATGGCACGCAGGTTACTGCCCAGAACGACTGTATCAGCAACATATGTAACCCTACTCAAATGGCAAGTTACGATACGGCTGAATGGAAGACAGCGTTGGCGGGTAATCTACCGCTGGGTGATGGTGAAATCACAGTTGATAACTCTGGTCCTAGGCCATTTTATGTTATTTCAGTGCGCTTCACAGACTCCCGAATTGATCAGGCGTTAGATGGCGGCGCTGGCGGTGAAACGTTGCGCGAAGTTCAAGTGAGGACCGAAATATGAATAGGATAAATAAGTCTTCATTTCCTTTGCAGCAGGCGGGGTTCAGCATCATTGAATTGATGATTGCTTTAGTGCTTGGGCTGGTTCTGATGGGCGGTGCCATTCAGGTGTTCATATCCTCCAAGAAGTCATACAACCTAAATGAAGAAATGGCGTGGATTCAGGAAAATGCCCAGTTTTCTGTGGGGTTTCTGGCCGAGGATCTTCGTATGGCTGGCTACTTTGGTTGCGCGTCACGAGCCAGCAGTACAGCAAACGTAATGAATGATGATGGTGATGATTGGGTGACTGGCTTTGATAAAGGGCTATATGGGTTTGATGGTGATGATCCTGGATTTCCTACCGATGAATTTCCTCGCCCCTCAACTGCGACATTACCAAACACGGTACCGGAAACCGATGTGTTCACTATACATCGCGCAGATATTGATAACTCCTTCCAGGTCAAAGACCATGTGGTGAATTCTGCCGTCATCAATATTGAGGGCGAACACCCTTTTCCTCAAGGTACAGTTGTAGTGGTGAGTGACTGCCACCATGCTGCCATCTTTCAGCTTACAGGCAATCAGAGCAATAAGGTTAACCACAATACCGGTAATTCTGCATCGCCAGGTAACTGTACCAAAAAGCTGGGGCTGCCAGTAACGTGCTCTCAACAAAGTGCTGCTTACACATATAAGGATGATGCATTCGTCATGCGAGCAGTCGCCAACGCATACTATGTTGACATAGCTTCCAATGGTGTGCCCGCGTTGTTTCAGCGTCGCTTAAACCTTGGTGGTGTTAGTACTTTGACGGAGGAGTTGGTTCAGGGTGTTGAGAATATGCAGATTCAGTACGGAGTCGATACCTCAGGTGACGACTCCATACCTGATCGCTATCTCGATGCGGATCAAATCTCTAATAGCCAATGGGAAGACGATGTAGTGACTGCGCGTGTAAGTTTATTGTTGCGATCTCTAACCCCGCTGGCCAGCGAACCGCAACCCTTTGTATATATGGGGGTTACACATACTCCCACGGACAACTACGTGCGACGTGTGTTTTCCGTCACAGTTAAACTGCGTAATCGGGGTGTTTGATAATGAAACATGAAAAAGGCAGTGTGCTTCTTATCAGCTTGGTTCTCCTATTGATTCTAACGATTGTTGGTATCGCCTCAATCAGTGGAGTCTCCATGACAGAGAAGATGACCAACAGCCAGCGCGACTACGACATAGCATTTGAAATGGCAGAAGCTGCATTGGTGCAAGGTGAGAACTGGATAGACGATTACGCTGAAGGATTTAATATCGAACACCTCAGTGACAACTGCAGTGGCACTACTTGTTTTACAGAAAATTGCAATAACGGCCTGTGTTTTCGGGGTGAATACTTGTCAGAAGGTTCACTTTGCGAGCTGGATTCCAGTGGAACGCCGGTTTGGCAGAATGCCGCTATCTGGGAATCCAATGCCGCAACCTACTCCCAAAACATACCAGCAGTTGCTCAGCCAAGTTACTTGATTGAATTTCTTTGTCTGACTGCCATTGATCCAACTAGTCAGACATCGGACCTGGCATATATGTACCGAGTTACAGCCCTAGCTTATGGGACCCATCCAGAAACTCGTGTGATGTTGCAATCCACATACAAGGTCGAGAAGACAAACTAGAGGTTTATTTTATGAATATGGCAAAAAGCTTAATGATTGTCTCAAGGTCGGTGTTTGCACTTCTTTTTCTTGTGTCTGCCAACCTATGGGCTGTGGATGAATTTGCGGAGCCTAGAGGTGAGGCGGGATTGCTTCCGACTTATACAAATGAACTTGTGGTCTATCAGCGTCTCGATGAGCGAACTTTGAATACCGAAATCGGAATTGTAAATGTGCCACCGATGGTGCCGTTGCTGGATAAGCGTGATATCGATGATTGGTATAAGAAACAGAATGCGACAGCGGTTTTTACCTTTAAAACCAAAAGCCGAAAGATGCTCAGCGTGGAAATCACGGAATAAGCAGGCGAACACAGTAGGTGATGTAATATGGAAACTTTAAACAGATTAAACAGCAAGAAGCCGTCTGCAGTCGTTCGTTCTGATCTTGAGTTGCTTGCTATAGATCTAGTGAGAAAAGACAATCGGTTTTCGGGATTGTTTGGTAAAGTAGCTTGCATAATTGTGCTGCTGCTGTCTGGCTCCGCATATGCAGATGGCTTGGCGTCAGATTATGATTCAGTACCGCCATTGCTCAGTACAGGTGGGCTAAGCGACAAACCCAATGTGCTGTTAATGCTGGACACTTCCGGCAGTATGGATGACAACACCGGGTCTCCTACAGTGTATGTGGGAGCAAATCACAAGGAATCGAGAACCGTTATTGCTCGTCAAGCCATAGCTCGGTTGATGAACGATTTCGCCGAGTCAATTAATATGGGGTTAATGACCTTTGAGCCAGCGCCTAATTTTGATTATCGTCGCGATTGGAGCGATATTGGAGAAATTTGGTCTGCACGTAGCGTTGGTAGCTCCCCAAATTACCAGATTAATCGAGGTTATTTATATATCCCTATAGGCAGTATTGACCCCAATGATACATCAACGGCCACGGTGCAGAGGCTGCAGGATTTCGATGATCGCCTGGGGTTGAGCATCGTTAGCCAACCTATAGCAGATGCAGATAGCTTTTACGATTTGTTTGAATTTGATAACAACACCTATATTAGCAGTTCAGACTACACTAATGGGCGTATTCCAAGTGGCGGTGGTACTCCATTGGAGGGCACTTATCTCTCTGCGCTGGAATATTTTCAGGGTACTTTGCCGAGTTCATTACGTGATCCTGGTATTTCATCCACTGATGCCGTGTGGCCGCAGAATCAGTGTTCAGGCAAAGACTTTGCCATTCTGATAACAGATGGCCTGCCTACCGTAGCCGTCAATGGTGAGGCTGGCAATGATCGTGTTGCTGACTTTGTGCCAATGGTAGTAGCCCAGGCCGAAGCATTAGCCGATCCAGATGGGGACCCTGAAACATCAGATGGGGTATTAACGTATGTAATTGGTTTCTCGCTTCCCAGTGGAGACGAATACCTGAATGCTATTGCTGATGCGGGCGGTACTGATGCCGCCTATTTTCCCTCTAACCTTGATGAGCTATCCAATACCCTCAACCTGATATTCACTGATATTATCAATAGAACATCATCCGGTACGGGTGCTGCTGTTATCGCTAACCGCGGTAGTGGGTTGTCGGCGGATATTCAGGCCTTGTATACACCTGAAAAGGTATTTGATGGAAAGACGGTTAAATGGGTGGGCACACTGCAAAGTATCTTTGTGGATGACAATAATTATTTCCGTGAAGATACAAACGGTGATGGATTGCTTGGTGATTATAGTACAGATCGAATTCTGGAATTCGAATACGATGATGCCACAAAGACAACGCTTGTGCGTCGTATGCTCAGTACCAGTGCCACGGACCCGTCGCAAGTAGATTCCAGTTCGGCCATTACTTCTGAGATTGAGGATATTGCTTCCATTTGGAATGCCCGTGATCAATTGGCATCCATTACTGATGTGTTGACTCAACGTTCTTATACAGTCAACGCTGGAAGCGGGCGGCGGATTTATACCAGTGTGGATGGACAGAATCTTATTGACTTTGTGCAGGTGAGTCAGTCTGGATTGGAAGATCTTGAGGATCAGGAAGCAACTTTACGCAGCCAGATCGATGCTCTGGAAGATGAAATCTACGGTGACGTAAGCAGCCCGGGCGACCCATATCTGTTAGACGACTTAAGCACTTTGCTGAATAATTTGGGTACGTTGATCATACAAACGGACGCCATTGATGGTGTTGGTGATGGTGATCTTATCGATGCAGTGTATGCAGCATTACAGGAAGCTGCATCAGTCAAAAGTAGTGTTGACAGCCTGGTCGCAGTAGAAGAGGCAGATCTGGCTGCTGCCCTGGCATTGGAACAAGCAGAGCTGGATGAGCTCAATCTGGCACAGGCTGCACTAACTGACGAGCAGGCTCAATTGGCAACCGCCCAGGCGGTATTGGATCAGGCCAATACTGATAAAGCCACGGCAGATCAGAACGTGCTTGATGCTGAAGCAGCGCTAACGGCGGCGCAGGCCAGTCGGGACACCGCTGAACAGGCATTGATTGACTCGCAGGCAGATCAGGCTGCGGCGCAATCCGAGCGTGACGGTGCCGCAGCAACGGTAACCACGATGGAAACGGCAGTGGCCAATGCTCAATCGATAGTTGCTACTGAAACGGCAGATCGAGATGCTGCTAACACCGTTTTGACTCAAGCTACGGTTGACTACAATACCGCAGTATCGGATCGTGATAATGCACAGACTGCGTACAATGATGCCCTGTCGACTGCTGCATCTGAGCAGGCTGAGTCAGATGCAGCTGAAGTTGTCAGAGATCAAGAACAGGCCGATCTGGATGCAGCCCAGACCAACTATAATCAAACGTTGGCAGATTACGGCGGCAACACTAACAATCCATTTGTGATCGCAGCGCAAGCCGATCTGGATGCAGCCCAGACAGACTTTGATGCGGCGGAAGCTACGTATCAGTCTGAATTCCAGCAATGGCAGGACGCCGAAGCCGGTGTTGTTACTGCGCAGTCAACACTGACTACTGCTCAGTCTGACTTGAGTTCTGCAACCACAGTACGTGACAACGCTCAAGCCGATTATGATTTAGCGGCTGCAGACCTGGCCACAGCAGAAGCCAATCTTGCCACTACCCAGGCAAACCTGGCCACGGCGGAATCGGAATTGGCTGCTAGTGAAGCAGCACTCACTGCTGCGAATGATGATGTTGCTTTGCAGCAAAGTGAATTAGCAACAGCAGAAACAGCGTTAACTAATGCGACTACCGACCGCGACACTGCACTTGCGGCGCAAAGCGACGCCGCGACGGCGGTGGCTGATGCCACAACGGCCAGGGATACAGAGCAGGCAGAGCTTGACGCCGCTGCGTTGGTGGTTGCCAGTGAACAAACAGACTACGATTCAGCGGTAACTGCGCGGGAAGCCGTTGACACAGAACTTGTTCGATTGAGCGATATTCTGGCTGAGTTGGAAACTGTGAATGATTGGATCACTGATATTCTGTCAACAGTGGATAGCCTGAATGATCTGATTACTCAATTGAGTACATTGGGGGCCGCCAATGATACCACTCGTGATTCACTGATTGCTTTGATCAATAGTCTGTATTCACAATTGCAGGCTTTGATCGCCGGAGGCCCTGCTATTGACAGCACCAATAGTGAAACCACGAATCTGCGTTCAGCGATAAGCGCGTTACTAACTCAGATCAATATTGTTGCAGTTGTGGTGAACGACAACAATGTGGATCCGCTGGATTCTATTGCCGAGTCAGTAGCCAACATTGATGATAAAATGACGGAAAAAGAAGGCTATGAAAGTGATCTCTATGACACGGATATCCAGATTGACCAGTTAGAATATGTGCGCTACATGGATGATAATATACCTTCACAGACTGGCGATCCCGATCTGTCATACAGTGAACGCAGTGATGTGATTGCCTGGATTCGTGGTCAGGAGGTGACGGGCTTACGCAATCGAACCATCGATTTTGATCAGGATGGCACAGATGAGGTGTGGCGCTTGGCAGATATTGTGCACTCCACTCCAGCGATCGTAGGTCGACCTATTGAGAATTATTATACCCTGTACGGTGATTCTACATATCGACAGTACATGCGGGAGAAGTTCAATCGTAGGCAGGTTGTTTACGTCGGTAGTAATGACGGTGTTCTGCATGCCTTTAACTCAGGTTTTTGGGATGACGCCCAAAAAGGTTATGTTACTCAATTGACTGGAGATTCTTCTGTCGCCCATCCATTGGGCGCGGAATTGTGGGCATACGTGCCCAAAGCCGTGCTACCTCATCTGCAGTTTGTCGCCAATGCTGGCTATAGTCATATGGCGTTATTGGATGGGTCACCGCAAGTGTATGATGTAAATATATTTCCAAGCGATGCAGACCATCCCGATGGGTGGGGAACCATTCTGGTAGTGAACATGCGTATGGGTGGTGGTGAGTTCACAGTACGGGTGGATGAGGACGAAGATGGAGCTGCTGAAGATGTGGTGATTCGCCCCAGTGTTCTTATATTTGATGTGACTAATCCTGAAGTGGAACCCACATTGATTGCGGAACTCACCCATCCCGATCTCGGTTTTACATTAAGCCGTCCCGCGTTGATTAAAAACCGCGTTGCATCACCGGATGATGGTTGGACGGTACCAATTACCAATCGGTGGGTGTTGGTGTTTGGTTCTGGCCCTACTGATTTGGATTCTGCTACCAGCGATCAGGACGCCCGCGTTTACGCCTATGATCTCAATGAAAAGGAATGGGCAACTGACTGGTCCAGCGAACCACTGACCGTGAGTCTGGAGAGCAACGCATTCCTAGGAGATTTTGCTGCCGTGGATTGGGATAGAGACTTCGTGGACGATGCAGTCTACTTCGGTGTTAATACGGGTACCAGTTCGGCTTCAGACGGTCAGTTGGCTCGTATGCGCTTACGCAGTGATGTGCCTGCCAGTTGGCTGTCTGGTGCTGACATTGATACGCTTTTCAATGCTCAGCGATCTGTGCTGGGTGCACCGGAAGGTAAGCTGGATGTCTATGGGAATCGCTGGGTGTACTTTGGAACAGGCCGCCTGCTGGTCGCCGCTGACAACGCCAGTACTCAGCAAGAGTATTTTGCCGGCGTGAAAGAGCCTGTCGACAGCGATGGAAATTATTCATACGGTTCTGTGTCCGGTTCCACTTTGCTGGATATTACCGATGTGCGTGTCTATACAGATCCTGATCGCGTAGACGGCGGGCCTGCTAGTGTAGAAACACCGTCAGCATTAACTGCGTATATTCAAGAAAACAATAGTGGCTGGTATCGAGAGTTAACTTATGACGGCACTGATCCAAGTGGTCGCTCTGATACCCGACCGGTGTCGTTCCTGGATGCTATTATCTTTTCGGAATACATTCCAAGCTCAGACCAATGTAATCCGGAAGGTAATTCGAATCTTTATCTGGTCAACTACATGACGGGTACGGCGTTTAAAGATGTTTATCTTGAAAAAGATAGCTCTACCGGTGAAATTCTTGCTTCTATTGATGTCGGAGCTGGTAAGCTGGGTGAAATGGACGATCCTAGAACCGGAAGTAAAACGGCGCAGATCATAAAAAGCTCTACCGGTGTCGAGCAAGCTATTGAGATTCAGGTTGGGTCGCCACCGTTAAGACGCCAATCCTGGCGCCAGATTTTTGATATTGCATTTTAATAAACGGCTGGTGAATACATGATGAAAAGACAACTTGGGTTTTCACTGATTGAGCTGATGATCGCGATCGCGATCATCGGTGTCATCGCGGCATTTGCCCTGCCTTCCTATACCAAACATCTGCGGGAAACCCGGCGTGCTGACGCGCGCTCGGCTTTGCAGGAAGCGGCGGCACGCCAGGAACGGATTTACACCGAGGCTAACAGCTATACAGGAGATGTGTCGCGCTTGGTGACCAATGCCGATGGCTCCAGTTCGCCGGAGGGCTACTATGATATATCGGCCAATCTTTCCTGCGATAGAACAGTCAGTGGTACGACCTATTACTCTTGCTTTACGTTGACAGCTACAGCGCAGGGTGTACAGGCTGATGATACAGACTGTCCAGCACTGACCCTCACCCATGCCGGGGTTAAGGCCCCGGCGGATTGCTGGTAGATTTCATTCCAATGTTTCAATTGAGCCATCGGCGTATAGAGCGTCGGTGGCTCTGTCGTTTTTTGCCGGTTGGTTCTGGCTCCCAAGTTGGTTATGCTATCCGCACTTTGAGTAATGGCACTATCCAAGTGCAGATATAGTCAGGTGCAGAGACAGCTATGCGGAAATTCAAACTATCCCTTAACGGCTTCACGCTTATAGAGTTATTGATTGTAGTGGCAATTGTTGCTGTGCTGGCGGTGTTTGCCTATCCCAGTTATAGCGATCATGTCCGTAAGTCAGCCCGCAAAGCAGCCATTGGCAAGGCGCTTGAAATCGCTTCTCGGGTGGAGCAATTCAGAACCCAGCGCCTCACCTATCCCTCTTCCGATGCGGATCTGGCGGGTTTCGATTTGACCGAAGTGAAATATGAGTATGAAGTGGATGACGTAGTAACAGATGGAGAAGTAACGGGATATACCATAACGGTGACCCCGGTCTCAGGCAGCGACCAGGAACAGGATGACTGTGGCACCCTTACCTATAGCAATACAGGTGGCTGGGTTTCCAGTACAGGCCTGACTGAAGAACAGTGCTTATAGTTCATTTGTTAAACAACTCAAATCTCCCGGGATAGTAATTCTACCGTTCGTCGATTTTGTCTGGGCTGGTGCCGGCGCATTGGTAACATTCTCGCGTAATTATAAAAAGTAGTTTGGATTTGTGTTGTCGGGGGGCAGCATCGCAATGCAGGATTGCAATCGATTTCAGGGGCCGACTCTGTCCAGGGGGGTCTCGTTGATAGAAGTCTTGGTGGCGCTACTGGTGTTCGGTATCGGCGTGGTGGGGTTTGCTGCATTGCAGTTGAAATCCGTCAGGCAGGTTGAAGAAACCTACAGTCGAAGCCAGGCCATGTCCGTTGCTCACGACTTTATCGAACGTGCAAGGTCCAATCTTACCGATGAGTCCCGTCAATTTTACCTCCAGTCTAGTAACTGGACCTCCAATCTTAGTAATCCGGGATCCTGTGTGGTGACCAACTCGACGCCGTCCGCCGACGATGGCTGTGATGCGCTGGCAATGGCGGAGTTTGATGTTTACGAAGTCCGCACAAGCGCGGCCAAAGTATTACAGAACGGAAAAATCAGTGTCGCTACTTGTCAGGCAGTAACCTGTGTGACGGTGGCGTGGGGTGAAACTCAGTTGGACGAGTGCGATCAGTCCGGCTTTTCTAACGGCGAGCGTGAATCCGATGCTCACTGTGTACAGCTGGAAGTAGTACTTTAGGTGTTGATATGAATCGGCAATCAGGATTGTCGCTGGTAGAGCTGATGGTTGCGCTGCTTATTGGTAGCCTACTCACCATTGCCGCGACTCAATTATTTCTAGTGAATCGTCAAACTTCGAATCTCCAGCTTGGCATCGCCGGAGTTCAGGACAATGGACGCTTTGCATTCGATTATGTCAGTCGGTCACTGATGGAGGCCGGACAGGGGGCAGACGATCCCATTGTCCCCTTTATTTTGGATGGCAGTCGCTTTTCTGTAACACCGGCGGCGGCAGAAATCGGCGATGGAGACAAGTTCGACTCCATTGCGTTTGAGGTAAATGGGGGCCGTGATTGTGTGGGAAACGAGTTTACCGGGTACAAACGCTTTTTTGTCGCAGATGATGCAGATGGGATTCGGTTGATGTGCATGCCTTACCAGTATGATGAAACGGAAGATGAACTGGGGAATATTTCCGGTGGGTGGAGTGCGGTTAATACCATGGGATTTGGGCTGTTCGATAACATCGAAGCGTTTCAGGTGCTATATGGGCTGGATTTTGATGGGCCGGATAGTGAGGGTTACGGATTGGCTGATCTGTATACCAATGCGACTCGCACCAAGGCATTGGCAAGCGACATAACCACCGGTGAGGTTCGAATCGTCAGTGTCCGTTTTGCCGTCATGCTGGCCAGCGACGAAGTCGTAAGCCTTGATACAACGATCGCCCCGGATGCAATTGAGATCTTGGATCAAACTTTTGTTCAGGGTGCCGACAATGAGGGCACCAATATTAATTATGATGATGGTCGCTTGTATCGAACGTATGGCACTACCGTCGCAATTCGTAATTTAGTGAGGGGGCAATGAGACTCAATTCGTCGTCTGGACACCAACAAGGTGCTGCACTTCTTATCGCACTCATCATCTTGTTGATGATTACCCTGATGGGTGTTTCCGCCCTTAAGTCCGGTATTTTTCAGGAAATGATGGCGTTCAATGCCCAGGCCGAGGAAATGTCGTTTCACGGGGCAGAGACAGCGATCAATGCTATTGTCACCGAAGCCCGCAGTAACAATGTCATGCTTAACGATCTGATTGATGCTGGTAATGCAGTAACCGAACACTGCGTCACCCTGAGTGCAGGATTGCAGGATGAGGCCTGCGGGGCAGGTGAGGTGATCGACGAGCGGGCTGCACTAATATCGCAGGCCAGCTCACGGTTTGATTCCAAGAAGATTTTGGTGGGCTCAGACGCTGATTATTTCAAGGATTATCAGTTTGTATCGGTAGGAACTGGGCGTTTTGTGCAGGCATCCATGCCTTTCAGTGCTACCAACTATCAGGAATGGCGCAAGGTGGGCCCTGCGGCGGGACAGTTCTCAGATGAGTCGGGGCTGACGCAAAGCGGTCGGGAATTTGGTGGGGAATGAAGGGAGCGTTATGCGCATGCCAACGTCACATATATCGAAAAACATAATGCCATGGGTATGGCTGGTGCTGTTGATTGTCCCGCTTGGCACGTTGCAGGCTGATGACACTGACCTGTTCGATGTCAGCTCTCAACCGGTACCCACCCGCATCATGCTGGTGGTGGATTCATCCGGCTCCATGGCCGCGCCGGAAGGCAATACCACAGCGCCGCCCTATTATGACGGGGACTGTACCGGCGAGTACACCTATCTGGTGGAGCCTCGTAGGGAACCCAGCTATTCAGTAACAATACAGAATGCGGATCGTAAGATTTGTATTGTGAAAGAGGTGCTGCTGTCGTTTCTGGATCCAGCGGTGGGCGAGGCGGAAATGTTGTGGCCAGACAATTTTAACGTTGGCCTGGCGAAGTACGGTGAGCCTGGCGCGATTGTGTCTCATCCCATTGCTGCATTGGGCAGCATCAATGATCCTGCTTCCAATCGTAATGCATTGATCTCTGAAATCAGGGGAATGGTGGTGGAAGGTTACACGCCGCTTGTGGGGAGCTATCTGGAAGTAGCGGAGTATTTGACCGGGGGGCAGGCTGTCTCCAGGGCTTCTTCACAAAGTGATAGCAGCGTTTGGTTGAACGGTAACTCGGGAGATTACCGCTACGCCGGTGTGGATCTCGGGCCTCAATGCGGCATTACCAACAACCACTTGGTGTTTTTGACCGATGGTGAATCCAAATGTGAAAAAGGATCGGCCTTTACCCAGTTTGAACGGGACAATATTGGCTGTACCGATGAGGCCAGTAATCTTGTTATTGGTGATTTGGGTACAAGGGTCAATGAGTTTGTTACTGGCGATATTGGCGAGTATAACGATGCATGTTCTGCCAGCTTCTATTCCCAGTATGAGCTGGTTGGATTATCCTACGAGAGTTATTGGGGGTGTTTGAGCCTGATGTCCGGTGCATTGGCTGCAAACCAGCAAACGGTCAATGGCGTGCAGGAAAGCGCTGTTGTTAATACCCATATTATTGCCTATGACATGAGCGGTGCCTCCGTTGATACTGTGTCCGGTATGGCTAGTTGGGCAGCCGCAGGCGGCGGTAAGTTTATCTCAGCGGGGGATAAGGAGGAGCTGACCAAGGCATTTAGAGAAATTAATAATGACGTTGTGCTACCTGGCACTTTTGTAGTTGCCTCCGGGGGGGTGGGTGTAAATCAGCTGAATCGTTTCACCCACTTGGACGAGCTTTATTTCTCAATGTTTACCCCCAGTAGTAAACCGTTTTGGTACGGTAATCTGAAAAAATACTATTTCCAGGCGGAGCGTTCGGGTGAACTGGGAATTTACACGAATTCCGGCAAAACAACAGATGCAATTGAAGACGGTGTGTTTGTTTCCGGAGTACTGAGTGAGTGGTCTGATGTGGTTCCTGCATACTACAATACAAGTAGTATTGTGAGCGTAGATGGTGATATTGCTCATATCGGCGGTGCGGCCAGTCAAATTGAGCAGCCATCCGGCCGTAAGCTGTTCGTATACTATGATGATGTTCAGTATCAGCTTGTTCCGGATGATCCTGCGAATACACAACAGCCAATAGATGCTTTACGCAGTGTCTTGCTATCGGATTATTCCGGATTGTTGGCCGATGCCGGGGCGGATGCCGGCTTGTCCACGGTCTATGAGACTGAAACGCTGGTGCCCTCTCTGGACTGGTTGTTAGGCGTGGATGTGAATGATGAATGGTTGCGGATTAGCCAGCATGTCGATCCGGATCAGCGCCCTGAGAATCCGGTTGATGAACGTGCCAGTGATTATAACGACTTACGCAATGTGTATGGTGCTCCTCTGCATTCCTCTCCTGTGTTGGTCAACTATGAAAGCCGTGATGCTAATGGGGAGCCACTATCAACCCTGGAGAATGTGGTTTTTATCAGTACCAACGATGGCAAGCTATACGCATTGGACTCAGAAACCGGTGAAGAACATTTAGCCTATATGCCGGAAGCCATGTTAAAGCGCCAAGCGTTCGACACCCCTTCTCCAGTTGAAAGTATGTATGCAGCAACCAAACCTGCAGCAGCCGATGGCAACTTGATATATGGGTTGGATTCAACCTGGACTGTGTGGCGGCAGGATGTTGATCGTAATGGAAACATTGATGAAAATTCTCAGGATTTCGTGTTTCTCTATGGTGGTATGCGTCGCGGTGGCCGGAATTATTATATTCTTGATGCCACCAATGTACACGATAGTGAAACCATCGAAGAGAAGGCGGTTATTGAAGGCGGCGTGAATGAGTTCGTCAATAACGGCCAATCCTGGTCTGAACCAAAATTGGCTATTATTAATTATGCGGGTACGCCGGCTGGTGTTTTCATCATAGGTGGTGGATACGATCCTGTATACGACAGCGGCCGTCCTGAAACACTGCCAGCCAAAGGGGCGCAAATCTATATAATCGCCGCCCAGGATTTTCAGGTGGCGCAAACAGGCGATATCTATCAGGCGGGGGATGTATTGTGGTGGGCTTCCTCCCTGCCAGCCCAAAACGAGGATGCTCCATATACGCAGGTAGCTGCTTTGCAATACAGTATTCCATCAACGGTGAAAACCGTTGACCTGAATGGCGATGAGTTGCTTGATTTTTTCTATGTCGGTGACATGGGGGGACAAATTCATCGATTCGATGTCAATAACGCTAATTCCGGTGCGAGCGATCTGATCAGTAATCCCAACGATACAGTGGTGGCACAGCTGGGGGTTGCCGGTGCGTCGAATGTTACACAGGAAATTGATCGACGCTTTTTTTACCCTCCCAGTGTCGCCAAAATGCAGTGCCCCCAAGGCTATTGTATGGCGCTTGCGATTGGTTCAGGTTGGCGCTCTAACCCCTTGGACGCCTCTGTGGAGGAAAAGTTCTTCTACTTGATGGATTATGAACCTTTTACGTCTAACCAACCCGTCATCACTGAAGAGGCCACCACAGCTGATGGTGAACTCAGTCTGCTGCAACCAGTGACAAAAATAGAAAACGAAGAAGCAATTACAGCGGCTTCAACCGATATCAGGGTGCGCGGTTATAGTCTGGAGTTGGGCGGCAGCGGATTCAGTGCGGAAAAGTTACTGGGGTCACCTTTGATTGTGGGCGGCCAGGTGGTTTTTTCCACCTACTACAGGCCAGATGTCGCGCCATCAGTAGATAGCTGTCAGATAGGGGAAGGGGCATCCGCAATCTATAGTTTTACACCGGGCGATGGACAGGTATTGAGTGTGCAACAAGGCTTAAGCCAGAATGTTGCGGGCTCGATCCAGGTGCTGGTGTCAGAGTTGGCGGAACAAAATATCGACAATGATGGTGATGGTGAACCGGATCAAACCATTCCGGCATCCACAGGTGGTGCCATTCTTGCTGGAACGCGCTCTGGTGGTAGTCCGCCCCTTAGGTTGGATGTGATTCGAAAGACCCGCTGGAAGCAGCTCGAATGAATTGGAGTGTCGGACTAATTTACAGGTTTTCTTTTTTATGGTGCTGTAAGTCAAGTGGCTTCTTTTAAAATCAGCAGGTTAAGAACTTAGGTCTGCTAATTGCATCCTTTTTGGGCAAAAAGAGAGCTTTCATTTTATAGTGTAATTTTTGAGTTTGTTTTAAACACAGCAATAGGAAGTGATGGGGTTTTTTATGGTTCTTGTTAAAAAGAGTTTGGTGGGTTCATTGGCTTTGGTGGCCGTAGGGTTGGCAAACAGTGCCAATGCGATTGTCATTGAGCAATCTTTCGGTGTGGAAGATAACTTTAATGGTGAGTTCTTTGTTGGCAACAATTATGGTTTGCTTTCGTTTGCCGAATCGGCCAGTGGGGACGCTCAGCTTACCCAGGGGGATGGATCTGTTTTTTCTGAAGATTCCATGAGTCAGGGGGGCTTTTCCTGGTCTCCTATTGATTTGAGTGGCTACTCCACTATCAACAGTATTCAAATTGAGTATTCCGCTTATGGAGCGTTGCCCGGCGCTGAACTGCGATTGAATGACTATTTCATCGCGAATCCGGAGAGTCAAACTTCATCTGTAGATGCGGCACCAGCTCAGTACGTTTGGACTGAAACGGTGAATGTAAACAGTGACTTGTTCGCTGCTTTGATGGGAGAGGTCCTGACTCTGGATTTTGTGATGGCCAATGTAACAGATGGATGGTCTTTGGACTACATCAATTTCACTATTGATGTAGAGGAGCTCGACGTAGTGGGAGGAGATCCTCAGGCGGTCTCTGAGCCTTTGAGCATTGCCATTTTTGGTCTGGGATTGGCTGCTTTGGGTGTGTCCAGAAAGCGCCGAGTATCCTAAGGAATCTTTCGTCAAAACAATATAAAGGGCTTCTTTTGAAGCCCTTTATTGCATCAGCACCAATTTTCATCCTGTGTGTTCGAGCGTATTTTGGTTTTACCAGAGCCGCTCAATGTAACCTGATATGCGTTTCTTTGCTTACCATCCACCGGGCACAATGTGATGATGGTGTTGTCGAAGGGCGACCATCCATTACTGTTAAAATCGATGTTGGTATTGATAGGGCCATTGTTGGTTTTACTGATCGTTACTTTATCGCTGATGCTCATCGAGGCCAGAATTTGATCCTGCCCATCATTCTCAGCCGGTTTGACAGTGATGATCGAAGATTGCCAGTCATTATCACAGGTTTCACGGTTGGAGCTGCCACACACCACAACGGTGCTGCGTTGTTGGACAGCAGTTAATCGTGATGTTCGTAATAGCTCTAACAAGTTTTCCCCGGTGGTGCGGACCCTGTTCTTTTCGATCATGTCGATAAACGAAGGTGTGGCGAATGCGATCATAATGGCGACGATAACCAGAGTAATCATCAACTCTACGATAGTGAATCCCTTTTCTGCACGTTGCATGGTGCCCCCTTTTAAAGCGCATTCTGAGAAAATGCTGTTTTTAGAATCCCGGTAGATTACCATTTCGTATATCAACACAGAAGTATTGAGAGACGTAAGGTTATTATGACGGATGTTCTGATTATAGGTGGTGGCGTTATAGGATTGCTATTGGCCAAGGAGCTGGTTGAGCGCTCAATCTCGGTCACATTGATTGAGCGCAGCCAGGTGGGGGCAGAGGCTTCCTGGGCCGGGGGCGGTATTGTTTCCCCATTATATCCCTGGAATTATTCGACAGCGGTTACCGCACTTGCTTCGTGGGCGCAACATGCCTATCCCGCTTTGGCTTCTGAGCTGAAAGACGCTACTGGGATTGATCCGGAATTTAATCCCTGTGGATTGTTGATGTTGGATCCTCCCGGCTACAGTGATATTGTCGATTGGGCGCAGCATCACTCCAAGAATTTCAGTTTGATGAATTCGGCACAACTTCTAGAGCATGAGCCGGAGTTAAAGTCGGATTGCCGGCGGGGGGTTTGGTGGCCGGATATTGGTAATATTCGAAACCCTCGATTTTTGCAGAGTTTACACGCTTATCTGGTACAGCACCCTTTATGTCGAATTGATGGCAATGTAGAAGCCCGGGCGTTGCAGCGACTTGATGGTGATCGTGCTCAGGTCGTAACGTCGATCGGTAACCTGCAGGCGGGCAAGGTGGTGGTGTGTGCCGGTGCCTGGGCCGGTGATCTTTTGGTTGATGCGGGTACCCCCTTGAGCATTCAGCCAGTGAAAGGGCAAATGCTGGTATTTGAGCCAAGCCCGGGCCTGATCAATAGTATTATGCTGCATCAGGGGCGGTACCTGATTCCCCGGCTGGATGGGCGCATCGTTGTGGGAAGCACATTGGAACACACGGGGTTCGAGAAAGTGGTAACCAGTGAGGCACGCAATGAGCTATTGGATGTGGCTTATTCATTGGTGCCTGCGCTACGCTCGGTGTCGGTTGAAGCGCATTGGGCGGGCTTGCGCCCAGGCTCTCCTCATGGGATTCCCTACATTGGGGCTATGCCCGGATGGTCAAACCTGTATGTCAACGCTGGGCATTTTCGCAATGGTCTGGTTCTGGCACCAGCATCGGTTAGATTAATGGTCAATCTTCTGTTACAGGAAGAACCGATTGTGGATCCTGCTCCTTATGCGCCGGAAACAGTCCGGCCATCTGCAGACATGTATTGAGTTAATCGTCCGAATCCAATCCCAGCTTTTTCAGGCGGTAGCGCAGTGAGCGAAAGCTCATGCCCAGCTTTTTAGCCGCGGCGGTGCGGTTCCAGCGGGTATCGTCCAAAGCCTTCAAAATGGCCTGCTTTTCGATGTCCGTGAGGTATTCTTCCAGCGAGTCGCCCTCGACGAAATCCGGGATGGCGTGTTCCCCATTGCTGGCGGCACTTGGCTTTGACACCGGCACGCCGTCCGTGGGCAGTTGCAGATGCTCGGGTGTAATGACCTCGTCATCACACAGGGTTACCGCGCGCTCCAGTATGTTTTCGAGTTCCCGCACGTTGCCCGGAAACTGGTATTCTTCCAGGGCCTGTTCTGCCTTTGGGCTGAGTTTGGGCAGTTCCATATCCCAATCTTTGGCCAATGATTGCAGCACGTATTTTGACAGAAATATGATGTCTTCGCCCCGGCTGCGCAATGGTGGTACGGTAACCTGAATAACATTGATGCGGTAGAACAGGTCTTGCCGAAACTCGCCTTCATCGACCAGCTTTGTCAGGTCTTTGTGGGTCGCGCTCAGAATGCGCACATCGGTGGCCACCTCTTTTTGCGAGCCCACCGGCCGCACGGCTTTTTCCTGAATAGCCCGTAATAGTTTGACCTGCATCTGCATGGGTAGGTCAGCCACTTCATCCAGGAACAGCGTGCCGCCCTTTGCGGCTTGAAACAGGCCGGTTTTGTCTTCAAAGGCCCCGGTAAAACTGCCTTTGCGATGCCCAAAGAACTCGCTTTCCATCAGTTCGCTGGGAATGGCACCGCAGTTCACGGGAATAAAGGGGCCTTCGGCGCGGGGGCCCAAACGGTGGATCTCCCTCGCCACCAGTTCTTTGCCGCTGCCGGATTCGCCGTTGATATACACGGGCGCCTGACTGCGGGCCAGCTTCTTGATTTGCACCTGTAGTTTTTTAATTAACGGTGAATGGCCAAGAATAGGGGAGTCACCCTGTTCAGTAACCGGCTCCTGTTTTTCGAATTTCAGTTTCAGCGCGGCATTCACCAGGTCGCGCAGGCGCTGCAGGTCCACCGGTTTGGAGACAAAATCAAAGGCGCCAGCTTTCAGTGCGGTAATAGCCGTTTCCATGCTCCCATAGGCGGTGAGCACGGCCACCGGCAAGCTGGGATAATTGGCCTGGATGAATTTCACCAGATCGATACCGTTACCATCCGGCAGATTCATATCAGTGATGCACAGGTCGAATTTTTCCTGCTCAAGTGATACGTGTGCAGAATCCAGATTGGCTGCGGTAAAGGTTTCAATATCCATTCGCGACAGCGTCAAATCCAGCAATTCACGGATGTCGGGCTCATCATCAACGATTAGTGCTTTGTATTGGCTCATTGTTATATGGTCACTATTCTGGATGGATGGGAGAAGGTTATGCGAAAGCAACTGCCGGTGGAAATGGGGTGATAGTCCAGGCGTGCTTGATTGGCTTCACAAAGCTCCCGGGCAATATAGAGGCCAAGCCCGGTGCCACTCTTTTCTGAAGTGTAGAACGGCTCGAAGATTTTATCCTGTTGCGCAGTCGGTATGCCCGGGCCCTGATCAATGATATCCAGGGTGGGTTGCTCAGATTGAATATTAAAATCGGCAACGACTTTCAGTGTGCGCTTTCCGGTCGCCTGCTCGCTGTATCTTATACCGTTTTGAAACAGATTGGTGAGAACCTGCTGAATCTGCGAGGGATCAATGCGAAACTGGAGATCATCCTGATTGCAGCTGAAGGCGATTTCGCAGGATTGGTCCTGGTTGGTTTGAAAATCGTAGATAAAGCTGGTGAGCCACGCTTTCATATTCAGCAGCTCCGGTTCAGCCTGTTTTCGTCGCGATAATTGTAATACGTTTTCGATTACTTTGTTGGCGCGAATGGTATGTTGATGAATGATTTCACTTAAGCGTGCATCGCCTTTGGTCAGGTCAGTGGATTCGTTTAGCAGTTGGGCGGCATGGCTGATGGCACCCAGAGGATTGCGTATTTCATGGGCAATGCTGGCGGTTAATCCTCCCAGTGAAGCCAGTTTCAGTTGCTGGGCCTGTTGTGCCATGCGTGTGTTGTCGTCCAGGAAGATGAGCACATTGGCTTGGTCGGCGTTTTCCATCATGGTGAAGTTGGCTTGAACTTCCGGGCCTGCGCCGTAGGAGCGAAATGGTTTGGTGCGTTTGAATGGGTCACGTCGCCATGTGGCCAGTTGCTTGCTTAGCTGTGGTGAAAAATTTTCCAGCGACTGGTGTTTGCTCATGGTTGGCATACCGAACATTTTCCAGCAGGCTTCGTTGATCAATACGATATTGTTATCGTTGTCCACTACTACGATCCCGGTGCGCATGCGCTGGATAATCAGGTGGTTCAATTCCTCCAGGTTGGCCAGGTCTTCGGCCTGTCGCCCTGCCAGCGCAGCACTTTCCCGTAATCGGTTGGCAATTTGCTGGGCCAGAAACGAGGTGGCAAAGCAAGCGATGCCGATAAAGGCACTCTGCAGGAAATCGTCCTGCTCAAAACGGTTATGCAGGATTGCGTTCAGAATTTGCTTGTAAAGAATGGCAAGTGTCGCCACTGCGGCGAAAAATGTCGCCAGTTTGCCCTCCACCAGAATGCCGCCGGCAGCCACGGTAACCACCAGCAGAATGGTGAGATTACTGTTGGATTCGCCATTGGCATACTCCAACAGTGCGATGCTGAGAATATCGATGACAATGACGATAAAGATCTGGATGGTGATGCGCCCGGTCTGCAGTCGATTGACGAGCAGGCCGAGCAACGCGAGGACAAAATAGGTGGCAATCGTGGCGAAATACAGGCGTTCATCCAGCCCGATGGATCGCGTGCTCTGGCTGGTTTCCAGAAAGTAGGCGCCCACCAGGCTGAAAGCCAGTGCCAGGCGATACAGCAAATAGACCTGAAGCAGCCGCCACTGGTTTTGGCGAACCTCCGCCAGTGCTGGATCCTGGTGTTTGTCTTTATCAGTCTCGCTCATCGGGGTGCTGATCTAGATAGGCTTGCATGTGTTCATTGCTGCAGAAGAAGTGATCCTTGTGTTTGCAACCTTCCTCCTGGGGCAGGTGTATTCCGCACTGGTCACACTTTTTCATGGCGGCAGGGTTGTTGGCTTGCTTGTTTTCTGACTGGCCTGAGCCGGTGAGTTTGCGGTAGGCAAAGATCAGCAGCCCCACCAATGCCACTAGAATTATTAATCGGATGATCATCATATTGGCTCCCCCTGACTGTTTGGCCTTTGCGCGCGGGTTCGATTTGGCCCAAAATACGCGCTTATTTTGCCAGAGCCGGGCAGTTTATTGATTGTTAGGGTGTAAAATACATGAAAAACAATGATTTACAGATCATTATAGCGCAGTTGGATTTCATGGTTGGGGATATTGACGGTAATGCCACACAAATTTTGCATGCCAGCCGTCGGGCCCGTGATGAATTTCACGCGGATATTATTGTTTTTCCAGAGCTTACACTGACCGGGTATCCCCCGGAAGACCTCTTGTTCCGCGCCAGTATACGAATTCGGGTACAAAAAGCGCTGGCCCGCTTGTGCGCGGATCTGCCCGCCGATATCTACACGCTCATTGGTTACCCTAAAGGCGAGGGCAGCAGCCTCTACAACACGGCCGGGCTGATATACGGCGGCAAACTGGTGGCCGAATATCATAAGCAGGAATTGCCCAACTATCTGGTGTTTGATGAGAAACGCTACTTTCAGCCGGGAAACAGCCCCTGCGTTTTTGACATCAAGGGCCACAGGGTGGGCATCACCATCTGTGAGGATATCTGGCATGAGGGGCCAATGTCACAGGCCCGGGAAGCCGGTGCCCGGCTGATGTTGAATTTGAATGCATCCCCGTTTCACCTGGGTAAAGAGCAGGTACGCAAAAGCCTGTTGGAGATGCGCGCCAGAGAAGGCAACATGCCCATCGTTTATGCCAATCTGGTGGGAGCCCAGGATGAGTTGGTGTTTGATGGGGGATCAGTGGTGGCGGATGCCCAGGGCACCCTTCGGTTCCGCGCACCGGCCTTTGCAGCGGGCCTCTACCCGGTACTGTTGCGGGCAGAAGCCGGCCTTGTACCGGTGGATGCCCCTGTGGCACCGGATCAGACAGTAGAGCAGAGCGCCTACCGGGCGTTGGTGCTGGCGGTGCGGGATTACGTCAACAAAAATGGGTTCAAAGGTGCCGTGCTGGGGTTGTCTGGCGGGGTAGACTCGGCGTTAACCCTGGCAGTGGCGGTTGATGCCTTGGGCGCTGATCGTGTTGAAGCGATCATGATGCCGTTTCGATACACCTCACAGATGAGCCTTGATGATGCCGAAGCCGAGGCGGTGGCATTGGGGGTGAGCTACAAGATACGCCCCATTGAGCCCATGTATGAGGCCTTTATGCAGACCCTGGCACCGGATTTTGCAGGAACGGCGCGGGATACCACAGAGGAAAACCTCCAGGCCCGGTGTCGTGGCGTGATGTTGATGGCGCTATCCAATAAGAAACGCTACATCGTACTAACCACGGGCAACAAAAGTGAAATGGCGGTGGGTTATGCCACGCTCTACGGTGACATGGCCGGCGGGTTCGATGTACTGAAGGATGTACCCAAAACCCTGGTATTCAAACTGTGCGAATACCGCAATCGCCTGACACCGGACAACCCGCCGATCCCGCAGCGGGTTATCGATCGCCCGCCGTCTGCTGAGCTGGCACCGGATCAGAAAGATGAGGACAGTCTGCCGCCCTACCCGGAACTGGATGCCATCCTCGAGATGTATGTGGAACGGGATTTTAGCGCAGATGCCATCGTGGCAGAGGGGTATGAGCGGGAGATCGTGCAGAAGGTGATTCGGCTGGTGGATTTGAATGAGTACAAGCGCCGTCAGGCGGCGATAGGTGCACGTATTACGTCCCGTGCGTTCGGGCGTGATCGGCGCTATCCGGTCACCTGCAAGTGGCCAGCGGGGGAATAGATCTGCCGCCGGCCGCTACGGCTCAGTCAGTCAATCAGGCCAAAGGTGAGCACGCTCCACATTGAGCGGCCGCCGTGCTGGGTTTTGTCATATTCGAAAGCCCCGCTGGCCAGCCTGGGATGATCGGGAAAATTCGCTTTCAACACTTCCACAGTACTGGCGCGCAGATCCGGTTGATCCAGCTCGGTGTAGGCCTCCGCCATGATCACCAGGGCATCTGCAACCGAGGGGCTGGTATCAAAATTCTCTACCACATAGCGGCCACGGTTTGCCGCTGCAACGAAGGCCCCGCGCCGCATGTAGAATGACGCAGCACGCAGCTCATAGGCCGCCAGCAGGTTGCGCAGGTAAATCATGCGCTGACGGGCATCAGCGGCGTAAACGCTGTTTGGAAAACGATTAATGAGGCGGTTGAAATCCTCGAACGATTCCCGTGCCGGCCCCATGTCCCGCTCCGAAAAGTCGCTGGGAATAAAACGCTCCAGCAACCCCCGATCCACGCTGTAGGAGGCCAGGCCCTTCATATAATAGGCATAGTCCAGTTGCGGATGATCCGGGTGAGTGTTGATAAACCGCTCTGCGGTGGCCGCCGAGGCCTCATAGTCCAGTGCCCGGTAGTGGCAGTAAATCAGATCCAGTTTGGCCTGGGATGCATAACGGCCAAACGGGTAGCGGGATTCAAGGCCCTGCAGCCGGTCAATGGCCAGTGTCATGTTGTTGGCGTCGATGGCGGATTGGGCTTCTTCATAAAACTGGCGTTCGGAAAGCTGTGGTGTTTTAGGGGCAGACGAGCAGGCTGCCAACAGTGCCAGCAATGAGATCAGCAGGCCCAGCAGAGGTACGCGTAGAAAGAAAGAAGTTCGCCAAATCAACATAGGGTATGGGTGTCCACGATTTTAGAATTCTTGAAGCGGGCCATTATAGCCACAATGAGCTGTCAGAACAGCAAAGTCAGGTTTCCGGGCCCAAACTGAGGTAAAATATCCGACCCGATCATGATGAGAGAGTTCCATGCCCCAACAAATACAACTCAGCGCCAGGGTAAATGATCAGCAGGCCGGACAGCGGCTGGATCAGGTTGCTGCCGAGCTGTTTCCCGATTATTCCCGTTCCCGACTGCAAAGCTGGATCAAGAGCGGTGAGCTCACCGTGGATGGGCAAACCCGGAAGCCCCGGGAGAAGGTAATCGGCGGAGAGTGCCTGCAGGTTGATGCCGAGCTGGAGGCGGAGCAGAGTTGGGAGCCCCAGGCTATTGACCTGGACATTGTCTACGAAGATGAGCATCTGCTGGTGATCAACAAGCCCGCCGGTTTGGTGGTGCATCCGGCAGCGGGCAACCGCGACAGCACGCTGCTCAATGCGTTGTTGCACCACTCGCCGGATCTGGCAACTATTCCGCGCGCTGGGATCGTGCACCGGATCGATAAGGATACAACCGGGTTGCTGGTGGTGGCCAAAACCCTAAAGGCCCATGCCTCTCTGGTGGATCAACTGCAGGAAAAGACCGCCTTTCGTGAATACGAAGCCATCGTCCAGGGTGTGATGACCGGTGGTGGTGTGGTGGATGAGCCCATTGGCCGTCACCCCTCCCAGCGAACCCGTCAGGCGGTGAGCCATTCCGGCAAGCCTGCGGTGACCCATTACCGCCTGATTGAGCGATTTCGCGCCCACACACACATCCGTGTGCAATTGGAAACCGGCCGGACCCATCAGATTCGCGTCCATATGGCGTATATTCAGTACCCCTTGCTGGGCGATCCCACCTACGGAGGGCGCTTGCGGCTGCCCAAGGGTGCCACTGCGGAGCTGATTGAGGCATTGCGTCAGTTCAAGCGGCAGGCCCTGCACGCCAGGAAGTTGGGTGTCCAGCACCCTGAGAGCGGTGAATATTGCCAGTGGGAATCGCCTTTACCGGACGATTTCAAGGCTATGATCACGGTGTTAAGGGCGGATGCAGCCGATGCTTGATGCCGCCCTGGTTCGGCACTGGCTGCAACCGGACTGGCAGGTGCCGGGTGTGCGGGCCTGGTGCACCACTCGGGCCGGTCAACTGAGCCGGCCACCTTATGATGGCTTTAATACCGCCAGTCATGTGGGAGATGATCCGGAGTCCGTGGCCCGCTGTCGCCGTGCACTGGCTGATTACTTTGCCTGGTCCAGGCCACCACAATGGTTGCGCCAGGTTCATGGCATAGCGGTTGTGGACGCCGCTCCCTATGGTGCGAAACCTGAAGATGGTGCGGAACCTGAAGCGGATGCCGTTTATACCCGTGAGCCGGAGCAGGTGTGTACCCTGCACACCGCAGATTGCCTGCCGGTGTTCTTTGCGGCGGCGGACGGCTCGGAAGTGGCCCTGGCCCATGCCGGCTGGCGCGGCCTGGCCGCCGGTGTGCTGGAAGCGGCCCTTGCAAAGTTCGGAACGGACCCCTATTTAATTAAGGTATGGCTGGGTCCGGCAATCAGCCAACCGGCCTTTGAAGTCGGTGATGACGTGAGGGACGTGTTTCTCAAACAGTCGACTGACTACAGTGGCTTTTTTCAGGCCAATGAGCGTGGCCGCTGGCAGGGTGACCTCTATGGCCTGGCCCGTGTTCGCCTCAACAAATGGGGTGTTCAGCACATCACCGGTGGGGGCTTCTGCACCTATACCGATCCCCGTTTTTTCTCCTTTCGACGGCAACCGGTGACCGGCCGCCTGCTGTCCATGATCTGGATTGATCCAGCTCAATAAATTCCTTCATCTCACGGCCCTAAAATCAATACGCCCATTGAAAAAGCGTTTATTTGCCCCCAAATTGTAAAGCAGTTTAATAGGGCGTGTAAGTACGCCGTACAATAAGTTTATGAGGGTGTTACATGCGAATTGACCGATTGACCAGTAAGCTGCAGATGGCGCTATCCGATGCCCAATCGATAGCCGTAGGTCGTGACCATAATTTTATTGAGCCGGTCCATGTTTTATCGGCCATGGTGGAGGACAGCAGCGGCAGCATTAAACCGTTGCTGGCTCAGGCCGGTGTCAATGTGGGCCAGTTGAAAGATGAAATCACCGCCCAGTTGATCCGCCTGCCGCAGGTACAGAATCACGACGGTGATGTGCACATGTCCAATGACATGGGGCGTATTCTCAATGTGGCGGATAAATATGCCCAACAGCGTGGAGATAAATACATCTCCAGCGAAATCGTGGTGTTGGCCATGGTGGAGGACAAGGGTGTTACCGGCCAAATATTCAAAAAACTGGGCGTCACCAAGCAGGACTTGGAAACCGCCATTGAAAAGGTTCGTGGGGGTGAACAGGTGAACGATCCCAATGCAGAAGAATCCCGTCAGGCGCTGGAAAAATACACGTTAGACCTGACCAAACGCGCCGCGGATGGCAAGCTGGATCCGGTCATCGGGCGTGATGATGAAATCCGTCGCACCATCCAGGTGTTGCAGCGCCGGACCAAAAACAATCCTGTGCTCATTGGTGAGCCCGGTGTGGGTAAAACCGCCATTGTGGAAGGCCTGGCGCAACGGGTTGTTAATGGCGAGGTGCCCGAAGGGCTGAAAAACAAGCGTGTACTGTCCCTGGACATGGGCTCCCTGTTGGCAGGGGCCAAATACCGGGGCGAGTTCGAGGAGCGATTGAAGTCGGTACTCAATGAATTGGCCAAGGAAGAGGGCAGCGTGATCCTCTTTATCGACGAGCTGCACACCATGGTGGGAGCAGGTAAGAGCGAAGGCGCCATGGATGCCGGCAACATGCTGAAACCCGCTCTGGCCCGCGGCGAGCTGCACTGTGTGGGCGCCACCACGCTGGATGAGTACCGACAGTACATTGAAAAGGATGCGGCACTGGAGCGTCGTTTCCAGAAAGTGCTGGTGGACCAGCCCTCGGTGGAAGACACCATTGCCATTCTGCGCGGCCTCAAAGAACGTTATGAAGTTCACCATGGGGTGAACATCACCGACTCGGCGATTGTGGAAGCCGCCAAACTGTCTCAGCGCTACATTACAGATCGTCAATTGCCGGACAAGGCCATCGATTTGGTCGACGAAGCCGCCAGTCGTATACGTATGGAAATGGACTCCAAACCGGAAGAACTGGATCGGCTGGAGCGTCGTCTCATCCAGCTTAAAATGGAGCGCGAAGCGCTGAAGAAAGAGGAAGACGAGGCCTCCCGAAAGCGCCTCGACAAGCTAAACGACGATATCGATGGCATCGAGAGAGAGTACGCGGATCTGGATGAAGTATGGACCGCGGAAAAGGCCTCCCTGCATGGCAGCCAACAGGTGAAAGCCGATCTGGAGCAGGCTCGAATCGATTTGGAGCAGGCCCGCCGCAGTGGCGATCTGACCAAAATGTCCGAGCTGCAGTATGGCCGTATTCCGGAACTGGAAAAGCAGTTGGACATGGCAGCGCAAGCGGAAATGATGGAAATGAAATTGCTGCGCAATAAAGTAACTGAGGAGGAGATCGCTGAAGTCGTATCCAAGTGGACCGGCATCCCGGTATCCAAGATGTTGGAAGGCGAGCGTGAAAAGCTGTTGAAAATGGAGGCAGCCCTGCATCAGCGGGTGGTAGGGCAGGATGAAGCCATCAAAGCCGTATCCGATGCTATCCGGCGCTCCCGTGCCGGCTTGTCCGATCCCAACCGACCCAATGGTTCCTTCCTGTTCCTCGGTCCCACCGGGGTGGGCAAAACCGAGTTGTGCAAGGCGTTGGCCACATTCCTCTTCGATACCGAAGAGGCCTTGGTGCGTATCGATATGTCGGAGTTCATGGAGAAGCATTCTGTGGCGCGACTGATCGGTGCGCCTCCCGGGTATGTGGGGTACGAGGAGGGTGGTTACCTGACGGAAAGCGTGCGCCGTAAACCCTATTCGGTGATTCTGCTGGATGAGGTGGAAAAAGCGCATCCCGATGTGTTCAATATCCTGTTACAGGTGTTGGAGGATGGCCGCCTGACCGATGGCCAGGGCCGGACAGTGGATTTCCGTAACACGGTGATTGTGATGACCTCGAACATGGGGTCTGACGTGATCCAAACGATGGCGGGCGAGGAGCAGTACGACCGTATGAAGGCCGCCGTCATGGATATCGTGGCAACCCACTTCCGTCCGGAGTTAATCAACCGGATCGATGAGCTGGTGGTGTTCCACCCGCTGGTGAATGAACAGATTCGCGGCATTGCCGAGATTCAGCTGGCCAATCTGCGCAAGCGCTTGGCGGAGCGTGATCTGTCGCTGGAATTATCCGATGAGGTAATGGCCAAACTGGTGGAGGCTGGATTTGACCCGGTGTATGGCGCCCGGCCCTTGAAGCGCGCGATCCAGCGGGAGATTGAAAACCCACTGGCCCAATCCATACTGAGTGGCGAGTTCTTACCGGGTGAAACCATTGTGGCCCGAATGGACGAAGATCGGATCTGCTTTTCCAAATAAAGGCCGCTCATTGGCCATAAAAAAAGCCTGGTTTCATACCAGGCTTTTTTTATGGCGGGCCTCATGAACCGGTCTGGTTTGAGGGTTTACACTCCCTTGCAGTTCTCGGCGATGTATTTTTCGATTTCGCTCTGCCTGTTTTGAATCTCATCGTCGTTCAGGTAACGGATTTGACCATTGTCGTCGGTCACTTTCACCCGTCGGTTCGCTTTCAGCTGAGACAGGTTCTGGCGCTGAATCTTGCAGTTGTTCTCCATGATCTTCCGGTTTTCTTTTTCAATCGCCGACTCTTCATCCGCCTGGGGGGGGTTACTGGTTTCCTCGGCGGCTTTGCGCTTGGCTTCCAGCGCCTCGATGGCCTGCTTCTGGTCGCTGGAGGCGCCGGTTTTAACATTGACCACGGCGGCGGTCTCCGTATCCGGTGGACTTTCGCCATAATGAGTCACGCCTTCGCTATCCACCCATTTATAGTACTTGCCCGCATAAGCGGCCGGCGACAGTAACAAGGCCAGGCAGAGTGCCGACAACAGAAATATTGGTTTTTTTATCATGACGTTGCTCTGATCTGTGAAGTAACTACTGTAACTATAGCTGTTTAAACGTGTGGTTCGCATAATTTCCCGCCGATTTTGTGAATTCATCAACGCTATTACCGAAGTATAGATTAACCCCTCCTAAGTTCATGGTTTTCAACGTAAAGGGACTCTATTGACAAAATTTCCATCCATGTCAAGATATGCGGCTCACTGAGGTGGGTGCAGATTGGCGGGAGATACCTTGCCAGGCTGCGCTAGAGCGAGAGTATCGCCACTTTTAGGCATAAGCCGTAGCCGGTTTTACTGCCATATCCCGTCGATCTCGCTAGATAAATCATAGGCTTAACAGCGTATGAGGTAATCAGGCCAAAACCCCTGTGCCTTGATTGCCAAGCTAGCTTTGACCCACAGGCCACCTGGATTTGAATTGAATTTCGACCGGTGTGGAACTGACATTCATGACTTTAATTGGTTTGTAACAGGCTTGGGCATGGGCGAATCGGCCAGTGGGGC
Organism: Ketobacter sp. GenoA1; assembly: GCF_003671475.1. Taxonomy (NCBI): domain Bacteria; kingdom Pseudomonadati; phylum Pseudomonadota; class Gammaproteobacteria; order Pseudomonadales; family Ketobacteraceae; genus Ketobacter; species Ketobacter sp. GenoA1. Next base: position 6,386 of record NZ_RCHM01000043.1, on the reverse strand, counting down.
TGATGCTGAGTGCTCAAGATTAAGGTGTGAGATCGTGGAACTTCTATCAGGCGCAGAGATGCTCGTTCGGGCTTTGAAGGACGAGGGTGTTGAAACCATATTCGGTTACCCGGGCGGTGCCGTACTGCATATCTATGACGCGCTGTTTCAACAAAAAAGCATTACCCATGTACTGGTTCGTCACGAACAGGCTGCTGCCCATATGGCAGATGCCTTTTCCCGTTGCAGCGGCACCACCGGTGTCGTGTTGGCAACATCGGGCCCAGGTGCCACCAATACCGTAACCGGCATTGCCACGGCCTACATGGACTCCATTCCCATGGTCATCATCACCGGCCAGGTCCAGTCTGACTGGATCGGCGATGATGCCTTCCAGGAAACGGATATCGTTGGTGTCACTCGACCCATTGTCAAGCACAGCTTCATGGTAAAGAAGACCGAAGATATTCCGGCCACCATTAAAAAGGCATTCTATATTGCCAGCACCGGTCGCCCTGGCCCGGTACTGGTGGATATTCCCAAGGATCTGACCAATCCAGCGGTGACCTACGAATACAGCTACCCCTCCAAGGTCAAGTTGCGTTCCTACAATGTGGTTTCCAAAGGGCATTCAGGCCAGATCAAGAAGGCTGTGGATCTGTTGATGGCGGCAAAGCGCCCCATTTTCTACACCGGTGGCGGTGTGGTGCAGGGTAATTCTGCGGCGGAACTTACTGAGCTGGTTCGAAAAATGGGGTTTCCCTGTACCAACACCCTGATGGGGTTGGGTGGCTTTCCTGGCGACGATCCCCTGTTCGTGGGGATGCTGGGTATGCACGGCACCTATGAGGCCAACATGGCCATGCATCATGCGGACGTGGTAATGGCCATTGGTGCCCGATTCGACGATCGGGTAACTAACCATACCGGCAAGTTCTGCCCCAATGCGAAAATCATTCACGTGGACGTGGACCCTGCATCCATTGCCAAAAACATTCCTGTAGATATCCCCATTGTGGGGCCGGTGGATCAGGTGTTGAAAGAGATGCTGGATCAGCTGGAAAAGACCGAAGACAAACCGGACCTGCAGGCGCTGGAAGCCTGGTGGAAACAGATCGATGCCTGGCGTGCCTACCATGGCTTGCGTTATGAAACCAAGCCTGATGTTTTGAAGCCGCAAACAGTCATTGAGGAGTTGTACCGGGTCACCAACGGCGAAGCCATCATTACCTCGGATGTGGGTCAGCATCAAATGTTTGCCGCCCAGTACTACAAGTACAAGTATCCGCGCCAGTGGATCAATTCCGGTGGTTTGGGCACCATGGGCTTCGGCCTGCCCGCCGCCATGGGCTGTCTGGTAGCAAAACCGGACAAGACGGTGGCCTGTGTTACAGGAGAAGGCAGTATCCAGATGAATATTCAGGAGCTGTCCACCTGCCTGCAGTACCATTTCCCGGTCAAAATCGTGAACCTGAACAATCAGTCCCTGGGGATGGTGCGCCAGTGGCAGGACATGCAGTATCAGGGGCGTCATTCCAGTTCAACCTATGAGGAATCACTGCCGGATTTCATCAAGCTGGCGGAGTCATACGGGCATGTAGGTATTCGGGTGACCAAACCGGATCAGCTGCAGGGCGCCATGGAAGAAGCATTCTCGCTTAAAGATCGCCTGGTGTTCCTCGATATTTCCGTGGATCCCACAGAGCACGTATACCCAATGCAGATAAAAGAAGGCTCCATGCGCGACATGTGGCTCAGCAAAACGGAGCGTACCTGATCATGCGACGAATCATTTCAATTCTGATGGAAAACGAACCAGGTGCTCTGTCGCGCGTGGTGGGATTATTCTCCCAGCGTGGTTACAACATTGAAACGTTAACAGTGGCACCCACCAATGATCCGACCTTGTCGCGGTTGACTTTGACGACGTCAGGCTCGGATCGCACCATCGAGCAAATCACCAAGCAGCTGAATAAGCTGATTGAAGTGGTAAAGCTGGTGGATCTCAGCGAAGGCGCCCACATTGAGCGTGAATTAATGCTGGTTAAGCTCAAGGCTACCGGCGCTCAACGCGCTGAAATTAAACGCACAGCCGATATATTCCGCGGCCAGATAGTGGATGTGACCAGTTCCGTTTATACCGTGCAGCTTGCCGGCGCCAGCGACAAACTGGATGCGTTCCTCGAGTCCGTAGGGGAGGCCTCCATCCTGGAGGTGGTGCGTTCCGGCGTGTCCGGTATTGCCCGCGGCGATAAGGTGCTGGCGCTTTAGTTCAGCGAACAACAGAAACCAATTTCATTACTGCGAAGACTGCATTTACAGATAGAGGAAGACTCATGCAAGTTTATTACGACAAAGATTGCGACCTTTCCATCATCCAGGGCAAAAAAGTTGCGATCATCGGATATGGCTCACAAGGCCATGCACACGCCAATAACCTGAAAGACTCCGGCGTCGACGTCGTAGTGGCGCTGCGTGAAGGTTCGGCTTCCGCTACCAAGGCCGAGGCCGCGGGTTTAAGTGTTAAGTCGGTGCCGGAAGCGGTGCAGTGGGCTGATCTGATTATGATTCTGACCCCGGATGAGTTTCAGGCCCAGCTCTACAAGAATGAAATCGAGCCCAATCTGAAACAGGGTGCAACGCTGGCTTTTGCCCATGGCTTTGCCATCCACTACAACCAGGTGGTTCCGCGAGCGGATCTTGACGTCATCATGGTTGCTCCCAAGGCGCCCGGTCATACCGTGCGTTCAGAGTTTGTAAAAGGGGGTGGCATCCCTGATTTGATCGCAATCTATCAGGATGCATCCGGTAACGCCAAGAACGTTGCGTTGTCCTACGCTTCCGGCGTGGGCGGTGGCCGTACCGGTATCATCGAAACCACCTTCAAAGATGAAACCGAAACCGATCTGTTCGGTGAGCAGGCCGTGCTGTGCGGTGGCGCTGTCGAGCTGGTTAAGGCAGGTTTTGAAACCTTGGTTGAAGCGGGCTATGCCCCTGAGATGGCCTACTTTGAATGTTTGCACGAGCTGAAACTGATCGTCGATCTGATGTATGAAGGCGGTATTGCCAACATGAACTACTCCATTTCCAACAATGCGGAATATGGTGAGTACGTAACCGGTCCTGAGGTCATCAATGATCAGTCTCGGGCTGCCATGCGCAATGCGCTAAAGCGCATTCAGGATGGCGAGTATGCCAAAATGTTCATATCTGAAGGGGCTCACAACTACCCATCAATGACTGCATACCGCCGTAATAACGCCGCGCATCCTATTGAGCAGGTTGGTGCCAAATTACGTGAGATGATGCCGTGGATTCAGGCCAACAAAATCATCGATAAATCCAAGAACTGATTGGAATCCGGTGCAACAAAAGGCGCGGCATATGCCGCGTTTTTTGTTTCCTGTGTTTAATTGGTGGTAATACGGTTGCAAAATGGTGGCTAAGCCATCACAACATATCGAATAACGGAGCAAAACGATAGGGTGCGGATATGGTAGAGAAAGTGAACCAGCCAGAAGAAGCCGGTACAGGCCAGGTCGACAGCGGGCACCAGCAACCCGAAGACTCGGTGAAAGCGTCTGACACAGCCGGTGAGCACCATGATTTCGATGAATATGAAGGTGTGACCTTCGAGGTGGTCGAAGGCGAGGAGCTGGAAGGGGGCAGGAAAATTCGCCGCCGGGGCATTTACCTGTTACCTAACCTGTTCACGACAGGAGCACTGTTCTCTGGTTTTTACGCCATAGTGGCCGCCATGAATGGCATGTTCGAACAATCCGCAATTGCTGTGTTTGTTGCCATGATTCTCGATGGTCTGGATGGCCGGGTTGCCCGTATGACCAATACTCAGAGCGAGTTTGGCGCGCAATACGATAGTCTTTCTGATTGCATCTCTTTTGGGGTGGCTCCGGCTTTGGTGTCTTATTCCTGGTCCCTTTCCAGTCTGGGCAAGATCGGCTGGATGGTGGCGTTTGTGTTTGCTGCCTGTGCCGCATTGCGGCTGGCCCGTTTCAACGTACAGATCGACACTGCGGATAAACGTTACTTCACTGGCCTGCCAAGCCCGGCGGCGGCAGCGGTGGTGGCGGGCATGGTTTGGTTCGGCACTGAGCACGGATTGGATGGACAGTCCATTGCCATCGTGGCGGCCTTGATCACGGCATTTGCGGCTGTGATGATGGTCAGCAATATAAAATACAACTCGTTTAAGGAGCTGGATTTCAAGGGGCGGGTGCCTTTCGTGGCCATTCTGGTTGTCGTTCTGGTATTGGCAGTGATTGCCTCCTATCCGGCAGGGGTCTTGCTGGCTATTTTTCTGGTGTATGCCCTCAGTGGTCCGTTGCTGTTTTTCCGGCGAAAGAAGTGAAACATTGATGGCTGCCCTGCGTCTAATCGGTAATGGATGGACAATGGGAGCCCCCGATGCTGATCAAATCGAAAGACAAAGCAACACCCAAATCCTTTGAGATAACCCCTGAAACCAGTTACTGGTCACGTCGGGAGTGGCTGAAATCAGCCGGCATCCTGGGCGCCGGGCTGGCTGCTTTTGGTGGTGCGCCGTTACCGGCTATGGCTAAGGATCAAAATTGGCAGGCCATACTCAACGATAAGTTAGCCAGTAGTAAAAAGTGGCCTCATTCGGCTCAGGAAGAGCTCACGCCGTATAAAGACGTAATCAGCTACAACAATTTCTACGAGTTTGGTACGGGCAAAAGTGACCCGGTGGAGAACAGCAAGGATTTCAAGGTTGACCCCTGGCGGGTTCAGATTACCGGTGAAGTGGGTAAGCCGGGCCATTACACGTTGGAAGATATATTTCGTCCCCACGCACTGGAGGATCGGGTATACCGGTTTCGATGTGTTGAGGCCTGGTCTATGGTGGTGCCCTGGGTCGGGTTTCCCCTGGGGGATCTGTTAAAGCGCTTCGAGCCTGGCTCCAAAGCCAAATACGTGCGCTTTGAGACCCTGGTGGACCCGGATCGCTTTCCAGCCCAGCGCTTTGCACGATCGACCATTCCATGGCCCTATGTGGAAGGGCTGCGCATGGATGAAGCCATGCATCCACTTACGCTCATGGTAGTGGGTGTCTACGGTAAAACGCTGCTCCCCCAGAACGGTGCGCCCCTGCGCTTGATGGTGCCCTGGAAGTACGGCTTCAAGAGCATCAAATCGATTGTGAAAATAGAGTTTCTGGAGCAGGAGCCTGATACCACCTGGCAGCGGCTTGCCTCCCGTGAATACGGCTTCTATGCCAATGTTAATCCCCAGGTGGACCATCCACGCTGGAGCCAGAAGCGGGAACGACGCTTGCCTAACAGCATATGGGATCCAAACTGGGTACCTACCCAGAAATTCAACGGCTATGAAGAGCAGGTGGCACCGTTGTACGCGGGAATGAACCTGCGTACCCACTTTTAGTTTAATGCCGCGAGGGTTTCTTGATGCGCGCCGTGTTTCATGCTGCTTCCCTGTTGCCTTTATTGTGGCTTGTGTATCTGGTTGCCACCGGTCAGATCGGGGCAGATCCCGCTGAACGGATCGTTCGATACCTGGGGTTAACCGGAGCCTGCTTTCTATGGGCGTGTCTCACCATGACCCCGCTGCGTCTGCTCAGCGGAAGATCAGTGTGGATCTCTTACCGCAGAGGCCTGGGCCTATGGGCATTTTTCTATCTATCCATCCACTTGCTCTCGTTTATAGTTATGTGGGCTGGTTTAGATGTGCAGATTCTGCTAGAAGAGGTCACTGAAAGGCCCTATGTCTACCTGGGATTGTTCGGCTGGCTGTTAATGGTACCTTTGGCATTCACGTCCACCCGTAGCGCCCGACGGCGCCTTGGAAAAAGCTGGATTAAGTTGCATCGGCTCATCTACCCCGTCGCCTTGCTGGGTTTGGCCCACATGCTTTGGATCGCCAAACTGGATTATTTGCAAGTATCGATATTTGGGGGGCTTCTGTTCATGCTGTTTTTCTGCCGCTGGTTCTATCGAAAGAATTAATTCTGCAAAGCGCGCTCACCCTGTCTACACTCTTTTAACGCTGTTGATTCAGTGCTTGATTTTGCTGGAGACTACGTCCCATCCGGGCTGTAAATCAGCCAGAATCAAAGATATTGGTTTTGCCATTTAATCAAGTCTAAGATATTGAAAATTTGGTTAAAAAAGTCGTTGACGGGGCGGGTTGAGGCCCTATAATGCGCACCACTTCGACGGGGAAGTTGCTCGAATACAGGGTGGCGGAGGCGTTGAAGGGCGCAGGCTGAGGCACAGCAGTCCAGGCGGCGCAGCGTATTACACCCTAAGGTGTTGATCAGGTTTAAAAACAGGTTGACACGGTGTTGGGAGGGAGTAGAATACGCGTCCTTGCTTGAAGAGGGCAAGGTTAAAAAGACGTTCTTTAACAAT